>JBBIJZ010000131.1:0-2857 GCA_037445715.1 Verrucomicrobiales bacterium | reverse complement strand
GCGGCGCGCGCCCGCGCGCCACGCGCTCCAAATCCTGTGCCACGTCCGCCATGTGCGCGTAGCGGTCGCGCAGTTCGCGGGCCATCGCGTCCTCCGCGATCCGCGCCAGCCCTTCGTCCGCCTTTGGGTTCAAGGTGCGGATGGGCGGCGGCGGCCCGGTGCGGATTTGCGCGAGGATGGCCCCCGGGTCCGTACCCTGGTAAGGCGGGCGTCCGGTGAGCATTTCGTACAGGACCGCGCCGAAGGAGTAGATGTCGCAGCGCGTGTCCTCGGCCTCGCCGCGCGCCACGGCTGGCGACATGTAGGGCGCGGTGCCTTCGCAATGGCCGTGCTCCGGGTGGACCAGGGCGTCGTTGAACACCGTCCGGGCCAACCCGAAGTCCGAGACGCGCGGCGCGCCGTCCGCCCCGCTCAGGATGTTCGCCGGCTTGAGGTCGCGGTGGATGATGCCGTGCCGGTGGGCGTGGGCGAGCGCCTCCGCCACCCGCCCGGCGATGGCCAGCGTTTGCTCCCGCGACAGTGGTCGGCCGGGCTCAAGCAACGCGGCCAGGCTGCCGCGCTCGAAATACGGCATGGCGAACCACGGCGTGCCCGCGTGCTCGCCCACCTCCAAAACCGGTACGATGCCCGCGTGGGGCAGTTGCCGCATGAGCCGCGCCTCCGCGAGGAAGCGCCGGACGGCGACGGTGTTTCCCACCAGTTCCGCGCGCAGCACTTTGAGCGCGACCAGCGTGGACGACGCCGGATCGCGCGCCAGCAGCACCACCCCCATGCTTCCCCGTCCGAGCGGGCGCAGAATTTCGTAACGGTCAAAGCGCCCGGCCACGCCGGGCCGGGCCGGCGCAGCGAGCGCTTCCGGGCTGACAAATTGGTGCAGCGAATCGGCGAAGCGCGAAACCGGGATGCCGCCCTCAGGAGGATCGGTTGGTGGTTGGTCAGCCATGTCCCGCGTCCGGCGCTGGGCCGGATTCAGCCACAAGCCGCCGCGCCCGTGCAAGAGTGGCCCGGCTGGCCTTGTCCAGCCACGGCCGTGCCATGGCCCAGTCGAGTCCGCTCAGGATTTCCGCATCCCCCAGGTTCGTGATGCGTTCGCCCAGCCGGCTCAGCGCCACGGCCATGACCAGGTGGTACAGCGCGCCGGCGAGTTCCGGGGGTAACGGCGGGTCCGGCGCGCACAGGCACGCCTTGGCGAAGTCCTTCACCATTTCCAGCAGTTCCAGCGGCGGGACGGGGTGTTGCAGGAGGCCGCGCAGGCTGGCGAGCAGCAGGCCTTGTGCGGCGGAAAGGTCGCGCAACTCACGGGCCCGGGCCGGATCCAGGCCGCCCAGGTCGAACTGGAGCGGAGCGGACAGGTGGTATTCCCAGGCCGCGGCGAGTTCCTCCGGTCTCCAAGGACGGGCCGCTGCCAGGCCGAGGGCCAGCAACTCGGCAGGCCGGCCGGCGGGGGGACGACGGCGAAGGCGATGATGGTTCAGCAGGCAATTCCTTCAACACATGTACGGCGGCGCGGTAGCCTTTCCTGCTAAAACAGTCTCCGCACGTTGACAGCGCAAAGCCCGCTTGGGGAGCGGGCGCCGCGAGTCCCGAACCTCCGCCGCCGTCCGGCGGCCTCACCGCGAGAAGACGGCCATCAACTCGCGCAATTCGGCATCCACATCCGCGTCGTTTTCCGCGTAGCGCGCCACCACGTCGCGCAGGATTTTCCCGAACTGCCGCTTGGCCGTGATGATCGCGTTGCTGGCCTGGCGTGCACTCTCGAACCCGTGCCGCCTCGCGATTTCCTCATCGCCGGGCCGCGCCACCCCGTCCATCAGGGGCGCCAGCACCGCGTCGTGAAACGCGCCCCCGGTATCGCGGCGGTCCTAGGACTCGTAAAACCGGCGCGTCTCCGCCTCGGCCTCGGCCAGCACGGTCAGGGCCCATTCGCGGTCGAACGGATCGCCGCCGTGGGGCGCGGGGTGGCGCTCCTCCGCTGCGGGAGCCTCGTCCAGCGCCACCCACCCGCCGGGGGGCCGGCGTCGGGCGCAATCTCGGGCGCGCAATTCGTCCTTCACGTAGTTGTCCAGGACGTTCAGCAGGAAGGTACGGAAACGGCCGCGGGTCCGGTCCGCCGGGCCAGGCATTGGCGGGCAAGGACGTTGCGGAAAATGAAGCCCTGGAGGAGGTCTTCCGCCGCCTCCCGCGGGAGCCGGAAGCGGAACTCCACGTGGGCCAGCAGCGGCGCGTAATACCGGGCGAGCAGGCGGTTGAGCGCGCCCTCGCCGGCCTGCTGCTCCGGCAACGTGGCCTGAAAAATGAGCGACCAGTGGGTGGAAGGATACCCCTGCGGTTCCCGCGATTCAGCCAGAGCGCCCATACGCTTTGCTTGGCTTTGCAGGAAACCGCTGGCGGGGCCGTAGGGCAAGGGGAAATGGACTCAAGGCGGGGAAAGGCCGGGCAGTTCGTGCCCCCCTATGGTGAAGCTCAAGGTGATGAGCGCCCGCCGCAAAGGGGGAGCTGCTGGGCCTCTTACGAACGAGGCCCGGCAGCCGCGTGCCCAATTTGCCGTTCTTCGTCGGGACCGAGTCCCGATTCCGAACTCGCCCGCCAGCGCGCCGACGGCCAAGGGCTCCGGCAGAAACTCGTCGCGTTGGCACACGTCAATGGTTCGAAGGAAAGGCCGCTGCGGTGGCGAGGCTCCCCACAGCCACAACCCCAAGCAGGCCCATGCCCCGAAAAGTGGTTTTGCGGCGAGAAGTAGGCCGTGCCCGCCCGGCAGGCGAGCCTGACTTTGCCGCGGCACAACCGTCGTGGCCGCCCCCTCGGCCCTTCAACGCGCCGCCACCTCGCCGTCCGCCCGCACCTCGATCTCCCGCGC
>JBBIJZ010000130.1:0-9683 GCA_037445715.1 Verrucomicrobiales bacterium | reverse complement strand
GCGGCTCGAGCGCCTGCGCGCGGGGGAGTCGCCCGCCGGGCGCGCCGCGGCGGCGGCGTTTTTTCCGCCGGACATCGAAAGCGGCTACCGCACGCGGCTGCAGCAGCAATTCGTCGAGGCGCTCCTGGCGGCGGGACTGGCCGCGGCGCCGCCGCGCATTGATCGCGGCGCGGCGTTCATCCTGGCCGAGTTTGCCACCCGGGCCGGGCGGGCGGAGCTGGAGGCCTTTCTCCGGGACTTCCAGCGCCAGGTGGCCGGCAGTGACGGGGAGTTGCACCCGGATTTCGGCGGCGCGTTCATCCTGCTGGGCGAGGATGACGACGCCACGCTGCTGGCCCAGGTGCGCCGCACCACGCCGCCCCGCTACACCTACCGGGAACTGGAGCGCGCGGCCGAGGCGTTGCGGGACGACCTGCGGCAGGTGTCCAGCGTGGGGCGCGTGCGCCTCCTGGGCAACGTGCCGGAGGTGGTGTACCTGCTCTACTCCCTGCTCAACGTCGAGGGGTACCGGCTGGACCCGACGCTGGTCATGCGCGCCATCGCCACCCGCAACGCCATCATCCCCGGCGGCGTGTTGCGCACCGAGGGGCAGAGCTTCCCCGTGCAACTGACCGGGGAATTCGGCACGGCCGACCCGGTCGAGGGCCGGCGGCGGTTCGCCGAGGACCTGCGCCAAACGGTCATCGGCGTGGCGGGCGCGCGCGGGCTGGAGGCCTGGACCCGCGCCACCGCCGGCACCGGCCTGCCGGTGTACCTGCGGGACCTGTTCGAGGTGCGCCCCGGTTACGAGAACCCCATCCGCTTCCAGGTGGACGTGCTCCACCGCACCCGGCCGGCCGAACCGCTCGCGCCCCGGCGGGCGGTGCTGTTGGCCGTGGAGATGAAGTACGGCCACAACATCGGCGAGTTCAACCGTCAGGTACAGGGCGTGGTGGCGGCCCTGCGCCGGGAGGGACCGCCGCGGCTGCCCGAGGGCGTCGAGGTGCTCACCCTCTCGGACCAGCCCCGGGCGGTGGCGCAGCGCATCGGCCAGTTCACCCGCTGTTTCCTCGAGGCGGTCGGGGTGGTGGTGCTGGTGGCGTTGGGGCTCATGGACGGCCGCTCGGCGCTGGTCGTGGCCACGGCCATCCCGCTGACCGTGGCGCTGACCCTGGCCGGCATGCATGTGCTGGGCGTGCCGCTGCACCAGATTTCCATCGCCTCGCTCATCCTCGCCCTGGGGATGCTGGTGGACGACCCGGTTGTGGCCTCCGACGGGATCAATCGCGAACTGGCCCACGGCCGGCCGCGGGGCGTGGCGGCGTGGCTGGGGCCGTTCAAACTGCGCCGCGCCATCCTCTTCGCCACGGTCATCAACATCGCCGCGTTTCTGCCGCTGGCCGGGCTGCCCGGCGACAAGGGCGCGTTTATCCTGGCGTTGCCGGTGGTGGTCACCCTCGCCCTGGCCGCCTCGCGCCTGGTGTCCATGACCTTCATCCCGCTGCTGGGGTATCACCTGTTGCGCGGGCAGAAGAGCTGGGAGGAGGGCGCCGAGGTGCGCTCCTTCCCGCTGTTCCGGCCGGTGGACCGCGCGCTGGCGGCGCTCCTGCCGCGGTACCGCGGCTGGCTGGAGCGGGCCCTGGAGCGGCCGGGGCGGACGCTGCTGGCGGCGTACGGGCTGTGGGCGGCGAGTTTCGGCCTGGTGCCGTTCTTCGGACAGCAGTTCTTCCCCCCGGCCGAGCGCAACCAGTTGCTGGTGGACATTGACCTGCCGGAATCGGCCTCGATCGTGCAAACGCGGGAGGTCTGTCGCCAGGTGATGCGCGTGCTGGCGGAGCAGCCGGAAGTGGCGAGCGCCGCCGTGTTCTCGGGCGGCACCGCGCCGCGGGTGTACTACAACCTCAACCCCCGGGAGCCCGGCGGGTTCCTCGGCCAGGTGCTCGTGAACACCTGGCAGGCCCGCGACGTGCCGGCGCTGTTGCCGCGCCTGCGCGCCCGGCTCGACCGCGAGATCGCCGGCGCCCGTTGCGTGGTCCGCCAGTTGGAACAGGGCCCGCCGGTCGAGACGCCCATTCAAATCCGCCTCACGGGCACGGACCCGGACACCTTGCGCGGGCTGGCCGACCGCGTGGCGGCGGTGTTGCGCGAGGCCGGCGCCTACCACGTGCATGACGACCTGGGCCGGCGGATGCCGGTCCTGCAGATCGCCATTGACCAGGAGCGGGCCAACGCCCTGGGCATCAGCAACGCCCAGATCGGCCAACTGGCCCAGTCCGCCTTCCACGGCCTGCCGGTGACCGAGTTGCGCGACGGCGACCACCTCATCCCGGTGGTGATCCGGCTCCGGGTCGAGGACCGCAACGAGGCGGACAAGATTGCCACGCTCTACGTGCGTTCGCCGCGCGGCGAACTGGTGCCGCTCAACCACATCGCCACGCTGCGGTTGCAGCCCGAGTACGCCACGCTGGCCCGCTTCAACCAGTGGCGCGCGGTCACGGTCAAGGCCTACGCCCGCAGCGGCGAGCTGGCCTCCCGCGTGGTGGCCCGGGCGCGCGCGCCGCTCCGGGCCCTGCCCCTGCCGCCGGGCTACCGGCTCGAATTCGCCGGCGAGGAAAAGGAATTGCGGCAGAGCCGGGTCGAGATGGGCGTGGTCATGGCGGTGTCGCTGGCCTTGATCGCGCTGGCGCTGGTCGCGCAGTTCAACTCGGTGCTCAAGGCGGTGGTGGTGCTGCTGACGGTGCCGCTGGGGTTGGTGGGGGCCTTCGTGGGGCTGACGGTTTTTCAGGCGCCCCTGGGCTTCATGGCCCTGCTGGGCATGGTGAGCCTGGCCGGGGTGATCGTCAGCCACATCATCGTGCTCAACGATTTCATCGAGGAGGCGCGGGCGCAGGGGCTGGAGTTGAAGACGGCGCTGGTGCAGGCCGGGCTGGTGCGCCTGCGCGCGGTGCTGGTCACGGTGCTGGCCACGGTGGGCGGCCTGGTCCCCCTGGCCATCTCCGGCGGCGAATTGTGGCGGCCGTTGACGGCGGTGCACATCTTCGGTCTGTTGTTCGCCACCGTGCTCACGCTCCTGGTCATGCCCACGCTCTACTACGTCTTCGCCGCGCGGCTGCGGTGGATTCGGTGACCGCCCCGCACCCGCCCGGCCCCGTCCGTTCGCGCACCATGCCCCGCCCGTCCGCCCGCTCCGCCCGCACCGGCCGCGCCGCTCGCCGGCGGTGGTGGGGAGGGCTCGGGCTGCTCATCGCGCTGGCCGTCGCGGCGGGGTGGGGGTGGTGGACCACCGCGCGTCTGACCCACCGCTACGACCCGCTCATCCGCGCCGTCGCGGCGCAACACGGGGTGGACCCGGCCCTGGTCAAGGCGGTGGTTTGGCGCGAAAGCCGGTTTCACGCCCACGCGCGGGGTGCCGCGGGCGAGCTGGGGTTGATGCAGGTCACCGACGCCGCGGCCCAGGAATGGGCCGAAAGCGCGGGCGTTTATCCGCTGCCCGAAACGCACCTCCTGGACCCCCGCACGAACCTCCTGGCCGGCACCTGGTACCTGGCCAAACTCCTTCAACGTTACGCCCGCACCGACGCGCCGGAGGTGTTCGCCCTGGCCGATTACAACGCCGGCCGCGGCAACGTGCTCAAGTGGACCCGCGCCGCCGGCACCAACGGCACCGCCTTCCGTGACGCCATCGGGTTTCCCTCCACCCGGGCCTACGTCGAGGGCGTGCTCGCCCATCGCGAGCGCTACCGGCGCGATTTCCGGTAGTCGGCCCGCGAGAGCGGCCGGCCGTCAACCCACCCGCGTCCGCGCGCCCGGGCCGGGTCCGGCATCGCCCCGGTACGGGCGCTCAGCGAAAAGTCGCCTGCCGGCTCAGGAACCCGCTCAGCGTGGCCTCGCCCCGCCGCTCGAGCTGCTCGCGGTCGAACACCTCGACCGGCGAAATGGTTTCCGGGAAGCGCCGCAACACCACCCGTTGCTTGAGGTGCGAGCCGGTGATTTCGCGCGGCTCGGGCTTCGTGGCCTTGGCCTTGGCCCGGGCGGCTTTCTCCGTCCGGGAGGTTTTGGCGGGCTTCGCGGTCCTGGCCGGTTGGGCTGTCCCGGCCCTGGCGGTGGTGCAGACGCAGCCGCTGGCAGGTTTCGTTTCCTTCCCGCCGTCCACCGCCTCGCCCGACAGCACCGGCGCATTCAGCGCCAACCCCGCGGCGAGCGCGCTCCACGCGGTCCAACGCCATTGGGGCCACCAGTTCCATCCGGTTTTCATGTCCCCAATATTCTCGCGACCCCGGCTGCGGGCAAGTTCCGGTTAGCCGGCCCGGGTGGCGGCCGCCAGGGCCGCGGCCTCGGCGTCCAGGAGCACCCGGAGCAGGGCCTCCGGCTCGGCCGGCGCGGCGCGCAACTGCTCGAGCAGGTCGGTCTTTTGGGCCATCAGGCACAGGCGGGCCAGCAGGTGCAGGTGCCCGGCTTCCTCGTGGCAGCCCAGCAGGAAAAACAGGTCCGTGGGCCGGCCGTCCGGCGCGCCGAAATGGATGGGTTGCACCGTGCGCCCCAGCGCCAGCAGCGAGGCCACAAACAGGTCCGGCTGCGGGCTGCGCGGATGCAGAAAGGCCACCCCGCCCGGCACGGCCGTGGGACACAACGCCTCCCGCGCCTCGAGGGTCTCCAGCAACGCCCGGGCATCGCACACCCAGCCCGCCCGGTCCACCAGCGCCACCATTTCGCGCAACACGGAGGCCCGGGTCTTCGCGGGCAGCGCCGGGGCGATGAGTTCGGGCCGGACCAGGTCGGCCAGCCGCACGGTCTCCGCCGCCGGGCCGGTTGCGGGCGGGCGGTTCAATCGGGCCAGGTCGCGGGCCTCGGCTTCGAGGATGCGCCGCGAGGCCCAGGCATCAATGTCCACCAGGCGAAACACCCGCCGGCCGCCGCGCTGCTCGCCGGGGATTTGGCCGTCCCGGACCAGGCGCTCGAATTCCGCCCGGCCCAGGTGCAGGTAGCGGGCGGCTTCCTCGGCGCTCAAGAGGCGATGTGGCATGCGGTGCTGCGCTGTGTTTATCGGTGCCCCCGGGCCGGTTGCCGGCAAGTGTTCCTCACCGCTACGGTCGGCGGGGGCGCCGGCGGCGAGCCTGCGCCGGTCGCTCCGGTCGGGCAATCCCGGACTTGCCGCGTCGAAGCCGTTGCCGACCCGGCCGGTCCGCGAACGTCACGGGGCGGTGCGCAAGCGTGCTCAAACCGCCTCGGGCATCCGCGTCGTCCTGGGCAGCCGGCGGAACCGGTGCGTCCAGGGGTCAATGCGGCAAATGGCGGCAAAGCCGCACTGGGCGCAGGCCTGCTGGGAGTTGTTTTTTTGGTACGGGTCCACCGCCGCTTCACCGGCCAGGATGCGCCCGGCCAGTTCCACCAGCTTCGCTTGCAGCCGGGCCAGGAGGGCGGCGAAGTCCCCGGGTTCCATGGCGTCGTTGCCACGGGCTGCCAGCGTGCCGTCCTGCCGCAGGTTGAATTGGAACTGTCCTGCGCCGCCGTCCTCGGGCCGGGCGCCGAGCGCTTCCCGGGCCGCGCGGCTGAATCGCCCGCGGTGCTTGTAGGCGGCGCGGAGTTCCTCCGGTGGAACGTCCAGCACCTCCCGGCGGGAGTTCCCGGACGCAAATTTCCCGCGCAGGTTCACGTAGAAAAAGCCCGCCGGTTGCAGCCGCCCGGCCGGCGCGGGCGCCGCCCCCGCGGGCAGAGCGTCCGCCGGCAACCCCACCGCGCACACCGCGGCCAGGTAGGCCGGCAGTTGCAGTTGGATGCCGTGCTCGAAGAGCACCGGATCGAACTGATGCGCGCTGGACTTGTAATCGTGCACCACGCACCACACCGTCCCCGGCTTCGGCGCCGGCGCCACGTCCACCCGGTCCACCTGGCCGCTGAGCCGCAACTCGCCCCCCGTGGGCAGCGGCAGCGTCCAGGCGGGCAACCGGCCGTCCGCGCCGCCGAAGGCCAGTTCCGCGGCCACGGGGTCGAACACGTTGCCCGCGCGCATCCAGTGCACCAACACGGCCACAAAGTCCTGCAACTGCGTCGTGAGGGCCTCCGCACTCAACAGGCCGGCCTCGTCCGCCGCAAACAACCCGCCGCCGAACTCCGTGGCCACCTCCCCGGCAATTTCTCCGAGGCGCTCCCGGGCCTTCTCCGGCGTGAAATCCCGCCAGCGTCGCCCTTCCGTCCGGGCCCTTTCGTGGAAGCGCCGCAACACCTCGTGCTGGAAACTGCCCCGCTGGCGGGCGTCCACCTCGAACCGTCGCCGCTCGTCCGCGCGCAAGCCCACCGCCACGAAGAACCGGAACGGACAGGCCGCAAACTGCTCCAGTTTGCTTACCGACACCCGCACGCCGCCCGGGCCGTAGAGCCGTGCCGCCAGGGCGGGCGCCAGCCGGATTTCCGTCTCCGCCGCGGCGGTCCGCCAGCGGGTCACCGCTTCGGGGGTCCAGCCCGCCGCTTCCCAGAGGCGCGCCAGCTCCGGCGCGGCCGCGACTTCGGGGCGCAGCCCGGCCTGAACTATTTCGCCGGCATGCAGCACCTCCGCCGCGCCGGTGGGAGCGCGGGCCGGTTCAATGGCCAGTTGCGGGTAAAGCTGTTGCAGGCGGCTGAGCCATGGCGAAGGACCCAGCGGACGCCCGGCAAGGTCCGCGCGGGCATGGGTGAGCACCAGCCGTTCGCTCGCGCGGGTGCAGGCGATGTAGCCCAGGTACCGCTCGCGGCCCAGGCCACGACAGCGGTCCGTGCCCAGGTCCAGCCCCTGCGCGCCCAGCTCGCGCTGCTCGGGGTCGCTCAACAACGGCGGGGCGGCCGGCACGGCGGGGAAGACGCCCTCGTTGAAGCCCAGCGCGACCACCAGGCGCAGGTCCGGATTGCGGGAGCGGTCCACCGCGCCCACCAGCACCTGGTCCAACGCCGGCGGGATCACCCCCACCGTCAGCCGGGCCAGCCCGGCCTCGAGCACCGGCAACCACTCGCGCAGCGGCCAGCGCTCGGTGGGGAAGGCCAGGCGCAGGTTTTCCAGCCACAGTTGCATCTGCTCCCACACCGTGCGGTGCACCGCCCCGGCCGGCGCGGCCCGGTCGGCGGACGCCGGCGCGGCCGCGGCCCAGCGGGCCAGTTCGGCCTCGACGCCCAGCGCGTCCCAGAAACGCGCCAGCGCGTCGGCCAGTTCCGCGCCGGTGGGCGGGGCGAGGGTGAGGTCCCGCGCCAGACGCTCGAACGGCGGCACAATTTGCGCCCGCAAGGCCTCGAGGCGCGCCGCCAGGTCGGGTTGCTCGGGGATGACCAGCGGTTGACGCCACAGCCCCCCCTGCCAACCGCGCGCCAGGGCCTCGTTTTCCAGGCGGTCCAGCGCCGCGGCCGGCGGCGAGACCAGCCCGGTTTTGAGCGCGCTGAACCAGTCCGCGTGCCGCCAGTCGAAGGCCACCGTGCGCAGCGCACTGCGGGTCAGTTCGGCCAGCGGGTGGTGGGCCACCGATTCGCGCCGGTCCAGGAAGAACGGGATTTCATAGCGGCGGAACACCCGGCGGATCAACTCGGGGTAACCCTCCAGGTGGCGCAGCAACACCGCCGTGTCCCGAAACCGCGCCCCGGTCGCGCGCACAAACCGCAATATTTCCCGCGCGGCGGTGACGACCTCCTGCTCGGGGTCGCGGCACTCGAAGACGCGCACCGCCGGGGCGGGGTCGGCCGCAAACGCCCGCGGCGCGGCCCAGTGCGCCTCGAGGTGTTGCAGCGCCGGGGCGGCGGCAAACCGACCGCGCCCCGCGGCGCGGGGGAGGGTTTCGATTTCGAGCGCGGCCCCGGGCAGTTCCGCCAGGCGGGTCCGCAGCCGGCGGACGGTGTCACTGACCGTCGTCCACGGGGAAAGCCAGTGGGTTTCGTCCGGGGGCGGCGCCTCCAGGCAGAAGGCCAGCGTGGCCTGTTCCACGGCCGGCAGCAGGGCTGCCAGCAGTTCGATTTCCTGCGGGGTCATCTCCGCGAAGCCGTCCAGCCACAGGCCCGCGAAACACAGCGCCGGCGGAAAAACGTCGCGCGCGGAGCGCAGGGCGGCGGCCGCCGCGTCCGGCAGCACCTCGGCATCCTGCAGGCCGTGCGCCGCGAGCCATTGCTGGTAGGCGGCGAGCAGGAGCGCCAGGTCGGCCAGCTTGCCGCGCAGCGGGGCGGACAACGCGGGTCGGCGCGCCAGTTCGTCCAGTTGTCCGGGGGTGACCCGGTGATGTTGAAAAAGCCGCAGCAGCCGGCTCAGCTCGGCGGCGAATCCGGCCAGCCGCGCCGAGGCGCGGAAAATGTGGAGCCGCTCGCGGTGGGTGTGGAGCAGCGCGCGCAGGACCATCAAGCGGCCCTCTTCGGCCAGCAGCTCGGGCGCGGGCCGCCCCAGTTCGCGCAGTACCCGGACGGCCAGCCGGTCAAACGACAGGATGTGCAGGCGGGTGAAGCCGGCCAGCGCGGGGTCGGCCAGCAACTGGCGTTCGATCTGGTAGGTGGCCTGCTTGGGCGCCAGGAACAGCAGCGGCGGACCTTCCGGCGCGGCAGCCAGGGCGGCGCGAATTTCGGCCAGGCACCGCCGGGTTTTCCCGGAGCCGGCCGGACCGAACAGCAACCGCACGCGCATGGCGCAATTAAGCGGCGGCCCCCGCCGCGGGCAACGGGAATGTGTCACCGCCGGACCGCCGGGCGGCCCCGCCGGCAAATCAGGCCTTTTCTCCGCCGTGCCCTTGTGATTCACTGACCGGCAAATGCAGGTACCGACCATCTGGAGCCGGCTCAGTGGCGTCCTGCTCCTGCTGACCTTCGCGGCGGTGGCCGTTGCCGTCGGTCTGTGGTATCTGCCCGAAATCCAGCGCAACGAGGCCCTGCAGGCGGAGCGTCTGCACCTGGAGCAACAGGCGCGAGAAGCCCGGCGGCGCGGGGAGGCGTTGCGGGCGCAAATCCAGGCCCTGACCAACAGCCCGCTGGCCATGGAACGCTTCATCCGCGAGCGTCTCGGCTATGCCCGGCCTGGCGAGCTGGTGGTGCATTTCGAGCCGCCCCTGTCCAACGGCGCCGTGGCCCGGCGGTAACCTGACGGCGGACCGATTTCGGGGAGCGCCCGCGCCGTGCATCGCACCATCGCGCCGGCAAGTCGGCGCCCGCCTGCCGAGGAAGGGCAGGCACACCGCACGCTTCGCGCCGCTTCGGGCGCGCCCCGCTCGCAGCAGCGTTTGGAGGGCGGCCGCTGGCGGCCGCTTTCCAGCACGGGTGGAACGGGCAACCTGGCCGGCGGTCAGACCGCCGGGATATGGGACAGCGTTCTCACCCAAACCGGACAACCGGTTTCCCGGCGGCCGGTCGGCAGCTTGCCGACCGGGGCAGGCTGGTAGCCGGTTCCACCCCTTACGCGGAGTTCGCTGAAACCTTGCCCCGGCGCGGCTCGTCATCGGGGTCATCGAATGCATACTTGGTCGCAACCCAGCCTTCACTTCGCCCTGGCCCTGAGCCTCCTGGGGGCCGCCCCATTGGTGGGCCGGCCCGCGCCCGCGCCCGCGGAGCGCCCGTCCGTCAACGCCGAAGCTCCCCGCGCGCCCGTCCCGCCGGAGGCCCCGCGCCATCCGGCGCCGGACCTGGACGGCCCGCCGCCGTCCGGACCGCCGGACGGTTTTGGGCCGCCGCCGGATTTCGGACCGCCGCCCGGGTTTGGCTCCGGGCGCTTCGGC
>JBBIJZ010000129.1:8129-9857 GCA_037445715.1 Verrucomicrobiales bacterium | reverse complement strand
TCCCGGCCCAGCTTTCCGGCGGCGAGCAGCAGCGGGTGGCCATCGCCCGCGCCATCGCCAAGCGCCCGGAGGTGCTGTTGTGCGATGAACCGACCGGCGCCCTGGACCTCAAGACCGGCGTGGTGGTGCTCGAGGCCATCGAGCGGGTCAACCGCGAGCTGGGCACCCTCACCGTCATCATCACCCACAACGCCGTGCTGGCCGACATGGCCGACCGCGTGATCCACCTCAAGGACGGCCGCGTGGCACAGCTCCACGCCAACCCGCAGCGCGCCCCCGCCGCGAGCCTGCACTGGTGAAGCTCTCCCCGCTCGACCGCAAACTGGTGCGCGACCTGGGCCGCATGAAGGGCCAGACCGTCGCCGTGGCCCTGGTCATGGCCTGCGGGCTGGCCATGATGATCATGGCCCGCAGTCTGATCCACTCGCTGGACAGCGCCCGCGCCGGCTACTACCAGACCCACCGCTTCGCCGAGGTCTTCGCCACGCTCAAACGCGCCCCGCGGGGTGTCGCCGACCGCCTGCGCGCCCTGCCCGGCGTGGCCGAGGTCGAGACCGGCATTGCCATGCAGGTCACGCTGGACCTGGCCGGGTTGGACGAACCGGCCAGCGGGCTGGTGCGGTCCCTGCCGGACACGGGCGAGCCGCGGCTGAACCGGCTGTTTCTCCGGCGCGGCCCCGGGTTGAGCCCGGACGGCCGGGGCGAGGTGCTGGTGGGCGAGGCCTTCGCCGAGGCCAACGCCCTCCAGCCGGGCGACACGGTGACCCTGCTGTTAAACGGTCGGCGGCAGTCGTTGCGGGTGGCGGGCATCGTGCTCTCCCCCGAATACATCTTTGAATCGCGGCCCGGCGCGGCCCTGCCGGACAATCGCACCTACGGCATCTTCTGGATGCCCTACCGCGAGGTGGCGGCGGCGTTTGATCTCGAGGACGCCTTCAACCACGCGGCCCTCACCCTCGAGCCGGACGCGGCCGAGAAGGCGGTCATCGCCGCGGTGGACCGGCTGCTCGAACCCTACGGCGGCCGCGGCGCTCACGGCCGGGCCGATCACCCCTCGAACATCCGCGTCTCGGACGAAATCCGCGTGCTGCGGACGCTCTCGGTGGGTTTCCCGGTGGTGTTCCTGAGCGTGGCGGCGTTCATGACCAACGCCATCCTTTCGCGCCTGCTGAACCTGCAGCGGGAGCAGATCGCCATCCTCAAGGCCTTCGGTTTCAGCAACCGCTCCGTGGCCTGGCACTACCTGAAGTTCGCGCTGGTGATGGTGCTGTTGGGCACAGTCCTGGGCGCCGCCGGCGGCAGCGGGCTGGGGCACCGGTTGGTGCGGCTTTACACCAACTTCTTCCGCTTCCCCGAACTCGAGTTCCGGCTGGACCACTCGGCGCTGGGGCTGGCCCTGGGGGTCTGCGCGCTGGCCGCACTGCTGGGCGTGGCGGGGGCGGTGCGGCGGGCGGCACGCCTGCCGCCGGCGCAAGCGATGCGCCCCGAGCCGCCGGCGCATTTCCGCCCCTCGTGGGTCGAGCGGACCGGGCTGGCGCACTGGCTGTCGCACACCTTCCGCATTGCGGTGCGCAACCTCGAGCGCCGCCCCATGCAGGCGCTGTTCACCGTGGCGGGGCTGGCGCTGGCCACGGGCATTTTGATTGTGCCCAACGCCTTTCGCGACTCGGTGGCCTACGTGCTCGATTACCAGTGGGACACCCTCCAGCGGCAGGACCTGAGCGTGGG
>JBBIJZ010000129.1:0-8029 GCA_037445715.1 Verrucomicrobiales bacterium | reverse complement strand
GCGCGCGAGCTGGCCACGCTGCGGGTCATCGGCTTTTCCCGGCGCGAGGTCGGCGGGGTGTTGCTCACCGAGTTGAGCCTGCTGGGCGCCGTGGCGCTGCCCCTCGGGCTGGCGCTCGGCACCGGTTTCGCCACCGCCATCGTCAGCGCGGTCAACACCGAGACCGTGCGCATCCCGGTGATCCTTACCCCCGCCAACTACGCCTTTGCCACGCTGGCCGTGCTGGTGGCCTCGACCGTCTCCGCGCTGGTGGTGCTCCGCCGACTGAACCGCCTGGACCTGGTCAGCGCCCTCAAGGCCCCTGAATAACCCATGAGCCTCGCCCCCGCCTCCGTCCCCTCCGCTCCCCGCTCGCTGCAACGCCACACCCGGCGCTGGCTGCCCGCCCTGGCCCTGGTGGCGCTGCTGGGCCTGATCGGTTACGGCTTCTGGCCGCGGCCGGTCCCGGTCGAAACCGCCTCCGTCACGCGCGGCCCCCTGCGGGTGGTCCTCACCGAGGAGGGCCGCACCCGCATCCAGCACCGCTACCAGATCGCCGCCCCGGTCAGCGGCCAGCTCCACCGCATCACCCTCGACCCCGGCGACCCGGTGCGCGCGGGCGAGACGGTCCTGGCGGTGATCGAGCCGTTGCCGCCGGCCCTGCTGGATGCCCGCAGTCGCGAACTGGCCGAGGCCCGCCGCGCCGCCGCCGCCGAACAGGTCGAACGCGCCCGCGCCGCCCTGCGGTTTGCCACCAACGAACTGCGCCGCTTCCAGACCCTGTTCGCCGAGGGGACCGTCTCCATCCAGGAGCTGGAAACCATGCAGTGGCGCGCCGAGACCGCCGCGCGCGAGCTGGGCGTGGCCGAAGGCACCCTGCGCGAGGCCGAGGCGGCCCTGGCCGAGTTTGCCGGGGGCGGGAATCCCGCCGCGTCCGCGGACCGGCTGGTCGAGGTCCGCGCCCCGGCCGACGGCTGCGTGCTGCGGCTGTTCGAGCGCAGTGCCCGGCCGGTCACCGCCGGCACCCCGCTGATGGAAATTGGCAACCCCGCCGACCTCGAGGTGGTCATCGAGATGCTCTCCCGCGACGGCGCGGCGCTGGCGTCCGGCACGCCGGTCGAACTGGATCAATGGGGCGGTCCGCAGGTCCTCCAGGCCCGCGTGCGCCGGGTCGAGCCGGCCGCTTTCACCAAGGTTTCCGCCCTGGGTGTCGAGGAACAGCGCGTCAACGTCATCGCCGACCTGCTCAGTCCGCCCGAGGCGCGCCGCGGCCTGGGCGACGGCTACCGCGTTGAAGCCCGCGTGGTGGTGTGGGAGGCGGACGCCGTCACCCGGGTGCCGGCGGGTGCGCTCTTCCGTCAAGGCGGGGATTGGGCGGCCTTTGTGGTCGAGGACGGCCGCGCCCGGCGGCGCAGGGTCAAGGCCGGCCGGGCCGGCGCCCAAGAGGTGCAGGTCCTGGAAGGGCTGCAGCCGGGGGAAACGGTCATTCTGCATCCGGGCAATCGCATCCGCGACGGGCAGCGGGTGAAACCGGTGCAACTTTGAAGCCCGGCTTTGAGCCCGGCCGCGGCGTGGCGACGCGCGGCGGGCAGGGGTGCGCCGGAGACCGGATACAGAAGCCCGCGGCCGGTGACCCGGCCCACTTCGGCGAGCGCGGGGCCAGGGCCGGGGTCCGCACCCTCTCGGCGAGCGGTCCGGACGACCGGTCGTTTAGACACTTTGAAGGACATCAAATTTTTTTCTTGACTTGCTCTTACGGAAGGTCAGTTTTGTCCAATCATGACCCAGACAGCCCCCAAGATTCCTTGCCGGAAGGGCGCGGCCTTTTCCGCGTGCCTGTTCTCGGGAGGACGGTTCTGGGGCAGCGCCGCGCTGATGGGAGGCTTGGCCGTCGGCGGGCTTGGGATCGCCACAGCCCAGACGCCAGAGTTCAGGATTCAACGGGTCGGCCTGGATGCGGGCGGGCGACCGCGGGTCGAGGTGACCGGCTCCGCGGCGCATTACTTCGTGCTGCACCGGGCGGAGGCGATCACCGGGCCGTGGGTTCCGGTGTTGGTGATGCTCGGGCAGGAGGGGCCGCAGGTGCTGAGCGATGCCCGTCCCCCGGCCCGAACCGCATTTTATCGCGTCCAACGCGTTCCCGGGGCCTTCCCGCTGGACGTGGACCGGGATGGGATAGATGACCTGTTCGAGCTGGCGCGGCCGACCTTTTTGAACCCGCTGGACGCCGCCGATGCGGCGGCGGATTTCGACGGCGACGGGGCGAGCAACCTCGAGGAATACCGCCGCGGGACCGACCCGGCGGTGCCGGAGAACGTCACCCGCGTGACGGCCTCGCCGGGTCCGGGCGAGAGCGGCGTCTCGGTCAACCGCGAGACAGTGGTGCGGTTCAGCCGGCCGCTGGCGGCGGGCACGGTGCTTTCCAGCGACGTCTTCTGGGCCGAGGCGGCGGGCCGTCGGCCGCTCAGCCGCATCGAGCTGGCCTCCGACCGTCGCTCGGCGACGCTGTTCTACCTCGAGCCGCTGCCCGGCAGCAGCCGGGTGACCGTGGTGTTCGAGGGCGACGCCGTGCGGGATGCGGCCAACCAGCCGGTGGATGGCGACGGCGACGGCCGGCCCGGGGGCCGGTTGGTGGTGCCCTTTGAAACCACCAGCCTCACGCCCGTGGCCGCCACCGCCGTGGTCGGGCGGGTGTTTGCCTCCGAACCGGTGCCCGGCCCCGGCGGCCCCTTTGTCAACCGCCCCCTCGCCGGCGTCACCATCACGGTGGACGGCGCGGAGGAAACGCTGCGGGCGGTGACCGATGCCGAGGGCCGTTTCCGGCTCGACCCCTCTCCCGCGGGGGAGTTCTTCGTGCATGTGGACGGGCGGACTTCGCCGGAGAGCCGCTGGCCCAACGGCGATTACTACCCCTTTGTGGGCAAACGCTGGTTCGCTCGCGCCGGTCGCACCGACAACCTCGCCGGCGGCAACGGCGAGATTTACCTCCCGCTCATCCGGGCCAACACCCTCCAGCCGGTCAGCCCCACCGAAACCACCGTGGTCACCTTTCCCCCGGAAGTCCTGGCGGCCAACCCCGGGCTGACCGGCGTCGAGCTGCAGCTTCCGCCCAACGTCCTGCACGACGAGGCCGGCAGCCGCGGTGGCCGGGTGGGCATCGCGCCGGTCGCCCCGGACCGCCTGCCCGAGCCGCTGCCGCCGGGCCTGAACTTCCCCTTGGTCATCACCGTGCAGACCGACGGCCCGCAGAACTTCGACCGCCCCGTCCCCATCCGCTTCCCCAACCTGCCCGACCCCCGCACCGGCCAGCGCCTGCCGCCCGGCGCCAAAAGCGCCCTCTGGAGCTTCAACCACGACACCGGCGAGTGGGAAATCGCCGGCCCCATGACCGTCACCGCCGACGGCGCGTTCATCGAGACCGATCCCGGCGTGGGCATCCGGCAACCCGGCTGGCACGGCGCGCAGCCCGGCAGCCAGATGAACGCCCCGCCGCGCAAAGAGCCCGATTGCCCCGGCTTCGGCTGGGGGGATGCCTGGGACGTGGGCAAGGCAGCCTTCGACTGCATCAAGAACATGACCCGGGTGCTCCAGTTGATCTCGATCGCTGTCGAGAGCATCAACGAGGTCAAAACCGTTTACAACAGCCTCACCACCATCCGGGACAAATACCGCGCCGGCCAACTGGACAAGGATGGGCTCAAGGCTGCCCTCGAATTGATCAAGGCGCCCAAGGACAATGCCGTCAACGCCTACGAGGTCCTCACCGCCCAGAACCCCGTCTCCAAAGCCCTCGACGTGGCCAAGTGCGCCAGCGGCTTGATCAAGGTCCTCTTCGAGAAACTCTGCAACAACCGCAACTGCCTGGGCCGGGTGATCAAATTCCTCTGCGACGTCCTGACGCCGGCGGTGAACCTGACCGACACCCTGATCCAAAAGGCCAGCGACCTCGAGAAGTCCATCCGCTCCGCTCCCCTGGCCGCCTTGTGTGCCTCGCTGGATGCCCTGATCGCCACCACCACCCTGCCGGGCGCCCAACGCCAGCTCCAGGGCCGTGCGCCGGCCGCCGATCCCGACCCCGAAATCCTCGCCCTGATGGACGCCGCGCTGCGCGACGCCGATAAGTTCGTGGCCGACATGCAGTTCGCCGTGGACGGTCTCCGGCCCATCGAGGAACTCCAGCACCTGACCCAGACTGCCTACAACGAGGAGGTCCAGGGCCTGGTGGCCCTGGGCGGGCTGCGCAATGCCTACTACCGGCTGACCCTGCCCGAGTTCGAGCAGCGCGGCCGCTTCAACGCCCAGGGCGACCTCTCCCTGCGCCTGCCCGCCAGTGCTCCTTACCGCCTCGAAGCCTACGTGCCCCGGTTCAACGCCCTGGCCGTCTCCGAAGGCGTGACGCCGGAAGTCGGCCGCGCCGGCGAATTCGCCCCCTTCACCCTCGTCTTCCTCGACCCTGCCGAAGACGCCGATGCCGACGATCTGCCCGATGCCGCCGAGCCCGTCATCGGCACCGACCCCGCCAACCCCGACACCGACGGCGACGGCTCGTTGGACGGCGCCGAGGTGGCCCAAAACACCGACCCCCTCAGCGGGCTGGCCGTGGCCACCGGCATCCTGGGCACGCTGCCCCTGCCCGGCGAAGCGCAGGACATTTGCATCGTCAACGACCTGGCCGTCGTGGCCCTCGGACCGGCGGGCGTGGCGGTGGTCAATGTCTTCGAGGGCTTGAACCCGACCCTGGTCGGCCTCTTGCCCACACCGGCCCCTGCCACGGCTGTCGGCTGCGGCGAGCGGTTCGCGGCGGCGGCCTGCGGCCCGGCCGGCGTGGCGGTGCTGGACCTGCTGGCGCCCGGTGGGCCGGCGCTGGTGAACCAGGTGCGTCTGGGACCGCCGGTGCGCTGCGTGGCCGTGGCCGCCAACATGGGCCTGGCCGGCACCGACGCCGGCGAGGTGATCGCCTTTGAACTGGTCTCCGGCCTGCAACTGGACCGCCTCCGGCTGGGCAACGCCGCGGTGCAGGACCTGGTGCTCGCGGGCGACCTGCTTTACGCGCTGACCCAGGACCGGCTCCATGTGCTGGCCCTGGAAAACGGCAGCCTGGTTCCCCTGGGCGAAACCGAGTCTCCCGGCAACGTCAACTCCGCCCACGGCCGGATGCGGCTGTTTGTCGGCGGGACCACCGCCTACGCCGTCCACAACCGCGGCTACAACACGCTCGACGTGCGCGATCCCGCCGCCCCGCGGCTGATCACCCACCGCCCGCTGCCGCAGTTCGGCTGGAAGCAGATCGTCCTCAACGGCGCCGGCCTCGGCATTGCCACCGTCAGCCCCAACATGGCCTTCGACGGCCCGCACCATGTCTCCCTCTACGACGTGCGCGATCCCGCGGTGACGGATGCGTTCCTGGCCGAGTTTGCCACCCCCGGCGTGGCCCGTGCCCTGGCCCTGAACAACGGCCTGGCCTACGTGGCCGACCACACCGCCGGCCTCCACGTGCTCAACTACCTTGCCTACGACCGCGCCCGCCGGCCGCCCACCGTGCGCTTGGTGGGCCAATTCCCGGACAACCGCGCCGGCGAGGGCGAACTCAAAACCCTCACCGCCGAGGTCAGCGACGACGTCCAGGTCCGCCACGTGACCTTTTACCTGAACGGCCAGCCGGTGCTGAGCGACGGCAACTATCCCTTCGAGTTCCGTTTCCTGGTGCCGCTGCTGGCCGAGGGGGCCGACCGCTTCCGCTTGCGGGCGCGGGCGGTGGACACCGGCGGCAACGCCGCCTGGTCCGAGGAAATCGAGGTGACCATTGTGCCCGACGCCACCCCGCCGCGCCTGGTCCGCAGCGTGCCGGCTGAAGGGGCCCTGGTGGGCCGGCTCTCCCAGGTGGCCCTGTTCTTCAGCGAGCCGCTCGACCCCGCCACCATCACGGCCGCCGCCATCCAGTTGATCGCAGCGGGGCCGGACGCTCGGCCCGGCACCGTGGATGACCAGCCCCTGCCCGTGAACCTGCAAGCCCAGCCCGAGCAACGGGCGGTGTATCTCGTCCATGCCGGGGCCCTCCCGCCGGGCCTCTACCAGGTCCGCCTGGCCGACACGCTGGCCGACCTGGCCGGCAACCGCCTGCCCGCCGCCCGGCAGGTGCAATTCCGCGCCTTCGCCTTCGATGACGCCGACCAGGACGGCCTGCCCGACGAGCTGGAACCCACCCTCGGCTACGACCCCGCCCGGACCGACTCCGACGGCAACGGCCGGCGCGACGGCGATGAAGACCGGGACGGAGACGGCCTGACCAACAGTTTCGAGGTACTCCGCGCCCTGACCGATCCGCTCCGGCTCGACACCGACGGCAATGGCCTGCCCGACGGCCGGGAAGACCCTGACCGGGACGGTCTGACCCACCTCGGCGAGCAGGCGGCCGGTACCGACCCGCAACTCGCCGACACGGATGGCGACGGCTGGAACGACGAGGCCGAGGTCAGCGGTGCCAGCGATCCCCTCGACCCGGCCTCCACGCCGCGGTTCTGGTTGGTGGCCCGCCCACCGGTTCAGGTCCTGCGGTCAGCGGTGCCCGGCGCCGGGGAACTCCCCTTCAACACCCTGGTGGCCCGGCCGTTGGTTCAAGTGGCCCGGCCCGCGGTGCCCGGGGAGGGCGAGCAGCCTTTCAACACTCTGTTGGCTCGACCGCCGGTTCAGGTGGTTCGGCCGGCGGTACCTGCTGCGGGTGAACAGCCCTTCAACACCCTGCTGGGGCGGCCGCCGGTTCAAGTGGTCCGGCCGGCCGTGCCTGCTGTGGGCGAACAATCGTTCAACACGCTTTTGGGTCGGCCTCCCGTCGAGGTCCGATTCGGCACTCCTTGAAACCTCAACCTCCAACTCCCATGAAAACACACCTCCGCACCCTCCTCACACTCGGTCTGGGGCTGGCCCTGGCGCCGGCCCTTTGGGCGCAGGCCTTCAACTCCGGCAGCGACGGCTCCTTCGGTCCCATCAATGTCACGACCGGGGACGTGACCCTTGACCTGCCGCCGGACGGCGTCATCCACGCCACCACCGTCACGGTCAATAGCGGCCTCACGCTGCGCTTCAAACGCAACGCCCTCAACACCCCCGTCACCCTGCTGGCCACCGGCGACGTGACCATTGCCGGGATCGTGGATGTTTCCGGCGGCCAGGGCTCGACCGCCTCGGGCGGTTTGGGCGGGCCGGGGGGCTTCGCCGGCGGCATGCCCGGCGGGGCCGGAACGCCCCCCGGGGATGGTCATGGCCCAGGCGCGGGCCGCGCCGGCCAGAACAACACTTCCACCGAAGGCGCCGGGCACGGCGTGTACGCCAACGTGCCCAATGCTGGCAGCAGCACCCGCCACGGCACGCCGTATGGCAGTGCCCTGCTGGTGCCCATCCTGGGCGGCTCGGGCGGCGGTGGCAGCGAAGGAACCCCGGGCTTTGGAGGCGGGGGTGGCGGGGGCGCCCTGCTGCTGGCTTCGAGCACCCGGATTCATCTGACGGGGATCATTGATGCGGACGGTGGGCCCAGCTCGGGTTCCTCTTGGAACGGGGGTAGTGGCGGGGCCGTCCGACTGGTGGCACCGGGGGTTTCCGGTAGCGGGACCGTCAGGGTTTGGGGTTCGCGGGGGGTTAACAACGCCGCCGGGCGAATCCGCGTGGATACCCTGGACCGGACCGGCCTGAGTCTGAATCTGCAACCGAGCTTCGTGGCCGCCATCGGGTCGCTGATGGTGGTCCAACCCAGCCCGCTGCCGCGCCTGGACGTCATCGAGGTCGCCGGCAATGCCATCCCGGAAGGTTCGGGGCCGGTGGTGGTCACGCTGCCCTTCGGGTCGCCGGCCACGCAGACCGTCAAGGTCCGGGCCCGGGACCTCGGGCAGGTGGTGCCGTTGCGGCTGGTGCTGACGCCGGAGAGCGGGGCCTCGCGCAGCTACGATTTCGACATCAACAACGCCGCCGCCAACCCCGCCGAGGCCACGGTCACCGTCGAGTTCCCCGCCAACACCGCCACCCACGTCGCCGTCTGGACCCGTTGAACCGGCGGCCG
>JBBIJZ010000128.1:0-9928 GCA_037445715.1 Verrucomicrobiales bacterium | reverse complement strand
GGCGATGGGGCGGCCTACACCGCTTACGACATCCAGGCAGACCTGCTCGCTGCTGATCCTCCCGAGCCTCCTGCCTTCCTGGAAGGCATCCGGTTCAAGCGTGACTACATCAAATCCGAACTCCAAGAGCTGGAGAGCCGTAAACTGACCCCGCCCCAGTACGAAATCCGGCTGCTGACCAAAGACGACTGAGCGATATCCGAGCCAAGATCCCTCGCGCAGAATTCCCTCGGATTCCGTTGAGCGTGGCGCTCCCGAGGCCAACCGGAAGCTGGTTGACGAGGCGGTCCCGGAGAGGCCTCCGAAGGGCCGGATTTGCAGAGCGATCTTGCAGTGGGTCCGCATTCTGCGGGCAACGCGACATGCCAACTTCCACACTTGCCTACCATGTCTCGCAGGGTGCAAGGCCGGGTTGCTCCCAGGTCCGCGAGGTGGTTCCTCCGACCTGTACCCCCTGCCGCACCCGCGGCACGGCTGCAGGGTTTCAAGCGCCACCGGTCGCTGCCGAACCAGGTGTGCTCGTGCCTCCGCGTCTGAACCCTGAAGCGTGAAAACCGCCAGCCGACGGCAGACGCTGTCCCGCTTCCGCCGGACCACCGCCGCGCTTGGCGGCGCGGTCGAACCGGGCCAACGCTGAGCTGGCACAATACCGTTTGGCCGCGGGTGAAACGGGCAACCTGCTCGTGGGGACGGGCTGCCAACCCGCCGCGGCGCGGTTGGGGCCGGGCTCCCGGGGAATCGCGAAGCAACTGGAGTGCGCCGGCTGGGCGGCGCGGCGGGGTCGGGAGCACGCGGGACGCGGGCACCACACGGGTTGGGTCGGCGGCCGGTGGCCGCCGGCCGGCCGACCGACCACGGCCCGGTGGCCGGGCCATCAGCAACCAACCGGACCGTCCTTCCGGCCGGTCGCCCCGGCCTTTACGGCGTCAATCCCGTGGCCAGCGTGCGCCGGCGAAACACCCGCTCGCCGCTGCACACGTACAACCACGCCCGGTCCGGCCCGGCCAGCGCGCAACTGACCGGGGCCCGGCCCGGCGGGGGCAGAATGACTCCGCCCAGCCGCCCCGTGGCGTCAATCACCTGGATGCCCACGGTCGAGGTCACGTACACGCGCCCGGCGGTGTCCGTGGTGGCGCCGTCGCCGCCCGCCTCGGCCCGGCCCGGGGGCGTGCGCAGTTCCGCATAGCGTTCACCGCCGCGCAGCGAACCCTCTTCGGCGATGAGGAAATTCCACACATTGGTCCCGCCGTACTCGCTGACCCAGAGCTGGCGCTGATCCGGGCTGAGGGTGATGCCGTTGGGTTGCCGCAGGCCGCCGGCGACCGGCGGGGGCCGCGACATGCCCCGCGCGGCCAGCGGCACGCGCACCACCGCACCGGCCGCGGTGTCGGTGAAGTAAATCCAGCCGGCGCGCGTGACCACCAGGTCGTTCGGGTTCACGTCGGTGGCCACGGTCAGGATTTCCCGCGTCCCGGGATCGAGCGCGAGGATCTGTTTGACCTCGTTGGTGCCCGTGCCCTGCGCGCAGGCGTAGAGGCGGCCGTCCGGCCCGAACTTCATGCCGCTGAGGCGCGGCGCGTTTTCCCACCAGACCTCCGGCCGGGAGGCGCCGGCCGGCACGCGATAAATGACGCCGCGGGGCAGGTCCGCAAAATAAAAATGGCCCGCCGCGTCGCCGCAGGCCGCGTCGGTGAAGGCGTAGCCTTCGCCCACCAACTCCCAGCCGCCGGTGGCGGGCAGGATTTTCGAGAGCGCCTCGTCGCCGGCCAGGTTGTCGCGGGTCAACGGCGCGGGCGGCGCGGGCAGCTCGGGTCGCCACAACCAGCGCAGGCTCTCGGGCAGGATGGCGCCCCCGTGGCGGCCGTCGTGGGCGCCTTCGCCGAACTCGAAGCGGAAATCGTAGCCGGCGAAGGCCAGGGCGGCGGCCATTTGCTGGTTGGCCAGCGGCCAGTGGCCGTGGAGGTTGTTCAGGTCGTTGCGGCCGTCCTGGAGGAAGACGCGGAGGGGTTTGCGTTCGGTTTTGCGGATGAGGGCCGGGTACACGTGCCCGCCGCGGATGTTCACGAAGCTGCCAATGTGGCTGAGCACCTTGCCGAACTGGTCGGGCCGTTCCCAGGCCACCGTCCAGGCGCAAATGCCGCCGCTGCTCATCCCGGCGATGGCGCGCCGGCGCGGGTCCGGGCTGAGATTCAACCCGAAGCGGTTGGTCACGTAGGGCAGCAGTTCCTCGAGCAGGAAGCGCGCGTAGGCGTCGCCCAGCGAATCGTATTCGAGGCTGCGGTTGTTGCGATTGCCCCAACCCGCGGCCGGTGGCGCGCCGGGGCCGCGGTGGCCGGGGTTGATGAACACGCCCACCGTCACCGGCATCTCGCCGCGGGCGATGAGGTTGTCGAACACGATCGGCACCCGCATCTGGCCGTTGGTCGAGACGTAGGCGTGGCCGTCCTGAAAGACCATCAACGCCGCCGGCTCGGCGGCCCGGTACTGCGCGGGGATGTACACCCAGCCGGCACGGGTGGTTTCGGGAAAGATTTTCGAGGCGTTGAACTCAAACGCCTCCACGCGCCCGGCGGGCACTCCGGGCGCCCGGGCCAGCGAGTCCGGCCCCAGTTCGTAAAGTTCCGCCGCGGCGACCGCGAGGCCCGACGCCACGGTCGCCATAATGACAGGGATTCTTTGCACACGGGCAGTGTTCGCCCGCCGGCCCGTCCCGGCCAAGCCGAAAGCCGCGCCGGGGCGGCCCGAATCGCGTGGCCAACGCGTAGTGGCCAGGGACGAACTCGGGATTAAACTCCCGCCCATGCGCTCGAAGTCACCACAGCCGCGCGCCGGGCTGGTATGCGGCTCCTCCTCCGGCCTCGCGCGGGCCGCCGCCGGGCTGGTTCTGTTCACCGCCCTGGCCGCCGAACCGGAGCGGGTCTCCCCGCCGCCGCCCGCTCCCGCCCCTGCTTTGAACCCGCCGCCCGCGGGCGAGTGGCCCCGGCGCATTCCTTCCCCGGCCATCGAAAACCTGTACCAACTCGGACCGGCACTTTTCTCCGGCGGCGAACCGCACGGCGAGGCCGCCTTCGCCCAACTGGCCGCCCTGGGCGTCCGAACCATCCTCAGCGTGGATGGCGCGACGCCGGAGGTGGAAACCGCGCGCCGCCACGGCCTGCGCTACGCCCACCTGCCGCTGGGTTACCAGGGCTACCCGGACGCCGCCTGCGCGCGCCTGGCCCGGGCGATTCAGACCCTGCCCGGCCCGGTGTTCGTGCATTGTCATCACGGCCGGCACCGCGGCCCCGCCGCCGCCGCCATCATGGCCATGACGGCGCTGGGCTGGACGCCGGACCGGGCCGAGCAATGGCTGCGGACCGCCGGCACGTCCACGAATTACCCCGGCCTTTACGAAACGGTGCGGCATTGGCGGCCGCCCGCGCCCGCGGTCCTGGCCCAGGTGTCCGCCGAATTTCCGGAAGTGGCCCGCACCCCCGACCTCACCCGGGCGATGGTGGAAGTGGATCGGGCGTGGGACCACCTCAAGGCCATCGCGGCGGCCGGTTACCGCACCCCGCCGGATCAACCGGACCTGGTGCCCGCCCGTGAAGCCGCCCGACTGGCCGCGCGCCTGGCGGAGTCGCGGCAGTTTCCCGAAGTCGCCGCCGCCGGCGCCGAGCTGCTCCGGCACTTTGACCAGGCCGAGGCCCGGGCCCGGGAACTGGGCCGGTTGCTGCGCGTGGACCCCTTGCCGGTCGAGGCGCTGGCGCGGCAGTTCAAGCTCGTGGGCCAATCCTGCAACGATTGTCATCAGGCTTTCCGGGACCGCCCTGCTCGATAGACTGCCCCGCATGAAACGCCACTTGCGACCTGCCCGGACCGCCGCCCTGGCCGCACTGCTCGTCGTGCGCCCGGCGGCGGCCGCGGAAGTGCGGATGGGATTTGACGATGCGGTTGCCGGACAGCCCCCCGCCCGCTGGCGGACCACCATCACCGGCGAAGGCACGCCGGAATGGCGCGTGGTGGCCGACGCCACGGCCCCCAGTCCGCCGCACGTGCTCGAGCAATCCGGCCGCGTGCCCAAGCCGAGCTTTCCGCTCTGCCTGGACGAGACCCCGGCGGCCCTGCGCGACGGCTTCGTCGAGGTGAAGTTCAAAACCGTCCGCGGCGAAGTGGACCAGGCCGCCGGCGTGGTCTGGCGGGCGCGCGACGCGGCCAATTACTACCTTTGCCGGGCCAACGCGCTCGAGGACAACGTGGTGCTCTACAAGGTGGAGCACGGCAAGCGCACCCCGCTGGCCCCGGTGGGGCACCCGGGCGGTTACGGCGTGGAGGTGAAAGTGCCGCGGGCCACCTGGCAGACCTTGCGCGTCGAGTTCACCGGCCCGCGCTTCCGCGTGTTCCTCGAGGGCCTCGAATTGTTCACGGTGGAGGACCCGACCTTCACCGGGGCAGGTCAGGTGGGGCTTTGGACCAAGGCCGACAGCGTGACGCGCTTCGACGACTTCCGGTACGGCCCGCTGCAGTAAAGCCGGTCCCCGCGCCGGCTCGACACGCGCGGCGACCGCGGGGGTGGTCTCGACGCTGCCGGGCGTCAGGGCGCGGCGCGCAATGCGGCCGGGAGGAGGTCACCAAAAAGTGCCCCGTTGTCGGCCGGGATGGGTGGGTTGAAATTGGCAGCGTGACTGGACAACAACATCAACCAACACACCCATGAAACACCAAACCATCTGGAGGCTCGCGGCGGGCGCCACCGCCGCATTGACCCTCGCCGTCGGGGCCGCCGAGCGCGGCAAACCCGACGTCGCCCTGCCCGACTACCGGTCGTGGACGCACGTGAAGTCCATGGTCATCTTCGACCCGGCGCATCCGCTCCACAAGGACTTCGGCGGCATCCACCATGTCTATGCCAACGCCCGGGCGCTGCCTTCGACCCGGGCCGACAAGTTCCCATATCCGGACGGCAGCCAACTGGTGTTCGTGCTCTACGACATCAAGAACGCCAACGGCGCCTACGTGGCCACGGACAAAAAGGTCACCGCCGTCATGGTCAAGGACACCGCCCGGTACCGGGACACCGGCGGCTGGGCCTTTCAGGCCTGGGACGCGCAAGGCAAGCCCCTGGTGACCGACGGCGGCGCCAGTTGTTTCGCCTGCCATCGCGACCAGGCCGCCAAAACCGACTTCGTGTTCTCGCGATTCGAGCCCTGAAGACCGCGCCGGCCGGAGTGTGGGCCGGCTCCGCCCGGGCCGTCGGGTTTTCCCGGCGGCCCGGTTCTTCATCTGGGTAGGGCGCCGCTGCACCCGCGCCGGGTGTGGCCCCGGCGGTCGCGCCGCAGCGCGGCCCTGCCCGGTGACGACCTCGGCCGACCCGCAAGAAACGGAGATGCGCCCGAGGGAACGCGCCGCCGGGGATAACCCTTGCCGCGCGGGGGACACTTCCTATAGTGGCCGCGCTTTGCGTCGCAACCGTCTGTCCTGAGTCCATGAACAAACCACCCCTTCGCGTGGCGATCACCGGCGCCGCCGGCCAGATCGGTTATGCCCTCGTGTTTCGCGTGGCTTCCGGCGCCCTCTTCGGCCCGGACCAGCCGGTGATCCTGCACCTGATCGAAATCCCCGACGAAAAGGCCCTCAACGCCCTGCAGGGGGTGTGCATGGAGCTGGAAGACTGCGCCTTCCCGCTGCTCAAGGGCATGGTACCCACCGCCAGCCTCGAGGAGGGGTTCAAGGGCGTGAACTGGGCGCTGTTGGTGGGCGCGGTGCCGCGCAAGGCGGGCATGGAGCGCAAGGACCTGCTGGGCATCAACGGCAAGATTTTCATCACCCAGGGCCAGGCCATCGCCCGTCATGCCGCCAGCGACGTGCGCGTGCTGGTGGTGGGCAACCCGTGCAACACCAACGCCCTCATCGCCCGTCACCACGCCCGCGGCGTGCCCGCCGACCGCTTCTTCGCCATGACCATGCTCGACGAGAACCGCGCCCGGACCCAGCTTGCCAAAAAGGCCGGCGTGGACGTGACCGCGGTCACCAACATGGCCATCTGGGGCAACCACAGCTCGACGATGTACCCGGACTTCTTCAACGCCCGGATTCACGGCCGGCCGGTGCCGGAGGTCATCGGCCACCGCGCCTGGCTGGAAAACGATTTCATCACCACCGTGCAGCAGCGCGGCGCGGCCATCATCAAGGCCCGCGGCGCCAGTTCCGCCGCCAGCGCGGCCAACGCCATTGTGGACACCGTGCGCCGGCTCACCACGCCCACCCCGCCCGGGGATTGGTTCAGCGTGGCGGTCAGTTCGCCGGGGGATTACGGCCTCGAACCGGGGTTGATGTTCAGCTACCCGGTGCGCAGCGACGGCCGGAACTGGTCCATCGTGCCCGGCCTGCCGGTGAACGACTTCAGCCGCGCCAAGCTCGCGGCCACCGAGGCCGAGTTGAAGGAAGAACGGGCGATGGTGGCCGAGTTGCTGGGGGCTTGACCCCCTGCGGCCCCCGAGCCCGGCGGGCGGCGCGCGCCGGCGCGGTCAGCCCACCACGTGCGGCGTGGGCAGTGCGGCCCCGCAAAACACGCAGTGCCGGCGCGAGGTGCGGTTGCGGCGGCCACAGCCGGGACAGTTCACCAGGCCGCTGCTGATGCGTCCGTCCGCCTCGCCGTCGCGCAGGTCCACTTCCTGCATTTTCTCGAGCAGGTCGGTGTCGCTGAACCGGCCGTGCGCGCGCAACAACTCCCACATCGCCTGCGCGGCCAGGGTCATCGTGTCCAGGCGCCGCTGCAGGTCCTCGACCTGGGCGCGCAAGCGGGACACCTCGCTTTTGGTGGGCGCCTCGGGGGCGGTCTTGGTCCGGCCGGAACCGGCGCCGAACAGTTGGATGAACACACTCATGGGAAGGGGCCGGTAAGGACCGGGGGCGGGGTTCAGATCTGGGAACAGGCGGCCGGGCGGAGGAGGCAGTTCGAGATGTTCGAGACGATCTCCGGGTCCGTGTAACCGGGGGTGGTGCTGAGTTTTTTCCACTCCGGGTCGGCGGCGAAGGTGGCCCAGCTCTGGTCGCGGGCCGCCAGGCTCTCGAAGACCAGCAGGTAGGTCAGGTTCGGCAACCGCTCGCCCACCAGGGTTTCGCCGAAGAAGACCGGCGTCAGCCCGGTGCGCCGGAAAAGGGCAATCTCGCCGACGTTGAACATCTCGACCTTTTTGCGGTTGGCCTTCCTGGAGTGGCTTTCGTAGGTGCGCAGCTCGAAGAGGCGCGGGCGTTTCTCGCGGGTCAGCGCGGGCACTTCCAGCCGCGGCATGCCCTCGAAGGCGACCAGCAGCGAACTCTCCACGCGCCCGTACACCGGGTCGGTGGCCGGGCAGTTGATGAACTCCGCGCCCGCGCGCTGGTACTCGGCGTCCGCGGCCAGGCGCGTGCCCAGGGTGGCGAAGTCCTCCAGCGACCGGTAGGGAATCAGCACGTAAACGCCGGGGCTGTCCGCCCCAACCAGGACGTGAAAGACGCCCACGGGGCCGATGCCCAGGCGGTTCAGCGCGGGAATGGCGGCCTCGCGGGCGTAGTCCTCGAAGCGTTTCTGGTTCGGCCCGCGGCGCAGGTGGTAGCGGCGCAGTTCGTAGTACTCGCGGACCGGCGGGGCGGGCGGCTCCCCGGCGCGCAGGTGCAACCCGGTGAGGCTGCCCACCGCGAGGGCGGACCGGAGGAATTGGCGGCGTTTCATGGGTGTTTCTGGGAGACCTGGACCGGGCGCATCCTTGACCGCTCCCGGGCAAAGTCAACGCCGGACCCGGCCTCCGGTCAGGGCGGCAACGGGTGGCCGGTGAGTCGTTCGTAGGCCTCGAGGTACTTTTGCTGGGTCTTGAGCACGATGTCGCGCGGCAGGGCGGGAGCGGGCGGGGTTTTGTCCCAGTCGAGCGATTCGAGGTAATCGCGCACGAATTGCTTGTCGAAGCTGGGCGGGCTCAGCCCCGGCTCGTAGGCGTCCGCCGGCCAGAAGCGCGAGGAATCGGGCGTGAGCACCTCGTCAATGAGGATCAGCTCGCCCTCGAAGAGCCCGAACTCGAACTTGGTGTCCGCGATAATGATGCCCCGCGCGCGGGCGTAGTCGCGTCCCTCGCGGTAAAGCTGCAGGCTCAGGGCGCGCGCGCGCTCGGCCATCTCCGGTCCCACCAGCGCCGCCGCCTGCTCGAAGGAAATGTTTTCATCATGCCCGCTGGCGGCCTTGGTGGCCGGGGTGAAGATCGGCTCGGGCAGTTCGGCCGCTTCGCTCAAGCCCGGCGGCAGGGGGATGCCGCACACGGTCTGGCTCTTGCGATACTCCTTCCAACCCGAGCCGGCCAGGTAACCGCGCACCACGCACTCGATGGCCAGCGGCCGGGCCTTTTTGACAATCATGCTGCGATGGCGGAGCCGGGCGGCAAAGGGCGCCAGCCGTTCCGGCCACGGGTCGTTGGCCCCGGCCAGCAGGTGATTGGGCACCAACCCGGCGAACCGCTCGAACCAGAAAAACGAAAGCTGCGTGAGCACCTCGCCCTTGCGGGGAATGCCGTTGGGCAGCACGCAATCAAAGGCCGAGATGCGGTCGGTGGCCACCAGCAGCAGGGCCCCGCCCAGGTCAAACAACTCGCGCACCTTGCCGCTTTTGACCTTGGGGATGCCCGGCAGGTCCAGGTGCAGGACGGGGTCGTACGTCATGCCGCGGATTATGTCGCGACCCACCGCCGGCGCAAGGCGCACCGCACCGATGGCATTTGAGTTCGGCCCGCGGCACGCCTTACCTTGCGGCCATGAAATCACTCCCGCTCCTGGCCCTGGCCACCGTGCTGGCCGGCGGCGCCGCCCGGCCCGGAGAAGGCGTGGTCACGTTGGACGAGGCGCTCGAAACCGGCCGGCAGTGGCTCGAGGAAAACGTGGACCCGCGCGTGCTCGAATCCCTCGGGTCGCTCAGCGAGGCGCAGGCGCGACGGGTCTTGCGCGATCTCCAAAACCGCCTGGCCGGCGAGTACGTGCTGGACCTGGCCGCGGTGCGCGACACCGCCCGCGCCCTGGTGCCGGTACTCGAACGTTTCCCCGCCACCCGCGGCTACGGCCTGTGGCTGCGCTCCCGCCTGGACTTCTTCGAGGCCGCCCGCGAGCTGCGTCTCCTGATTCCCGAGCCGGAGCCGGAGCCGGGTCGCCCTCCGCCGCTGCGCCCGTTGCCCACGCCCGAGCAGGAACGCCAGGTCTGGCGCCAGCAAGTGGCCCGGCGCCCGCCGCCCCGGGGCGCCGGCGTGTACGTGCCGCGGCTCAAGCCGGTGTTCGCCGGGGAAAGACTCCCGCCCGAACTGGTCTGGCTGGCCGAGGTCGAATCCTCCTTCAATCCGGAGGCGCGCAGTCCGGCCGGCGCCGCGGGGCTTTACCAACTGATGCCCGGCACGGCCCGCGATTTGGGCCTGAACCTGAGCCCGCGCGACGAGCGTTTGGAACCGGAAAAATGTGCCCGGGCCGCCGCGCGGTATCTGCGGTACCTGCACGGCCGATTCCGCGACTGGCCGCTGGCCCTGGCCGCTTACAACTGCGGCGAGGGCCGCCTGCGCTCGCTGCTGGAACGGCACCGCGCCCGCACCTTTGACCAGGTGGCCCCCCGGCTGCCGGCCGAGACCCAGATGTACGTGCCGAAGCTGGAGGCGGTGCTGCAACGGCGCGAAGGCCAGTCTCTCACCCGCCTGCCGGCGCCGAAATAACCGGGTCGGTAAACCGCGGTGCCCGCTGGCGGGCTCCGCCGGACCGGCCGGCTTCACCAGCGCAATCCCGGTACGGCCGGGAAAGGCTCCTCCAGCGCCTTGGGCGGGCCAAAGACCAGCGAGGCCAGAACCGCCTGGCGGGCCGTCCGGGGCGAGCGCAGCGCACCCAGCACGGCGTCCACCTCCGGCGCCCGGCCGGCTGCCCGGCGGGTTTCGGCGGCGCGCCGGGCGGC
>JBBIJZ010000127.1:0-10553 GCA_037445715.1 Verrucomicrobiales bacterium | reverse complement strand
GCGCGGCGCAGGATGAGCGGGCAGGTGATCCAAGCGAAGCTGCCGCGGGCCGAGCGAACGGGAAAGGCCAGCAGACGGGCCTCGGAGAATTGCAGGGCGCCGGCGGCGGCGTTGTTGGCGTCGGTTGAGCCGAAGAGCCATTCGCCGTCGGCGGAACGCGTGATTCTACCGTCGCCGTTCTTTGCGTTCCACTCGTCAGCGAACGTGCCTTTGAGGCTCGTCGCCGGGATGACCGGGAAGCCGGTGTGGCGTTCGCGGATGATGGGTTGGTCAATGGCGCCCACGCTGGCGCCGGCGCCGACGTGCAGCGGGGTGCGGGTGAACAGGTAGAGGATGCGTTTTGTGTTCATGGTGTGTGGTGTGGTTTGTGGGTTGGACGGATCAGACGGATCAGACGGATGGTTCATAAAATTGCCAGGTGCCGCAGACGCCCAGGCCGAAGCCTTTTTCGCCCAGGAGCGTGCTGCGGCGGTTGCGGATGGTGGTGGCTACGGAGGGAGCCGACGGATGGGACGGATCAGACCGATCTGGGAGAGCACCGTGCCAGGAAAGCGCTTCCGCCAGCCGGGGAGCGTCCGGCCCCTCGAAGTAGTAAACGGCGCCGGCGGGAACGGCGAGCAAGGTTGGGCGCGGGCCGTGTTTCAGGGACTCGCCGTTGGCGTCTTGTTCCTGCTCCTTGAGGTGCAGTCGCTCGGTCCAACCGGTGAGGACGATGGACTTGGGGATGCGGGCGGCGACCAGACGACAATCGAGGAAAGGCGCCTGGCGAACGCGCCTGCGCCAGGCGTCGCGGGATTCACCGGGCTGACGAGGCGGCTCTGCCTTCAAGAGAACGCGGCCCTTTTCGACTTCGACAACTTGGTCGCCTTGGAGGACGCGGTAGTTGTCTTTTGGCGCGACCCAGTTGGGCAGCCAGCCGCCGGGATGGTCGTTGATGCCTTTGTCCCGATTCTCCTTAATGGCGGGGAACACGGCGGGCGTGAGCAGCACCCACTTGACCCGATGGCCCGAGACGGGTGGTGAAACGGGGAGCAACTTGTCCAGTGGCACGGGTTGGCCGGTCTGTTTGATTTCCTCGACCTGACAGACGCGCTGCTGACCGCCGACGATGAGGGTGCGGTTCGCGGGGAACAGCTCGGTGATGCGCTCGACCAGCTCACCCGGCCGGCCGTTTTTCATGGGCATGGCGGCGTGGATGCCGAGGGTGACACCGTCGCGCAGGCGGAGGTATTGGGCGGCGTAGATTTTGCCGGCGGCTTCGCCGTGGCCCGTGGTGCCGGTGGCGGGGTCAATGGCGATGCCGGTGTGCCATTCGCGGGCGAAGAGTTCGTCGTCGGCGTAGGCCCAGTGGTCGCCCGCAGGTAGTTCGCCTTTGAGGTAGGCCTCGATGGCGGTTTTGGTCCACCAAGGGAGCGGCTCGTCCTTGGTGGGTGGGGCGGAACTGGCCAAGAGGTATTCGAGGGGGGCGGGGAGATTGGACAGATGGGACGGGTTGGACGGAGCGGACGGATCCCCGGTGGGCTTGATGGGCTGCAGGAGCGAAATTTTATTCCCGGAGACCGCCGTAACGTCTTGCGGGCGGGGGAAGAGCCAAAGTGCGGCGGGCAGGTTGCCCGCCGCAACGGGCTGGTAGCCCGTTCCACCCACTGCCGGAAACGGGCCGGCAGTGGCGAGGGAGCCGAAGCGCTGGGAGCGAGCGCGGGTCATGTCGCGATCACTGCTTCGTCCATAGCGATGCGCGTGCTCCCACGGCTGCGCGGTTGGAAACGCGCGCCAGAGCGCGGCGTGGAGGGCGTCGAAGATGACGGACGGTTCGGGCCAGCGGGCGCCGTGGCCGCCGGCGGTTTCCATGGGCCGGCCGTCGCGGAAGAACAGGATGTCCTCAGGAGTGATGGTGTAGGCTGGCATAGGCTATTCTCCGGTTCGGGCAATGAAGGCTTCGAGGGCGAAGAGGTGGATGAACTGCAGAAGTGGCTGCCGATCCCGCTCTAGCTCTTCCAAGTAACGTGCAGCCAGCAGTGCCAGTTCGTCTTTGTCTTTGGCGGGCAGTTTTTCAGCCTGCTGCTTGATGACCCAGTCGAATTCGCGCACTGCAATCTGGCGGACTTCGGCATCGAGCGGTTTGGGCCTGGAGTAATCGGGCAGACCGTCGCGGGATTCGTAGTTCTGGTAGCGGCGCAGCAATTCGGCGACGCGGTAAGGGAACTTCCCGCTGATGGGGGGTTTGAAGTCGGGTTGGTCGAGCGGGCGACGGTAACGGTTGCCGGACTGGATGAACTGAAGGAGGTCCAGGGCTGCGGAGGTCGGCTGCTGGTCTGAGGGGAACTTGCAACCCCATTCAATGGTCTCGCCGCTGCGCTTGAAGAGGGTGACAGCCAGAGCATTTCGTCCCAGTTTGTTCTTCGCCCGTTTCTCGGCGGCCTGAGCCTCGCGGACCATGTCCTGCAGCGGTTCGCGCATGTGGCCGATGGCGAGGCCGACCGAGACGGTGGCCTTGGGGCCGGGGACAAGCAACGTGACGCCGCGCGGGATGAAGCGACGGAGGCGCGCGAAACCATCCCAGCTTGCGTCGAGGGCCAAGAAGCCGTTGTTCGCTGTCAGCACCGGCGTCTTGCTGCCGTGAGCGTGTCGCTGCATGTGGTCCAGCAGGGCGCATTCGCCGCGGAAAGCCAGCCGGAGGGCAGCAGCACAAGCCACGGCGTTTTCGGCGGGCAACATGGCCAGCACGTCGTCGCCGCCGGCGTAGATTAACTGGCCGTCGAAGAACTCCACGATGGCCGGGGCGACGTGGACCGAAAAGTTGCACAGCGCCTCGCTGAACTGGAGGTGGTAAGACGGGGACAGGTGTCGCGGATGGTCAAGCAGCTGGCCGAGGGCGCCGGGCTCCGGCGCATCTGGCTGAGGCTCTTGGAAAAACTCGACGACGGGCTGTGCCATTTGCTCGCGGAACAACGGCGACTTGGCACCGCTGACCCACCGGCCCATTTCGTCGCCGTCCAGGGCGAGGACGGCATAGTAGCGCGAAGGTTGGTGGCCAATCCCCTTGCTCGAAAGCAGACGAGCGAGGGCATCGCGCGCGGCCTGCAGCTTTTCGACGGCATCCGGGCGTGGGCCGCCTTTCCGCATTTCCTCGTCACGAATCGATCGGTCCCATTCAGTCAGGTGAAACACCGCGGCGTCCGTTCGGTCCAGCCACTGCGACTCCGTACACTGCGACCAGTCCGCGATACCGCCGAAGTATTCGGCGGCGTCGCTGGCTTTGGGAGCGAACTCATCCGTGAAAAGCCGGCGTGCCGGCCCTTGCTTGGTCTGTTCCAAAACCCGCGCGACGAACGACGCAGCCGCCACCGCCGGCACTGAATCGAAGCGCACTCGCTCGCGTTTCAACCGGTGTTTTGCCTCCAGAAACGCCACGTGCCAGAGCCGTTTGATGATGTTCACGGCTCCGAGCAGTTCGCCCGGTTTGAACAGGTGGCCCGGGAGATCGGCCAGACTCCCCTGCCAATCTACCGTGCCGATGATTTCCTCCTTGCCGGAGAGACAGTCGCGGCTGGCGCCACGGAGGCGCGCCTGGTCGTTCGGGTCGCCCCAGCCAGCAAAGTCGCGCGTCTGGCGCCGGGCGGCGAGCAAGAAGTCAGTCCGGGCGTAGTGCGCGGCCCAGGCAAAGCCCGGATTGTCCACGACCGGGAGTTGGTTTGCGTCGAATTCGATCTCGGACCGGAAGGTGCCACTGCTACGGAAATTCTTGTGCCGATAATTTCGGGGATCGAGGTGGTCCTTCGGCATGCCTTTACGTGCCGCGTCGAGCGCGGCTTGCAGCGATTCGTGCACCGGGCGGCGTGAGTCGTAAAGTACCTTGCCCGCAGGCAGGACGGCGAAATCCTTGATGGCCTTCTGAACATCCCATTCCCACGGCCACGTTTGCCAGCTCACGGAAAGAAGTTGGCGAAGCTGCTGATGCCATCGGACCAGGGCGTCGGTGGGCACCTCGTCACGATTCGTCTTCAGCCAATCGAGGCAGGCCGCGCCGATTTCCTGCAGGCTCGTCTGCATGGCAGTTGCCGCAGCTTCAGCCAGCGCTTTGGTTTTGGCGGCGGGAACCACGGCGAGAAAGCGGTTGGGCAAATTGGGTGTGAGGATTTGCTGATCGCCGGGTCTGATTTCTTCCCACAGGTCGCGGCCCTCGGCCGTTTTGACGCGCTGGAAGATTTCCTCGCGATGAAGGAAGTCGAACAGCGGTTGGCCCCAAAGTGAGGGGAACAAGACGCAATCCGGGCCGACCTGGTCGGTGACGGCCTTGATGCCGTGAGCGACCAGCCAGGAAAGCAGGTAGCTGCCGCTCCAGAGATCGCGTGTGGTGCGGGCCTGGGCAATGAATTCCTGCACCGGACCAACTTGCACGAGTAGGAAAGCCGGCCGGAATGCACGCACCTCGGCCGTATCGCCTTCGCCCTGAATCTCGACGCAGGACTGAAGCGCGCTGACCAGGCTGCAGTGGTTCCACGTCGAGTGGTCTGGAAGGCGCGTGTCGGCCGGTAGGAAAGCCAGCCGTCCGTCGGCGGTTTGTGTGCCGCGGCTGACGGCAGCGTATTGCCGCCAAAGACGCCAGTGCAGAAAGAATCGCATTCGCCACAGCGTCTCCTCGTCGCTACAGGCCAAATGGGTCGCTTCCAGAAAACCGGGCTGGGCGTCCGCGATCAACCTTTCAGCTTCCCCAGGTGCCAGCGGTTGCGCGAAAGTCAGCGTGCCGCCACCCAGCGGATGGTGAAATGGCGAGTCCTGCCCCCCGGTAAACGCGCACGCCAGGATACCAGGCTTCGGGAAGGCAAGGCGGTCGGCGGCAGCAGCGGTGTGATCGCACACCTTGTCGAAGAACCAACACACTTTTGCGGGATCATCGAACCCCGCTGCGCGAACAAGCGATTCGGCAATTTCGCCATGCTCGCGGATATTAAATGGCTTGCTTGGCGGGTCGTGCAGGAAAGCCAGGAGTTTGCGTTGCCAGAGGTTCATGGGAGTGGTGTCAGGTCGGTTTGGAGAATGGCAGGTTTACCTGTCAGCGGGTGGATGAACTGCACGCCGCCGCCCAAGCCGGGCAGGCCGAGCGCGTTGAGTTTCTGGCCGTCCGGGAAGATGAACCGGTCCGCCGCAGCCGCGGCCCAGTCCGGCTGGTGGTCGGTCCAGCGGCCGGGGCCCAGAACGCGTGCGAGGTATTGCTGGGCGCGGTCCTTGTGGACAGGCCCGTAGTTGTAGGCCTTCTCCGGCGGGTCGTGCAGGTAAGCGACGAGTTTGCGTTTCCCGTTAGTCATGGCGTCATGGTTCCCGAGCTGGTTTGGGGTGTCAGGTTTTTGGAGGTCGGCGGAGGTCCCGGAGGCAATCCCTTCGGACCCGGGGCCGGTATTGGAGCGGCAAGTGGTCGTAGCGATGTGAAGGAGCCCCTCCAGCAAGTGAGGACTCCTTTACCGGCGAGGGGCCTGCCCGGCCAAATCGTGTCGAGGTGGTCTTGCCCTCCAAGGGCCTTTTCCCGTTTTCGCGGCGGGCGAGTGGCAACTCAATCCCTTGACCCAAAACGGTGCTGCGTCCCTGTGCCCATGTCAGCATGTTGCGGGTGATTTTCCTGTAAGACTGGCCCAGCCCGTGGTCCGGTCAAGTGGGTTTTTCTGCCCGGGCACAACAGTCGGCTGCGTATTCCGGCTGGTGGCAGCGCCGATTCTGTTCCCCGCTGGATTCAGGAATCGCCCATTCCGAGCCCGGCTGGAATCGTTCCCGTGTACGTTGCCACTCGCCACGGTGTTTTTGAGTGCTCACGCGGGGCCACCTGCGGGCGGACCGGGGGCGTGAGCGGTTGACGGGGCCGGGCTTTTCCCCGAGGCCGGCGCACGGACCGGGCCGTTCTTCCGAGGAGGCGGTCGCGTCCTCCACCCGGCCCGGCACCGGGCCGCCGGCGCGCGCGATTGTGTCGAAGCCTTCGTGCGCCGGGTTGCCGCCCCACCGCCGAAACGCTCAGGGCGCGGGCAGGCGCAGGCGCACGCGCGCCACGACGGGGAAGTGGTCGCTGGGAAACTGGCCGTTTTGGGCGAAGGTCACGATTTCGCTCCAGGCGACGTCGGCCTCGCCGCGCAGGAGAATCCAGTCAATGCGCTGGCCTTCCCGTTTGGGGGGAGCAAAGCCGTTAAAGGTGTTGAAGTCCGCATTACGGCGTTCGGCGGCCAGTTCCCAGGTGTCCTTGAAACCGCCGTCGCGGACCAGGAGGTCATAGACCGGATTGGTGCCGGCGACGGCGTTGAAGTCTCCGACCAGCAGCACCGGCAGACGCGTTTTGAGGGCGTTGACGCGGTCGCGGATGAGGCGGGCGCCTTTTTCGCGCGCCACCTGGAGGGCATGATCGAGATGGGTGTTCCAGAAGTAAAACTCCGCGCCGGATTCGCGGTCGCGGAAACGCACCCAGGTGACCATGCGTCGGTTGGAGTTGCCCCAGGTCGAGGAGGCAATGATTTCGGGGGTGTCCGAGAGCCAGAAATGGTCGTACTCGAGCGGCTCGAAACGTGCGCGGCGGTAGAAGACGGCCATGAACTCGCCGCGGCTGCCGCCGTCCCGGCCGGTGCCGATCCAGTCGTACTCGGGCAGGTCGGCGGCCAGTTCCCGGAGTTGGCGGTACAGCCCCTCCTGCGTGCCCAGGAGGTCCGGCTGCACGGACCGGATGCAGGTTTTCATGATCGGCCGGCGGTCCGGCCAGGCGTTGGGCGGGGTATCGCTGGCGTAGCGGAGGTTGTACGTCATCACGGTCAGTTCGCACTCGGCAGACAGGGCGTTGGGCGACAGCAACGGCAAGACCGGGAGAAGAACCAGCCCGAGGCCACGCAACAGTGGTTTCATGACGGCATGATGCGGCGCGCCGTCCGTCCGCGCAAGTGTGCGAGCCGTGATGCGCGCCCGCGTCAAACAAGCAAGCGCCCGCCTCGTCCGCTCACCGGCGGGTGAATTGCGGCGCGGCGGTGGCGACGGCTTGAGTTGCGGCGCCGCGGACCGCAAGCTGGGCTCCGGCATGACCATGAAACCCAACGTCCTGGTAGCCCAATCCGGCGGCCCGTCGGCCGTCATCAACAACTCGTTGCGCGGGGTCATTGATTTCTGCCACGAACACCCCGAGACCTTCGGCCGCGTGTACGGCGCCTGGCACGGCATCGAAGGCGTGCTCAAGGAGGAACTGCTCGATCTCTCGGCACAGGACCCGGCTGAAATCCGGCTGCTGGAGACCACCCCCGCGGCCGGAGCCATCGGCACCTGCCGCTACAAACTGCGGGAAAAGCAGCGCGAGGATTTCCAGCGCATCATCGAGGTCTTCAAGGCTCACCGCATCGGCTTTTTCTTCTACATCGGCGGCAACGACTCGATGGACACCGCGCACAAGGTGGCCCGGCTGGCGCGCGAGCAGGGCCTGGACCTGATCGCCACCGGCGTGCCCAAGACCATTGACAACGACGTCGGCGACGCGGACTTCAAGCTGGTGGACCACACCCCCGGCTACGGCTCGACCGCCCGCTACTGGGCGGTGAATCTGCTCGGCGCCAACGAGGAAAACGCCGGCTCCTGCCCCGCCGACCCGGTGCTGGTGCTCCAGGCGATGGGCCGCAAAATCGGGTTCATCCCCGCCGCCGCGCGCCTGGCCGATCCCCGGCGCGAGCTGCCGCTGCAAATCTACCTGACCGAGTCCGGGCTCACGCTGGCCGACCTGGCCGACAAGGTGAGCGACCAGGTGCGGCAAAGCGGCCGCTGCCTCGTGGTGGTGAGCGAGGGCTTCGACGTGGGCGACATCGGCGCTCAAAAGGACGCCTTCGGCCACACCAGCTTTGGCGCCAGCGACCTGACCGTGCAGCAGGTGGTCGTCTCCTACCTCAACCGCCACGGCCTGCCCGCCACCGGCAAGGCGCGCGGCCAGGTGCCCGGGACCGACCAGCGGCATGCGATGGTGCTGGCCTCGACCGTGGACCTGGCGGAGGCCTACGCCGTGGGCCGCCAGGCCGCCGAGATCGCCCTGCGGGACGGCAACGGCTGGATGGCCACGATCCTGCGCGAGCCCGGCCCCGAGTACCGGGTGCGCTACGACAAGGTGCCGCTGGAGGTCGTGGCCAACAGCGAGCGGTTCTTCCCGAAGGAATGGATCGCGCCCAGCCGCGTGGACGTGACGGACGATTTTATCCGCTACGCCCGCCCGTTGATCGGTGAGGAGTGGGTGCGCGTGCCCCTGAAAAACGGCCTGCCGCGGTACGCCCGGCTCCAGCCGCTGTTTGTCGAAAAGCGCTGCCCGGCCTACGTGCCGGAGGCCTACCGCAGGGCGTAGATACCTTTGAGGTACCAACCGGCCCCGTGCCTCTGCCTGTTCCGCCGGGGGGCTTCGGAGCCGGGCGGGGGCAATTCGGCGGTGGTCAAAATGCCAGTTGGAAGCCGGCGTAGAAGTTGCGGCCGTAGGCCGGGTCAATGCCGTCGCCCCGGATGCGGGCGTAGTAGTCCGCGTCGAAGAGGTTGTTGACGCCGGCCAGCACGCTGACGGTGTCGCGGTACACGCGCGCCTCGAGGGTCAGGTCCCAGGTGTTGTAGGCGGGGATGAACCGGCCGGGGTTCTCGTCGTCGGTGGCGAAGTGGTCGGCCACCCAGGTGCCCAGCAGACCGAGCTTGAGCCGTTCGCCCCAGCGGTAGATCACGCCGGCGCGGACCAGCGATTCGGGGGCGTACTGGGGCCGCCGGCCGTCGAGGGCGCCGCCGTGGATTTCCGCGGCGAGCAGGGAGAAGTTTCCGTGGAGCCAGAGCTGATGCTCCGCCGGGCCATCCGCCCAGGCCCGGCGCGACCGGGCCAGGCCCAGCAGGTCCACTTCCAGGGCGGTGTCCCAGCCGTAGTTGATCGAGCGGCCCACGGAGCGGAGCACGGTCTGGCCGGCCTGGTTGACCGTGCCGCCGTACTTGTCGTCCAGGTCCACCAGGAACAGGCTGGTGTCCCAGCTCAACCAGTCGCGGGGCCGGCCGCGATAGCCGACCTCGTAGGTCCAGGCGGTGGTGGGGCGGACATCGCCGGCGATGACCGTGCCGCTGGCGGGGATGATGGATTCGCTGAAGAGGGTGGGCCGGTAGGCCTGGGCCACACTGGCGTAAAGTTCCGAGCGCTGCGGCAGCGCGTATTCAAGGCCCAGGCTGACCAGCGGCTCGACCTCGAGGCGGTCCTTCTGCGACACCGTCACGCCCCCCGCTCCGTCCGGCCGCCGCACCGTGAGGTCCTGGGCCACCGTGTCCAGGCGAAACCCCGGGGTCAGGGACCAGCGGCCGAACTGGAAGCGGTTCTCGGCAAAGACCGCGCCGTAGTGGACGAACCGCTGAGAGGCGCTGATCAGCGCGCCCGATTCCGCCGACGGGCTGGCGCCGCGGGAGTCGGTGCGGGGGGAGTCATCGCGGAAAAAGTGCACACCCACGGCCAGGTTCTGGTCCTCGCCGCCCAGGAGGTAGTCGTGGCGCAGGCGCGCCTCGGTGCCCACGGTGTAGAACTCCTGGCGCTCGATCGCGTTGGACTCCGCCGCCGTTCCCGAGGGCAGGCGGCCGAAGCCGCCGCCGTTTTGGCGCTTGCTGAACCGGTCGTAGTAGCCGCCCCACAGGCGCACCTCGGCCGTGGTGCGGTCGCTGAAATCGTGCGTCACGGTCAGCGACGGCACATAGCGTCGGAGACGGAAGCGGTCGTGCAGGCGGCTGGCCTGCGTGCGGTCGTCCTCGTAGTTCACCAGGCCCGGCCCGCGTTCGAGGGTCAGGCCGCCGGGTTCGCCGTGTTCCTCGGCGTAGCCGTCGAAGGCGAGCGTCCAGCGGGTGGGCTTCAACGCGCCCCAGACCGCCTTGAAGTGGCCGCCGTCCACCACATAGTCGCTGTTGGCGGAGCGGAAGCCGTCACTCTGCCGGTGCTGGTAGGCGGCCAGGTAGCCCAGGCCGCCCACCGTGCCGTCCACGGCGGAGTAGGTGGCGTAGAGCGCGTCGCTGCCGAACACGTGGCGGGTGCGCAGACTGAAGGGCCGGTCCAGCCGCGGCATGTAGGTCCGGTAGTTGAGGGCGCCGGCCGGTTGCGGGCCGTACATCAGGGCCGCGCCGCCGCGGAGGAACTCTACCCGGTCCACCAGGTCCAGCGGTGGCGTGTAGTACGACTCGGGGTAGCCGAAGGGGTCGGCGTGGATTGGGATGCCGTCCTGGAGCATCTGGAGGAACTGCCCGCGGTGCGGCTCGCCGATGCCGCGGTAGCCCAGGCTCACCAGCGGCGTGGTTTCCTCGCTGTACAGCAAGCCCGGCGCGCGGGTCAGCGCCTGGCGGTAGTTGTTGCCGATGACCTGCGGCAGGGCGTCCAGGTCCAGGAGCGTCGCCTTCTTGCCGGCGTAGATTTGCGGTCCCAGCACCGGCGGAAAGAACGGCTCCTGCGACACGCCTTCGCTTTCGGCCTCGCCATACACGATCACCTTGGGGAGCGCTTCGGGCTCCGAGGCGGCGGCGGATGCGGCCTCGGGTTGCGGTTGCGCAAGCAGGCCCCA
>JBBIJZ010000126.1:3808-10652 GCA_037445715.1 Verrucomicrobiales bacterium | reverse complement strand
GCGAGCGGGCGCGGGCGCTGGCCGCCGGCGGCATCCCTCCAACGGGCGCGCTGGAGTTGGTCCGCGCGGACCCGTGGTCGCAAGGGCCCAAACTCTTCGCGCGGCACTGTGCCGGTTGTCACCGGTACGCCGGCCACGACGGGCTGGGCGGGCAGCCGGCGGAGGCGCCGAGCGCGTCCGATCTCGCGGGGTTTGCCAGCCGGGAGTGGTTGACGGGGTTGCTCGATCCGGCGCGCGTGGCGGGGCCGCATTATTTCGGCGGCACGCGGTTTGCCGACGGCAAGATGGCGCGGTTTGTCCAGCGGGACGTGGCGGGTTTCGACGTGGAACAGCGGGCGAAACTGGCGAAGGTCATCGCCGCGGTGTCCGCCGAGGCGGGGTTGAAGGCGCAGGCCGAAGCGGACGCGCGAGACGCAGCGCTGATTGCCGAGGGGCGGGAGTTGATCCGCACCCGCGAAATGAAGTGCACCAGTTGCCACCAGTTCCGGGAACCGGACGAGGACGCGACGGCGCCGGACCTGACCGGGTACGGTTCCCGGGCGTGGCTGGTGGAGTTCATCGGCGACCCGGCCCACCCGCGCTTTTACGGGCGGCGCAACGACCGGATGCCGCGTTTCGCCGCCGAGGCGGTGCTGGGCGAGCGCGAACTGGGGTTGATCGCGGATTGGTTGCGCGGCGAGTGGCCGGAGCCGGGCGGGCCGTCGGAGCCGGCCACGCCTTGAAACACCACCGGCCACCGCGCCAGTGGCCGGGAGGGAAAAGGCAGCGCCCCGCGGGGCGGTTTCAGGCCGGGGCGGCGGGCTGGGATTCCGCAGCAGGGGCGGGTGCGGAGACAGGTTCCGGGGCCGGGGCGGTGGCTGGTGCCGCCGGCTCGGCGGCGGCGGATTTGGCGGCGGGTGTGGCCCGGGAGCGGGTCAGGCGCGCGACCTTGGCGGCGAGCTTCTGGCGCTTGTGGTAGCGCTGGCGGCGGCGGCGTTTCTCGACCTTGTTATACTGCTTGCCCATATCGTCTTTACTTTGCCGGCAGAATTCGTTTGTTTGCGCGGACTATGCGCACGCCCTGCGGACGGTTCAACTGCATTCTGGCCGCCGCCCTGTTCCTGGGCGGGGCGGCCACGGGGTGTCGCGCGCCCGCGGAGAAAAAGGCGGCCGCCGAGGCCAGCACGCTGCGGCTGTATCTGGAGACCGACCACGACACCACGGGCGAGAAGACGGCGGTGGTGCCGGTGTACCGGGCGGCGCCGGTGCTGCTGCGCATTGCGCGCGAGCCGTTTTTGGACGAGGGGCACATCGTGGACGCGCGGGTGGTGGAGACGGTGGGCGGGTTTGCCATCGCGGTGCGGTATGACTTCCACGGGACGCTGGTCCTGGACACCGTCAGCACCACGTACCGGGGCCAACGCGTGGCGATTCACAGCACGTTCACCGAGGGGCGCTGGCTGGCGGCTCCCAAGTTGAGTACGCCCCTCCGGGACGGCCTGCTGGTGTTCACGCCGGATGCCACGCGCGCGGAGGCCGAACGCATCGTGCGCGGGCTCAACAACGTGGCGGAGAAGCTGGGCAACCGGCCCAAGCCGGCCCGGCCAAAGTCCAAGCCGGCCCAACAACCGTGAGCCCGCGTCCGGTCTGGCTGTTGATGTTGCTCCTGGGAGTGGGGGCCGGTCTGCGGGCCCAACCCTTCCACCTGCCCACCGCCAACCGGGACATCTTCCAGCCCGGGGGCGAGACGCGTTATTTCGCGGGCACGCCGGGCCGGTCCTGGGCCAGCGGCACCTTCGGGTGCGTGCGCTCGGACGGCCGGCAACTCCACGAGGGCTGGGACATCCGCGCCACCGGCCGCGACGCGCGGGGCGAGCCCACCGACGAGGTGCGCGCCACGGCCGACGGGGTGGTGGCCTACTTGAATGACCGGCCGGCGCTGTCGAACTACGGCCGGTTCGTCATCCTGCAGCACCGCGTGGACGGTCTGGAGATTTACTCGATCTACGCGCACCTGGCCCGGTTCCGGTCCGGATTGAAGCCGGGGCAGGCGGTGCGGGCGGGCGAGGCGCTGGGGATCATGGGACGCACGGCCAACACGGCCCAGGGCATTGCGAAAGAGCGGGCGCATCTGCACTTCGAGCTGGGCCTGCGGGTGAGCGACCGCTTCAGTGCGTGGCAGCGCAAACACTTCCCCGGCCAGCGCAACGACCACGGCGAGTTCAACGGCCGCAACTTTATCGGCGTGGACCCGTTGGCCATTTTCCGCGAGCAACAGCGGCAGGGGGCGCGGTTTAACCTGGCGCGCGTGCTGCAAAACCAGACCCTGCTCTGCCGCGTGCAGGTGCGGGCCACCCGCTTCTCGTGGTTGCGGCGGTACCCGCAGTTAGTGGCGGAGAACCCCCGGGCCGCGCGCGAAGGGACGGCCGGCTACGAAATCTGGCTCAACTACCACGGTCTGCCCTACCGGTTGGTCCCGCGGGCGGAAACGGAGTTGAAGAGCCGCGCGCGCTACCACCTGCTCGAGGTCAACGCCGCCGAGCACCTGGCGCGGCCCTGCGGCAAGCTCGTGGTCCGCAGCGGCAGCGGCTGGCGCCTCACGGCCGCGGGCGAGCAGTGGTTGGATTTGCTGACCGAGTAGAGCACCACCGCCCGCCACCGGCCCGGGGTGGCGCCGGGCGGGAGGTGCCGGTAATGCCGGTTTTGGCCATCGCCGGGTGTGCCCGAACTGCTGCTGGTTGGCGGTCCCGTTTGGCGGGGTTGCCGGAGAAATCAGGGACAAAAAAACAGGCGCCCTCGCGGGCGCCTGCGTAACCCTCTCGGAGATGTGCACCTAGTTGTTCTTGCCCGCCACAAACGGGAAGATCAGGCGGTGCACATCCTGGGAGTTGATGATTTGCTCGCGCACGCGCGCGCCGGTGACCGGCTGCACGCTGCCATCCGCCAGGCAGACGTTGCCCTGGTTTTGGTGGATGGTGTTGTGGAAGTTCAGGTAGTACTGGGCATTGGCCTTGTTGGCCACCAGCCTGGGATCCAGCTTCACCTGCACCTTGAAGAACGCATCGTAGGCCGTGGCCGTGGTCGCGTTCGACACCGTGGACATGTTGCGGTCGCCGGAGAGCATGCCCTGCGGACGGGTTTCGTCGGCATCCAGGTTCACGAAGTAGCTCACCGAGGCGTTACCCCCCCCCTGGGCGGCCGTGTACTTGATCATGCCGTAGAAGTTGCTGATGGCGTTCCGCGCGCTGTCCGCCGGGCAAACCACGGTCTTGGGCGTGGCCAGCTCGTTGGACATGGTCACGTAAATCCAGTAGGTGTTGAGCGGATTGCCCGTGCCGTTGGCCAGCGTGACGTACTCGCTGCAACCGCCCTCGTTGGTGCTCAGGCTCTGCGGGAAACGGTCCTGCTGGTCGGTGGCGTACTGGCGGAAGGACAACCCGACTTGTTTGAGGTTGTTGGCGCAATTGATTTTTTGCGCCTTGGCCTTGGCCTTGGCCAGGGCAGGCAGGAGCATGCCGGCCAGGATGGCAATGATGGCGATCACGACCAACAGCTCGATCAGCGTGAACGCCCCGAGTTTGTGCTTTCGGAAGATTCGGCTCATAGGTTCGACTGAGTTAAGGGTTACGGTTCGCGACACTCTAGGGGTTCCGCCCCCGGTGTCAACGGTTTTTCATTCACAATTTCATTTAGCAGTTGCAGTGCCAGCAGGAAGGCTCCCCCAAGGGACCTTCCGCCCAGGTTAAGATTTTTGGCCCTAGCAGGTTGCACTCTGGCGACAGACCCAAAAACCCGGCAAAAAGGCGTGACCAGTACGGAAACTGCCGCCTAAATACGCCGGCATGGATCGCGAGCGCCTCGATCGGTGGTTGGAGCTGGGCATCCTGGGGGTGGTGTCCCTCGCCCTGGTCTTCGGACCCGTGGCGTTGGGTGGCGTGCGCCCCCAGGAGTTTGTGGTGCTGCAAGCCCTGGTGGCCGTGGGGCTGGCCTTGTGGGGGGTGCGGTTGTGGGTGGCGCGCTCGTTTCACCTGCAATGGACGCCGGTGTGCTGGTTCGTGCTGGGCTTTCTCGTTTACGCGCTGATTCGGTACGGGCAGGCGGAGGTCGAGTACGTGGCCCGGCTGGAAGTGATTCGGGTCCTGGTTTACGGCTGGTTCTTTTTCCTGGTGCTCAACAACCTGCACCGACAGGAGAACCTGCAAATCCTCGTGGCGGTCACGCTGACGGTGGGCACCCTGCTGGCCCTGTACGCGCTTTACCAATTCGTCAGCGGCAGCAATCAGGTCTTCGCCTTTGACCGGCCGGAGGCCTACAAGGGCCGTGGCTCGGGCACCTTCATTTGCCCCAACCACCTGGCCGGGCACCTGGAAATGCTGCTGCCGGTGGCCCTGGCCATCCTCGTGCTCAGCCGCCGGCGCGCGCTGGCCCGGATTTTCAGTGCCTACGCGATGGTCATGATGTTCATCGGGCTGTGCGTGACCGTTTCGCGGGGCGGGTACCTGGCGGGCGGCGCGGCGCTGTTGTTCATGGCCGGGGTGCTGATGCGGTACCGGGGATATCGCAAGCCGATCCTGATCGGCCTGGCGGTGCTGGCGGTTCTCGGCGGGGCCATCGCCTACAAGGCCGAGGACATTCAGCGGCGCGTCCGGCTGGCCCTGGTGCCGGGACAACTCCACAGCGTTTGGACCCGGCCCGACCTGTGGAAACCCGCCTTCCGCATGTGGCGGGACGCGCCCTGGCTGGGCGTGGGGCCGGCCCATTTTGACCTGCGCTTCCCGAAGTACCGTCCCGAGACGGTGCAAACCCGCCCGCTTTGGGTGCACAACGATTACCTCAACCTCCTGGCCGACTGGGGCCTGGTGGGCTTCGGCCTGCTGGCCGGCGCCGCCGCAGCCCTGGCCTGGGGCGGCTGGCGCGCCTGGCGTTACGTGCGCCGCGAGGGCGACGGGTTGGTGACCAAGCCCAGCGACCGCGCGGCGCTGGTGCTCGGCTCGGCCACCGGCCTGGTGGCCCTGGCGCTGCATTCGGTGGTGGATTTCAACCTGCAAATCCCCGCCAACGCCCTCCTGGCCGCCTTCCTGGCCGCCGTGCTGAACGGCCATTTGCGCTACACCACCAATCGCTACTGGCTCAACCCCGGACTGACCGGCCGCCTGGTCATGTCCACCCTGTTCCTGGCCACCGTGGCCTGGTTCGGGCAACAGGCCCGCCAGCGCTGGCAGGAAAGCCGCTGGCTGGCCCGCGCCGAGCGCGCCCCCACCCTGGCCGACCACCTGGCCGCCCTGGAAGCGGCCGCCCGCGTCGAGCCCCGCAACGCCGAGACCCCCACCCGGCTGGGCGAAACCTGGCGCCTGCAAAGCTGGGAAGGCGGCCCCAACTGGGAGGCCGCCGCCCAAACCGCCCTGCGCTGGTTCGAGCAGGCCATGCGGTTGAACCCCTACGACACCTTCCCCGCCCTGCGCGCGGCGATGACGCTCGACTGGCTGGGCCGCCACGAGGAAGCCGGCCGGCTGTTTGACCGCGTCCTGGCCATGGACCCCAACAACCACTACGTGGTGCTGCTGCGCGGCTGGCACGAACTGCAAGTGGGCCGCTGGGCCGAGGCCAAACGCTGGTTCGAGCGCTCCCTGGCGATCAAACCTTACGCGAACTGGCTGGCCCACAATTACCTCGCCGTGGCCGAACAGCGTCTGGCCGAGCCAACCGCCCGGCCCGCGCCGCCCGCCACCCCCTGAGGGCGCGCCCACCGGGCCACCGGCCCCTCAGAGCCAGCCCCGCCACCGGTACACCCACCAACCCACCTGCTCGTACAAGTAATGCCCGAGCAGCTCGAAGCCTTTCAGGCCGGGCACCAGGAAATTCGAGCGCGCGTTTTGCAGCTCGACCAGCCCCTTGAAATCGCACGGCAGACACACCACCTCCAGGCCCAGCCGCCGGAAGGTCGCCTCCGCCCGACGCATGTGCCCGGCCGAGGTCACCAGGAGGATTCGCCTCCAGCCCTGCGCCTCCGCCAGCTTGCGCGTGCGCTCGGCCTCGTCGTGCGTGTCCCGGCACAACCCCAGCACATGCACCGGCACCGGCGCCACCGGCCAGGCGTTCACCAGCCGGCGCAACAACTCGCCCTCCCCCGGATTGGGCACGTAAGGGTTCCATCCGCCCCCCAGCACCAGCGCGCGGGCCTTGTGCTGGCGCGCCGCCTCGAGGGCGGTCACCAAACGGTCCGCCTCGGCCTCGAGGTCAAAACCGAACACCCCCTGCGGGGAAGGCGCCGCCAGGCCCCCCAGCATCACCACCGCGTCCGCCTCGGGCAGCGCGGCCAGTTGCACCCCGGCGTACGGGCGCTCCAGGCCGGCCAACAGGCGGGCCGGCAGGGGCGTGGCGCCAATCACCGACAACACCGCGGCGAGCAACCCCGCGCCCAGGGCCGGGCGCCAGCGCCGGTGCCACAACTCCCACAATGCCGCCATCACCAGCAACAACCACAAAAACGCCAGCGGCTGCAAAAAACTGCTCAGGAATTTCGCCATGACTTGCCGCACGCTACCCGGCCCGCCTCCGGCCCGCCAGCAAAAGGCCGGCCCCCAGCGGGCTTGAGCACGCCGACCCGCCGGCTATCCTCCCGCCATGCCGATCTACGAGTTCTACTGCGCCGATTGCCGCCGCGAAAGCGAGGTGCTGCTGCGTTCCACGCACTGGGAAGGCACCCCCTGCCCGCATTGCGGCTCGACCCGGCTGCGGAAAAAACTCTCGGTCTTCGCCGCCACGGGCCCGGATGACTCCGGCACCGAACCGGTCTGCTCCGGCAACCCCGCTTCCTGTGGCCGGTGCGGCGGCGGACCCGACCATTGACGCGCCCCGGCGGCCC
>JBBIJZ010000126.1:0-3708 GCA_037445715.1 Verrucomicrobiales bacterium | reverse complement strand
CCCCCGCGCCGGCTCAGGCCGCCAGGTCTTCGGCGCGGATGCCGGTCAGGTTGTCCACCAACCAGTCCGGCGAGCGCGCGGCGAGTTGTTCGCGCGTGGCCCCGCCGGTGGCCACCGCCACCACGCGAGCACCCACGGCCCGCGCGCAGTCAATGTCGTGCGGCGTGTCGCCCACCACGACCACTTCGTCGGGCGCAAGCCGCTGGCCCAGCCGCCGGCCGGCGCGCTCGATCGCCAGGCGGGTGAGTTCCCCGCGCCACTCGGAGTCATCGCCAAACCCGCCCACCGCGAACCAACCCCACAGGCCGAAGTGGCGCAGCTTGATTTCCGCGCCCAGGCGGATGTTGCCGGTCTGCAGGCCCAGCAGGGGCGGCTGCGGCAGGGCGCGCAGCCCGGCCAGCAGCGCGCCCACCCCGGGGCAGACCCCGCCGGCGTGTTGGGGCAGGAGCTGGTCCAGCAGAAACACGTAGCGGTCGAAGAACCGCCGGAAGTTCTCCGGCGTGGCGGCGATGCCGTGGCGCGTGAAAAACTCGCGCACCAGCGAGGTGTCGGTCCGCCCGGCAAACTGCATCTGCCGCATCCCGTCGGGGACGTGGAACTCCACGGCGCCCGTCCGCGCAAAGGCGTGCACGCCCGCCCCGCCCGTGCGGATGAGCGTGCCGTCAATGTCGAAAAGGACCAGCTTGAGCATGAGACCCGGGGGCGCGCCGGCGCCGCGCGGTCCAACTTACCAGCCCGGCCGCGCGCGGCAACGGGCGTGCCGCGGGCGGAACCGGGTGTGGGCCGGTCGCCGCCGGCGCGGACCGCCGAATTGCGCTGGTCCGGTCCGGCCGCGCGCTTACACTGCGGCGCGGCCCGTGCGCGCCATGAGCAACATCGTGTACTTCGACCTCGAGACCCAGCGCTCCGCCGAGGAAGTGGGCGGCTGGGACCGGATTCGGGACATGGGCATGAGCGTGGGCGTGACCTACAGCACCGCTCGCGGCACCTACGAGATTTACGAGGAGGCGCGCGCCGGCGAACTCATCGAGGAACTGCGCCGGGCGGACCTGGTGGTGGGGTTCAACATCCTGCGCTTCGACTACGAGGTGCTCACGCACTACCACCCGTTGTTCGACCCCCAGCAGGTGCGCACGCTGGACCTGCTGGTCGAGTTGTCCAAGGTGCTGCCGCACCGGCTCTCGCTCGACGCCATCGCCGCCGCCACGCTGGGCGTGGAAAAGACCGGCGACGGCATGCAGGCGCTGCGCTGGTACCGGCAGGGCCGCCTCCTGGACATCGCCGAGTACTGTTGCTACGACGTGAAGCTGACCCGGCTGGTGCACGAGTACGGCCGCCAGCACAAGCGGCTCTTCTACGCCTCGCGCTTCGGCAAGAAATCCGTGCCCGTGTCCTGGTAAGCGGCGGCGCCGGCCGGCCGTTGAACTCCCCATGAGCTCTCCCCCCGCGAACCCGCCCCCGCCCGAGACCGCGGCCTCCGTGGCCATCGTGGGCGCCGGCATCACCGGCCTGGTCGCCGCCTTTCGCCTGCAGGCCCGCGGCGTGCCGGTCACCGTGTACGAGGCGGCCGACCGCGCCGGCGGCGTCATCCGCTCCACGCGCGAACACGGCTACCTGGCCGAGTGCGGCCCCAACTCGATCCTCGACACCTCGCCCAAAATCCGCGGGCTGATCCGGGACCTCGGCCTGGAGCCGCGCCGGCTCAACTCCCACCCCGCCGCGGAAAACCGCTACCTGGTGCGCGGCGGCCGCCCGGTGTGCCTGCCCGCCTCGCCGTTGAAGTTCCTCGGCACCCGGCTGTTTTCCTGGCGCGCCAAGCTGGCGTTGCTGCGCGAGCCGTTCATCCCGCGCGCCCCGGCGGAGGTCGAGGAGAGCGTGGCGCAGTTTGTCCTGCGGCGGCTGGGCCGGGAGTGGCTCGACTACGCCATCAACCCGATGATCGCCGGCATCTACGCGGGCGACCCCGAGCGGCTCTCCGTCCGGCACGGCTTCCCCCGCCTGCACGCCCTCGAACAGCGCTACGGCTCCCTGCTCAAGGGGCAGATGCTCGGCGCCCGCGAACGCAAGGCCCGCGGCGAGGTCTCCAAACAGGAAGCCCCCAAGGTGTCCTTCGACGAAGGCCTGCAGGTGCTGACCGACACCCTGGCGGCGCGGCTCGGCCCGGCGTTGCACCGGCGCACCGCGGTCACCCGCCTCGAACGCACCCCCGCCGGCTGGCAGGTCACCACCCGCGGCGCGGACGGGGAAACGCGCCAACGGCACCGGGCCGTGCTGCTGGCCGCACCCGCCTACCGCCTGGCCGAGATGGAACTGATCGCCGACGCCGCTCCGGGCCTGGCCGCCCTGGGCGAGATTTACTACCCGCCCGTGGCCAGCGTGGTGCTGGGCTTCCGGCGCGAGGACGTGGCGCACCCGCTGGACGGTTTCGGCATGTTGGTGCCCGCGGTCGAGCGCCTCCACATCCTGGGCACGCTCTTCTCCTCCTCGCTGTTTCCCAACCGCGCCCCCGCGGGCCACGTCCTGCTGACCACCTACCTGGGCGGGGTGCGCGCGCCCGAACTGGCCCTGCGCCCCGAAACCGAACTGGTGGCGCTGACCCGGCGCGACCTCGAAACCCTCCTGGGTGTGCGCGGGGCGCCGACCTACCAGCACGTGCAAGTGTACCCCCGGGCCATCCCCCAGTACGAGCTGGGCTACGGCCGCTTCAAGGCGCTCATGGACGAGATCGAGGCCCGCGCGCCGGGGGTCTTTTTGGCCGGCCATTTCCGCAACGGCATTTCGCTGGGCGACTCGATCATCGCCGGGCACGACGCGGCCGAGCGCATCGCCGCCTGGCTGGCCGGCGCGTGAATCCGCAATCTGCCGGCGCCGCTGCGTACCTGGGCCCCGCCCCACCGCGCAGGTAGGGCGCCGCTGCGCCGGCGCCGCTCATCCGGTCGTGCGGCAGCGCGGCCCGACCATGAACGCGGTCCCCCGTCGCCGCCGGCTCCAGACCAGGGCTCCCGTCGGGCCGGTCCGGCGCCTTGCCTTCCGGTTCCCCGACCCCTAGCGTTGGGCCATGCTCCGACGCACCCCTCTGTTTGCGGCGCACCAGCGACTGGGCGCGCGCCTGATCGAGTTTGGCGGCTGGGAAATGCCGGTCCAGTACACCGGCATCCGGGCCGAACATCTGGCGGTGCGCCGGGCGGCCGGGGTGTTCGACATTTCGCACATGGGCAAGTTCCGCGTGCGCGGGCCGGGGGCGGCGGCCTTTTTGCAGCACGTCCTCACCAGCGACGTGCGCCGACTGGCGGTGGGCCAGGGGCAGTACGCCATGCTCTGCAACGAACGCGGCGGGGTGGTGGACGACCTGTATGCCTACCGCGTGGCGGAGGAGGAGTACGTGTTGATCGTGAACGCGGCCCGGACCGCGGCGGATTGGGACTGGTTGCAGACCCAGGTGGACCACGCCCCCACGCCGGACGGTTTTCAACTGCACGACGCCTCGGCGGAACTGGCGGCGGTGGCCGTGCAGGGGCCGCGCGTGGCCGAGTTCATCGAGGCGGTGATTCCGGGCGGTTCGATCGGCGGCACGTTGGCGGCGCGGCTGACCGGGCTGAAGAAAAATCAGCTCGCCGGGTTTGTCTTTCGGGGCGAATCCCTGCTGGCGGCCCGGACCGGTTACACGGGCGAAGACGGCTTTGAACTTTTGGTGCCGGCCGGGCTGGC
>JBBIJZ010000125.1:0-10694 GCA_037445715.1 Verrucomicrobiales bacterium | reverse complement strand
TCGTTGGGCGGCCCGCCGGGACGGCATCGCAAGTCCCTGACACGGAACGGCCAATGGAGTTATGAGAAGGAAACAAGGAATGGTTCCGGAGCCGTCGGCAGCCCTCCCCTGACGGAGGCAGGCCAGCCCCGCCCGAGAAAACCCGCCGCCGGCGCTCGGAAGGCCCCTCACTGACAGCCTGACCCGTCCCTCCTGCTTGCCGGCTGACTCCCGGCCCCTCGGGCGGGCCGCCTTGGCGAACGCGCCGAATCCCTCGGGACTGGTTCGAGGCAAGGAACCGTCGCAGAGCCAACTTGTGCAACCCCTCCAGGGCAGCCCCTTCAGACCAACCCCTCGTTGGACCGGAATCCGGTCCGTTTTGACCCTGGCCGACCAGCGTCTTGAAGCAGGTCAACAGCATTGCGAATCGGCCCGTGATTTGTGCCCTTGCCGCCGATTCGGTGTGTGAACCTGGTTCGTTGAAGTTGCCTTCCACCGGCCTTTTTAGGCAGCACAGGGAATCGCCGCTGCGCGCGAGGGCACTTTGGCGTTGTTGATGCGGGGATGGCGGCGCAGGATACCGGCACCACCCATGAAGACCTGCATTGGCCTGACGCTGGCGGGGCTCGTCCTGACCACGGCGGCCGAAGCGGCGGTGCCGGCCGCCGGCGCAACGCGGCCGAACATCCTGTGGATCACGTGCGAGGACATCGGACCGCATCTGGGCTGTTACGGCGACCCGGACGCCGTGACGCCGCACCTCGACCGGCTGGCCGGGCGCGGCATGATTTACACGCGGGTCTGGTCAGGCGCGCCGGTCTGCGCGCCGGCCCGCACGGCCATCATCATGGGCGTGCACCCGACCACGCTGGGGGCCGAGCACATGCGCAGTCTGGTGCCGCTGCCGCCGGGGCTGCGCATGTACCCGCAACTGTTGCGCGAGGCGGGTTACTACTGCACCAACAACCAGAAGGAGGATTACAACCTGATCCAGCCCGGGCCGGTTTGGGACGAATCCTCCGGCCGCGCCCACTGGTCCAACCGTCCGCCCGGACGCCCCTTTTTCGCCATCTTCAACCACACCGTCACCCACGAGAGCCAGGTGCGGAAGCGCCCTCACACCCTCACCCATGACCCGGCGCGGGTGCGCGTGCCGGCCTACCACCCGGACACGCCGGAGGTGCGTCAGGATTGGGCGCAGTACCATGACCAGATCACGGCCATGGACCGGCTGGCGGGGCGCAACCTCGAGGAACTGGCGGCCGCCGGTCTGGCCGAGGACACCATCGTCTTTTTCTACGGCGACCACGGCCCCGGTCTGCCGCGGGGCAAGCGCTTTGTTTACCACTCGGGCCTGCACGTCCCGCTGATCGTGTACATCCCGGAGAAGTGGCGGCACCTGGCCCCGCCGGATTACCGGCCCGGCGGCCGTTCGGATCGGCTGGTGCATTTCGTGGACCTGGCGCCCACGCTCCTGAGCCTGGCGGGCGTAAAACCGCCGGACTGGATGCAGGGGCAGGCCTTTCTGGGGGCGCACCGCTCGCCGGCGCCTGCGTTCAACTACGGCTATCGCGGTCGGATGGACGAGCGCTACGACCTGGTGCGCAGTGTCACCGACGGCCGTTTCGTGTACCTGCGCAACTACCTGCCGCACCTGCCGCATGGCCAGCACGTGGCCTACATGTTTGAGACGCCGACCACGCGGGTCTGGAAGCAACTCTTCGATGCCGGCCAACTGACGCCCGCCCAGGCACGCTTCTGGCAGCCGCGCCCGCCGGAGGAACTTTACGACCTGCAAAGCGATCCCGACGAGGTCGTCAACCTGGCTGATTCACCGGCCCACCGAAACGTGCTGGAACGACTGCGCGCCGCGCTGCGGGAGCATCTCCTGGGCACGCGTGACCTGGGCTTTTTGCCGGAGGCCGAGCGCGAGCGGCGACGCGGCACCGAAGCCCCGGCACTGCTGGGACGCGACCCGCAGCGTTATCCGCTGGAACGCCTGCTGGAGGCGGCCGAGCGGGCTTCGCGTACCGGCACGGAAGAGGCGGCTGCGTTGACGGCCGGCTTGAGCGATCCGGAGCCGGGCATCCGCTACTGGGCGGTGATGGGGCATCTGATCCGGGGCGAGGCGGCGGTGCGCAGTGCCGCGGTTTCCTTGCGACGGCTGCTGGGCGATGAGTCGCCCTCGGTGGCGATCGCCGCGGCTGAGGCGCTGGGGCGGTTCGGCGACAGTGAAGACGTCGAGCCGGCGCTGGCCACCTTGCTGCGCCACGCGCGGCTGGATGCCCGGGCTCCGTTTGTGGCTGTCGAGGCGCTCAACGCACTGGATCACCTCGGGCCGCGGATGCAGCCGGTGCTTCCTGCCCTGCGCGCCCTGCCGGCGCAGCAACCCGGCCTGCCGTCCCGCATCGCGGAGTACGTGCCGCGGCTGCTCGAGAAGATCACGGCGCCGTACCCGCGGGGGTGAGCCGGCGGAAATCGCACGCGAGGTTGCCAGGCAGTGTGACGACGGCAGTCTCCTCGCAAGGGTTCGCGGCCGGCCTCAGTTGATCGGGATTTTGTAAAAGCACTGCCACTCGCCCATGCCCGAGCCGAGGCTGACGCGCTTGCCGTTGTACCAGCTCACGTGGCCGTCCTCGAACAGGAAGTTGCCGCCCTCGGGCGCGCCGGAGCCGACGGGGTGGTTGGGGGTGCGGAACGTGCGGCCGGCGTCGGTGGTGGTCCAGCGCAGGCGCGGGTCATAGACGTTGGTGGTGCGCGGGCCCAGCCCTTGCAGCCGGTCAATGAGCACCGGCGCCTTGGCGAACTCGCCGCCGAGTTTTTTGCGAAAATGCCAGGGCCCGAGCCCCTCGGAGTTGTAGGGCCAACTGCCGTCCACCCGGCCGGGCAGGTAGAAGTAGCCGGTGAGGATGGGCTTGAGTTCGGAGTTGGGGTCGTCCAGCCGCCAGGTGTCGGCCTGGCGATGCCATTCGTCGGTGGGGCAGAACAGGACGTGGTTTTGGGCCTTCTTGTCGGTCCGGGTCCTGGGTTTCTCGGACTTGATGAGATACTCGCGCCAGAAGGTGGCCATGTTGGTGCCCATCCAGCTCAGGTGGTAGCCGTCGCTGTTGTCGGGGAAGCTCTCGCGGTTGTCGGCCCCGTACAGGTGCAGGGCCACGCCCCACTGTTTGCCGTTGCTGGCGCAGAGGGTGCGGTGGGCCTTGCCCTTGGCCCGGGAGAGGGCCGGCAGGAGCATCCCGGCGAGGATGGCGATGATGGCAATGACCACCAGCAGCTCGATGAGGGTGAAGGCGAGGCGGACGCTCGCCCGGGGGCGAATGGGAGGGAACACGGTCCGGGTCATGGGGCCTGGGGCGGTTAACGGTTGCGGCTGGAGGTGCGCTCGGCCAGCCAGATCATGTCGCGGTTGTTTGGCGAGGCCACGTTCAGGGTGAGGTCGCCGGTGTACTTGACCGGCGGGCGCGTGCGCGGGTCCAGCCACTTTTTGATTTCGGCGTGGCCGTCGGCGAAGGAGATGCCGGCGGCGCCGTTGTGGTAGCTGGCGGGGAAATCAATGATGCGAGCGCTGGCGGGGCTTTCGACCATCATGTTGGCGAAGCCGCCGGCGTTGATGCTGTCGGGGTGTTCGTCCAACAGCACGTAGCACTGGGCGGGGCCGGGGTCCACGATGTCGCTGGTCTTGTAGTACACGCGGTACTTTTTCGAGGTGACGTTGGCTTGGAAGCCCGCCGGGTCCAGCCAGTCCCCCGGCCCGAAGGCCTGGCTCATGCCCATGCTGCGCACCCGCGGATGGCTGCGGCCGCCGATGCGCACGGTGCTGAAGTCCGCCGGGCACTTGTACACCTCGACGGCGGTGAGGTAGGTGGCGAACTTCGAGCGGCGCGGGTCCTTCAGCGCGGCGGTGTTGGTGTTGTCGGGATTGCCGCCGTTGAAGTCCAGCCAGCCGTCCACCCAGGCGGTGGGCTCGACGGGCCGGGTGTAGCCGGAGGTGGTGGTCTTGTCCCCGTTGTCGTCCGCGTAGAAATGCCACACCAGTTGGAGCTGCTTGAGGTTGCTCATGCACTTGATGCCCTGGCCCTTGGCCTTGGCCCGGCTCAGGGCCGGCAGGAGCATCCCGGCCAGGATGGCGATGATGGCGATGACCACCAGCAGCTCGATGAGGGTAAAGGCGTCCGGCGCCGAACCGGCGTTCCGACGCGAAGTGACAGGCAGGTTCATGACGGGTTCGGGTGTCCCGCGGTCTCCCGCGCATCCGTGCAATGTACACACGCGCGGCAGAACCGGAGACATTACTTGGGCAACGCCGGCAGTTTAGCACCGCCCGGCGGACTGTCCACCCCGGCGGCTTTGGACTTGCCGGGGTGCGGACGGTTCCCCCAAATGCGCGGCAGTCACATGCGCGCGGTGGTGCAACGGGTTTCGCAAGCGTCGGTCCGCATCGGCGGGACGGTCAAAGCGGCCATCGGCCCGGGACTGCTGATCCTGCTGGGGGTCGAGCCGGCGGACACGGCCGAGGACATTACCTGGCTCAGCGGCAAGCTGGCCCGGCTGCGCATCTTCAACGACGCCCGGGGCCTGATGAACCTCTCCGTGCAGGACATCGGCGGCGAGGCGCTGGTGGTGAGCCAATTCACCCTCTACGCCAGCACCCGCAAAGGCAACCGCCCTTCCTTCACCGACGCCGCCAAACCCGCGGTCGCCATCCCGCTCTACGAAGCCTTCGTGCGCCAACTGGCCGCCGACCTCGGCCGGCCGGTCGCCACCGGCGAATTCGGCGCGGACATGCAGGTGGCGCTGGTCAACGACGGCCCGGTGACCCTCTGGTTCGACACGAAGAACCGGCTGTAATTCCGCCGGGCATTCCCCCTTCCTGAAAATCGGTCGCGGCCCGGTCCGCCGGACCGCCGCATCGCCGGCCGGCAAAAACTCAAAAGCCCAATCCCGCCGCGGCCGCCCGCGCCCAGGCCAGCACCGGCGCCGGCCACAGTCCCAACCCCACCACCCCGACCGCACAAGCCGCCAGCCCCGCGCGGGCCAGGGGCGTGAGCGTTGTTGCGCGCGCCTCGCCGGTGGCCTCCCCCCAGTACGCGGCCCGCACCAGGCCGAAGTAGTAGTAAATCGCCACCACCGCGGCCACGATCGTGACCGCCGCCAGCGTGTACAACGCCGGGTCTTCCGCGCCGGCCTGGAGGGCTGCTTTCAGGAGCAGGAACTTGCCCCAAAACCCCGCCAGGGGCGGCACCCCCGCCAGCGAGGCCGCGCCCAGGGTGAGTCCGGCCGCCAACGCCGGTGCCCGTTGGCCCAGACCGCCCAGGGCCGCGATGTCATCGCCCTCGGCCCCGCCCCAGACCAGCGTGGCCACCAAAAACACCAGCAGCACCGCAAACAGGTACCCGGCCAGGTAAAACAGCACCGCTTCCACGCCCGCCACGTTGCGGGCGGCCAAACCCACCAGCAGAAACCCCGCGTTGGCGATGCTCGAATAACCCATCAACCGCCGCAGGCTCTGCTGGGGAATCGCGCCCAGCACCCCGTAACCCATCGTCAACCCCGCCAGGACCGGCAGCAAGTGGCCCGACCGCGCGGTCAGTTCCGGCGCGGCCTCGAACAACACCCGCAGCAGCAGCACCAGCCCCGCGGCCTTCGAGCCCACCGCCAGAAACGCCGTGGTGGGAAACGCCGCGCCCTGGTACACGTCCGGCACCCAGATGTGGAACGGCGCGGCGGCGATCTTGAACCCCAGCCCCACGCCCACCAGCAACAGCCCGGTCACCAGCAGCCGGTTGCCCGCGCTCGCCGCCAGGCTGCGCGCCACGCCCGCGAAGTCCAGCGCCCCCGTGGCCGCATACACCAACGCCACGCCGTACACCAGGAACGCCGAGGCCAGCGCGCCGAGGATCAAATACTTCGCCCCCGCCTCGAGCGCGGTCCGCCGCCGCCGCTGGAAACTCACCAGCACGTAAAACGTCACCGTCACCAGCTCCACCGCCACGAACAGCAGGGCGAAATGCTGCGCCGAGGCGGCGAACATCATCCCGGCCAGCGCAAAACAGGTCAGCGCGTGATACTCGACGTGCCCGGCCTCGAACCCCGCGGCAAACTCCCGGGCCAGCACCGTCACCAGCAGCGCCGCCAGCAGAAAGAAGCGCTTGAAGAACAACGCCAGCCCGTCCAGCACGAACATCCCGCCAAAGGCCGTCCGCGCCGGCTCGGCCGGCACCCAGAAGCTGGCCAGCAGAATCAACCCCAGCGCCGCGGCCGTGACCAGGGCCAGGCGGGGCCGCGGCGCGGGCGCGAGCCACAAATCCGCCAGCAACACCCCCAGCCCGGTCAGCACCACGGCCAACTCGAGGCCGATGACCGCCACGTCACTCATCGCGCCACCTCCCGCCGGACCGTGAAGACCGCCGTTTCCACCGCGCGCCCGGGCGCGGGCGGACCGGCCTGCACCGGGGTCGCGCCCGGTTCCACGGCCGCGGGCACCAGACGCGCGACGACCGGCCGGAGGGGATCGGTCAACAGCCGCGGCGCGCAGCCGAACACCACCAGGGCCCCCAGCAACAGAACAAAGGGCAGCCGCACCCAGGCGCCGCGGGCATCGCGCGCCTCGCGCCAGCGCTCGGGCAACGGCCCGTGCCACAACGCGCGCACCGCCCGGAGCATGTACACGGCGGCAATGACCAGCGCGCCCCACGCCGCGAGAATGACCACCGTCCGGTGCGCGTTCCAGGCGCCGAACAGCGTCAGCGCCTCGCCGGGGAAATTGGCAAAGCCGGGCAGGCCGCAGCCGGCGAACATGGCCATGACCATGACGCCGCCCAGGAACGGCATCGCGCGCAACAGGCCGCCCAGTTGGTCCAGGTTCACGGTGCCCAGGTGTTGCCGCAGATAACCGCTCACCGCGAAGCTCAGCGCCGCCAGCAGGCCATGGGCGATCATCACCACCACGGCGCCCGTGACCCCCACCACGCTCAGGCTGGCGATGCCCAGAAAGGCGAAGCCCATGTGGGCCACGCTCGAATTGCCGATCAACAGGTTCAGGTCGCGCTGCCGCATCGCCACCAGCCCGCCGTACAGGATGTTGCCCAGACACAGCCAGGCCAGGAGATGCATCCAGCTCTGCGCCCCCGCGGGCAACAGCGGCAGGGCCACGCGGATCAGGCCGTACAGGCCGAACTTTTTCAGCACCCCGGCATGAAGCATGGCCGCGGCAGTCGGCGCGGCGGCGTAACCGGTCGGCGCCCAGGTGTGAAACGGCCAGAGCGACACCAGGATGCCGAACCCGAAGAGCAGCAGCCCGAAAATCAGCGTCTGCGCCGCCGCCGGCAACGGCTGCGCGGCCAGTTGGCGGGTCAACTCCGGCAGGTTGAACGTGCCGGCGCCGGCCTGGACGTACAGCGCGATCAACCCCGCCAGCGCGATCAGCGCCCCCAGGCTCAGGTACAGCGTGATCTGGAAGGTGGCGAAATTGCGCTGCTCGCCCCGGCCCCAGAGGCCGATCAGGAGGAACGTGGGCACCAGCGCCAGCTCGTGGAAGACGTAAAACAGGAACAGGTCGAACGCCACGAAGGCGCCCAGGAGGCCGCCGGCCATCAACAGCAGGAGGAGGTAGTAGAGCTGCTGGCGCTCGGTGATTTCGCGCGAGACGCACACCGCGGCAAAGGCCACCAGCGTGCCCATGAGCAGCAGCCCGGCATTCAAGCCATCCACCCCCACGTGGTAGCTCATGCCCAGCGCGGGAATCCACGGCACCTGCTGCTCGAACTGCAGGCCGGTCGCCCCGGGGTCCAGGGCCAGAAACACCCGCACCGCCCCGACCAGCGACAGGAACGTGGCAACCAGCGCCAGCAGCCGGAACAGCACGTTGAACGTACGTGGCAGCAGGGCGATCAGTGCCGCGGCCACCAGCGGGCAAAAGACGATGAAGGTCAGGTTTGCCATCTCACCGGTTCAGGGTCCACCAGAGCACCACCACCGCACCCGCGGCCAGGAGCAGGGCGTAGGTTTGCAGGTTGCCGGTGTGCACGTGCCGCAAAATCCGGCCGGCCAGCTCGAACAGCCCCGCCCCGCCGCGCACCACGCCGGTGGCCAGCACCCAGCGGTCCACGCCCGCGACCACGCGCGCCAAGCCCTCCTGCGTGGCCGCGATGAGCGCCGCGTAGAGCTCGTCGAAGTACAACCGGTCCCGCAGCCACCGCGCGGGCGCCCCCAGCCGCGCGGGCAGCGGATCACTCAGTGCCCGGCCGTACAGCTTCCACGCCGCCACCAGGCCGATCCCTGCCGCCAGCAATCCCCCCCACGCCGCCACCGGCGCGTGGGCGAACGGCTCGAGCAGTTGGGCGCCCCAGCCGTGGGCCGGCCCGGAGGCAACGCCGTACTGCCGGGCGTACCAACGGTCCACCCCCCAAAAGCCCGCCAGCACGGTGGGCACCGTCAGGGCCAGCAGCGGCACGGTCATGACCGGCGGCGCCTCGTGCGCATGGTCCGGCGCCTGGGACTTCGCGGGGCCGGTGAAGGCCACAAACACCAGCCGGAACATGTAAAACGCCGTCAGCGCCGCCACGCCCGTGCCCAGGGCGAACAGCGCGTACTGTTGTCGCTCCCAGGCCAGGGCCAGGATGGCGTCCTTGCTGAAAAATCCGCTGAACGGCGGCACGCCGCACAGGGCCAGCGTGCCGGCCAGAAAGGTCCAGAACGTCACCGGCAGCTTCCGGCGCAGGCCGCCCATCTTCCAGATGTCCTGTTCGTGGTGCAGCGCGTGAATGACCGCGCCCGCGCCCAGGAACAGCAGCGCCTTGAAGAAGGCGTGGGTGGTCAGGTGGTACATCGCCGGCGCCGGGTTCCCGCCCGCGCCGCTCAGGCCCACGGCCAGGACCATGTAGCCGAGCTGGGAGAGGGTCGAATAGGCCAGGATGCGCTTGATGTCGTTTTGCTGGAGGGCCAGCAGCGCCGCCAGCAAGGCGGTCAGGCCGCCGGTCCAGGCGATGACCGCGAGGGCCGGCGCGTTGAGCAGGAAGAACACCCGGCAGAGCAGGTACACGCCCGCGGCGACCATCGTGGCGGCGTGGATCAGGGCGCTGACCGGGGTGGGGCCCTCCATGGCGTCCGGCAACCACACGTGCAGCGGGAACTGCGCGGACTTGCCCACCGCGCCGCAAAACAACAACAAGCCGGCGGCCGTGGCCACCGCCCCCCAGGCGGGCGGCGCGGCGGCCAGTTTCGCTTCGAGTTCGGCCAGGTCCGGCGTGCCCAGGACGGACCACACCAGCACGATGCCCAGCAGGAAGCCGAAGTCGCCCACGCGGTTGGTCAGAAACGCCTTTTTGGCCGCGTCCGCGGCGGCGGGCCGTTCGTACCAGAACCCGATGAGCAGGTAGCTGGAGACGCCCACCAGTTCCCAGAACACGAACAGCTCCACCAGATTCGTGGCCAGCACGATCCCGAGCATGGCGAAGGAAAACAGGCTCAGCCCGGCGTAGTACCGCGGCAGCCCGGGGTCGCCGCGCAGGTAGCCCCACGAGTAGAGGTGGATCGCGCCGGCCACGCCCGTGACCACCACCAGCATCAACTGGCTCAAGGGGTCCACCCGCAGGCCGAAGTCCACCCGCAGGCCGGGCAGGTCCAGCCAGACCCACGCCGTCTGGCCGCCGGCGCCGTGCCGGAACAGCCACAGGCTGGCGGCCAAGGCCACCAGGATGGCGCCGATGGACCAGCGCGCCGCCGTGGCCGGCCGCCGCAGGGCGGTGAGCGTGATGGCCACCGCGGCCACCGCCGGCGCCAGCAAGACCAGCCAGGGCAGGTACGGGTTCATCCGGCTAGAGCTTGAGCGTGGTCAGGTCCTCCACGTGCGCGGTCGCCCGGCGGCGGTACAGGGCCACGATGAGGGCCAGGCCCACGGCCACCTCGGCCGCGGCCACGGTGACCACGAAGAAGACCATCACCTGTCCGTCCAGCTTGCCGGTGAAGCGCGAGGCCGCCACCAGCGCCAGGTTGGCGGCATTGAGCATCAGCTCCAGCGACATGTAGATCACCAGCAGGTTCCGCCGCAGCAGGACACCGGTCAGGCCCAGGCAGAACAGCAGGGCGCTCACCACCAGGTAATGTTCCAGGCCGGGGGTCACTTGAGCTCCTTTTTGCTGAGCAGGACCACGCCCACCATCGCCACCACCAGCAGCACCGACACCACCTCAAACGGCAGCAGGTACCGGGTGAAGAGCAGCCGGCCCAGCGGCTCGGTGGCGCCCTCGAGCCCCGTGACCGCCGGTTCGGGCGGCACGCCGTCCCGGATGGCGGCGCGCAACAGCAGGGCCAGCGCCACCGCCACCGCCCCGCCGCCCAGCAGGCCCGGCAGTCGGAAGCGCCGGCGCTCCTCCTCGCGCAGGTCCAGCAACATGATCACGAACAAAAACAGCACCATCACCGCGCCGGCGTAGATGAGGATTTGCACCGCGCCGAGGAAAAACGCGTGCAACAGCACGAACAACCCGGCCAGCCAGACAATCGTCAGCACCAGAAACATGGCGCTGGTCACCGGGTTGCGACTGAACGGGTTGGCCACCACCAGGAAGCCGCAGACCAAAGCCAGCGCCGCGAAAATGTAGAACAGGGCAGCTTGCACAGCCTTTGCGGCCTCCGGGCCGCGCCCGGATTCAACCGGCCCGGCCCCCCCGGCGCAAGCCCGGCGTGGCCACGCCGGGGGCCGCCCCGGCCGGGGG
>JBBIJZ010000124.1:0-10737 GCA_037445715.1 Verrucomicrobiales bacterium | reverse complement strand
GGCCCCCGGGGGCGCCGCGGCGGGTCCGGCGGCCCGCGCCGGGGGCGCTTCCCGGCGGCGCGGGACCAGCATCATCTCGAGCACCAACAACAGGAACGCCAGGCCCAGCGGCCACTGGAACCGCTCGTGATACTGGCGGGACCAGCGCGCGGTGAGGTCGCTGCGGGGCAGCTCGGCCAGGCGCGCCTCGTACAGGGTCTTCATGGGGTCGGCGCCGATCAGCGGGAGGTAATCGCCGCCGGTCTTGCGGGCGATGTCCCGGAGCAGTTCGGCGTTGAGGCGGGAGATGACGGGCTGGTTGTTCTCGTCGAGCACGTAGGTGGTGCGCCCCTGCTCGTCCACCTGCCGCAGGCGGTCACCGGTGGCGGTGCCCACGCCGACCGTGAAAATCTTCACGCCCTCCTCGGCGGCCCGGGCGGCGGCGGCCCGGGCGTCGCCCTCGTGGTCTTCGCCGTCGCTGAACAGCACGATCACGCGATGGTTGCGGCCGCTGTCCTTGAAGGCCCGGAGCGCCTCGGTGATGGCCGGGCCCAGGGCGGTGCCGCCTTCGGGGAGCAGGTCGGGGGTGAGCAGGTTGAGGCTTTGCTCGAAGGCGTTGTCATCCAGGGTCAGCGGGCATTGGAGGAAGGCGGTGCCCGCAAAGGCGACCAGGGCGAGGCGGTCGGCGCGGGCCAGCCGCTGGAGTTCGCGGGCGGCGAGCTTGGCGCGGGTGAGGCGGTCCGGGGCGACGTCCGCCGCCAACATGCTGCGCGAGGTGTCAATGGCCACGACGATATCCAGCCCGCGCTGGCGCACCTCTTCCCAGCCGTAGCCATACTGGGGGCGGGCCAGGGCCAGGAGGATCAGCAGGGCGGCCAGACCCAGCAGCACCAGACGCAGTTTCTGCCGGCCGGGCGCCAGGCCGACCGTGAGCCGGGCCAGCAACCGTTCCTGGATGAAGCGGCGGATGAGCGCCTGCCGTTTGCGCCAGGCCCAGACCAGGAACCACGTCAGCAGCGGCGCCACGGCCGCCAGCAACCAGAGCATTTCCGGGCGGGCGAAGGTCATGGCAGGCGGCGCCAGACGGTCTGGCCGAGGATGATTTCGAGCATCAACAACACCCAGGCCGGGAAGACGGCCAGGGAGAACCGCTCGGCGTAAAACTGGTATTTCTTGACGGCGGCCTCGGTGCGTTCGAGCCGGTCAATCTGCGCGTAGATGTCACGCAGCGTGGTGGTGCTGTCGGCCCGGAAGTAGGCCCCCCCGGTGCGCCGGGCGATCTGACGCAAGGTTTCCTCGTCAATGTCCACGTCCACCATCCGGTAGCGGCGCCGGCCAAAAGCGTCCACCACCGGGAAGGGCGCCTGGCCGCGGGTGCCCACGCCGATGGTGTACACCTTGATGCCGAGCGCGTGCGCCGCCTCGGCGGCGGTCAACGGCGGCACTTTGCCGGCGTTGTTCTGGCCGTCGGTCATAAGGATGACCACTTTGCCCTTGCTCGAAAGGTCCCGCAACCGGTTCAGGGCCGCCAGCAGGCCGGAGCCGATGGCCGTGCCGTCCTCGACCGCGCCGATGGCCAGCCGGTCCACGTGGGCGAGCACGAAATCATGGTCCAGCGTGGGCGGGGCCACGACGTAGGCGTTGCGGGCGAAGGCGACCAGGCCGATGCGGTCGTTGACCCGCTTGAGGATGAACTCCCGCAGGACCTGCTTGGCCACGTCCAGGCGGTTGGCCCGCTCCCCGGCCAGTTGGAAGTCCTCGGAGGCCATGCTGGTGGACAGGTCCAGCGCCACCACGATGTCCACGCCACTGGCGCGCACCTCGGTTTGCCCGCCGCCCTGCTGGGGTCGGGCCAGGCCGATGAGGATCAGTGCCAGGCACAGCCAGCGCAGCCGCGTGAGGATCAATTGCGCCGGCGAGCGGGTGATGCCGGTGATGCCCTTGACCAGGCTCACCGAGGAGTAAAGAAAGGCCGCGCGGCCGGCCCGCCGGCGGCGCCACCAGGCCAGCAGCGGCAACGCCAGCAACAGGAGCAGAAACCAGGGATGGGCGAAGCGCATGTCAGCCGGGGGTGGCGGCGGGCGGCGCCGGCGTCGCGGGCGCGGGCGGATTCTCCGGCACCGCGGCCGTGTCGCGCGCGGGATTGAGCAGGGGCTCGGTTTCCTCGACCAGCCGGACCGCGGCGTCGTACAGCTCGCGCAACTCGGGTTCGCCCGGCTCGTAGCGGGCGAACTTGACCAGGTCGCAGCGGGTCAGGAAGTCGGCCATCAGTTGCTGCTGGAGCGGGGTCAGGAGCTGGCCGGCGCGGACCTCGGCCAGGAACTCCTCGGTGGTGCGCTCGGGGGCGTGGAGGTGGAAGCGTTCCTCGAGGTACACGCGCAGGGTGTCCGAGATGACCACGACAAACCGGTGCGGGTCATGCATCTGATCGAGCGCCGCGCGCAGCCGTTCCAGCGCGCGCCGGTAGGGCGGGATGACGACGGCCGGGGGCGGGCGCCGGCGCTCACACCGGTAGCGGCGCCAGGCCAGCCAGGCCAGGGCCAGCAGCAGCGCGGTCAACAGCGGCCCCAGCCAGGCCAACCAGCCCGCGCGGAGGCGGACCGGCGGTTTGGGGGGGCGGATGTCTTCCGGTTCGGTCGGCGCCGCGGGGACGGGCGCGGCCGCGGGGGGAGAACCTGCCGATGGGGCAACGTCGCGTTTGCGCAGGCCGCGCGCCGGCGGGGCGGGGTTGGCGTTGGTGGCAGGATCAGCCATGGCGACGCCGTTTCTCCCGGGTTTCAAAAAACCGGCTCAACTCCCGGGTGTAGGGCCGGTCGGTGCGCAGCTGGATCGAGTCAATGCCCGCGGCGGCGAAGAGGCGGCGCAAGTCGGCCAGGCGATCCTGCTGGCGCTCGGCGAAGACCCGGCGGCGGCGGGCGTCGCCGGTGTTGATTTCGAGCACCTCGCCGGTCTCGGCGTCCTGGAGCACCAGGTAGCCCAGGTCGGGCAGCTCGAGTTCGTAGCGGTCGGTGATTTGCACCGCCACGACGTCGTGGCGGCGATTGGCCTGGCGCAGGGCGGTGAGCGAGGCCTGGCTGAGGGTGTCCGAGAGGATGACCTGGCGGCGGAGGTGCGCGGCGATCTCGCGCCGGGTGGGGGCGCTCTGGCCGAGGAAATCCGAAATCACCACCACAATGGCCCGGCGGGGCACCACGCGGCTCAGGAAGTCCAGCGCGAGGTTCATGTCCGTGCCGGGATGATGCGGCTCGTAGAAGAGGATGTCGCGGATGACACGCAGCACGTGGCGGCGGCCCTTCCGGGGGGGGATGTATTTCTCGACGCGGTCGGTGAACAGGATCAGGCCCACCTTGTCGTTGTTGCGCGTGGCCGAAAAGGCGAGCACGGAGGCGATCTCGGCGGCCAGCTCGCGCTTGGACTGCGCGCCGGAGCCGAACAGCCCCGAACCGCTCACGTCCACCACCAGCATCACGGTCAGCTCGCGCTCCTCGACAAATTTCTTGATGAACGGATGGTTCATCCGCGCGGTGACATTCCAGTCAATGGCGCGGACGTCGTCGCCGGGCTGGTACTCGCGCACCTCGTCAAAGTTCATCCCCTGGCCCTTGAAGACGCTGTGGTACTGTCCGGCGAGCGTCTCGCTGACCAGGCGGTTGGTCCGCAGCTCGATGAGGCGGATTTTTCTGAGAATCTCTCGGGGAATCATGGCAACGCGGGGCGCGGCCCGCGGGGCGCGGCCCGCGGGGTGCGGGCACGGCGCGGGCGGGGGGACTCCCGGCGAGCGACACAACCCGCTTGCCGCGGCGGGCGGGGGCCATAGATTGCCGACATGAGCGCGGCCGAAATCCTCGAACGCATCCGCCAGTTGCCCCCCGCCGAGCAGCAGGAGCTGGTCAACCGCATCCTCGAAGAGTTCGGGGGCGGCGAGGCGGCCCTGACCCCCGAAGCAATCGCCGAGCTGGACCGCCGGGCCGAGGACGCGCTGGCGCATCCCGAACGCTGCCGCCCTCTTGAGGTAGTCCTGGCCGACCTGGAGGAACGGTTCCGCGCCCCGCGATGACGTACCGCGTCGTCATCGAGGCAACGGCCGAGGTCGAGTTTGCCGAGGCGGTAGCGTTCTACGAGAGCCGGGAACCCGGGCTGGGGCTGCGGTTCGCCCGCGCAGTCCGCGGGGTGTTTCAACAAGTGGCCCGCGACCCGGAGCGGTTTCCCCGAGTCAGCCGCCGGACCCGCAAGGCCCGCATCCATTCCAGGCCCTACGCGGTGTATTTCGCCCTCAAACCCCAAAGCCGGGAGGTGGTCATCCACGCCGTCTGGCACGGGGCACGCGATCCGGCGGCCCTCCGGCGCCGGCATCCCTGAGTGGCCGGCCGAGAAGACCTTCCTCGCCGAATCGCCGGCGGAATCGCCGGCACGGACCGGCCGGAGGGGAAGCTCGGGGCAGATCATGGGATCACAGAACGGACTAGGGCCGGGGCGGCTCACGGCACCGGCAGTTCGTCGAAAATCCGCTGGATCACCGCCTCCGGCGTCTTCTCTTCCGCCTCGGCCTCGTAGGTGATGGTGACCCGGTGCCGGAGCACGTCCAGGCCGATGGTCTTGACGTCCTGCGGGGTCACGTAGCCGCGGCCGCGCAGGAAGGCGTGGGCCTTGGCGCAGAGCGTCAGCGCAATGGTCGCCCGCGGCGAGGCGCCGAGCTGGATGAACTCCCGGACCCCGATCTTGTACTTCTCCGGGTCGCGCGTGCAGCACACCAGGTCCACGATGTAGTCCTTGACCTTGTCGTCCACGTAGATGTGGTTGAGGACCTCGCGGGCTTCGAGAATCTGGCGGGGTTCGACCACCGGCCGGGCGGCGGGCTGGCCGCTGGTGCGGGCCATGGTCTCAAGAATCTGCCGCTCCTCCTCGCGCGAGGGGTAACCGATGCGCAGCTTCATCATGAACCGGTCCACCTGCGCCTCGGGCAACGGGTAGGTGCCCTCCTGTTCGATGGGGTTCTGCGTGGCCAGCACCAGGAACGGCTCCTCGAGCGGGAAGGTCTGCTCCCCGATGGTCACCTGCCGCTCCTGCATGGCCTCCAAGAGCGCGCTTTGCACCTTGGCCGGCGCGCGGTTGATCTCGTCGGCCAGGATGAGCTGGGCGAAGATGGGGCCGCGCCGGACGGTGAACTTGCCGTTTTGCGGGTTGTAAACCTGGGTGCCGATGACGTCCGCCGGCAGCATGTCGGGCGTGAACTGCAGCCGGGCGAACTTCACGTTCAGGCAACCGGCCAGCGTCTTGACGGCGAGGGTCTTGGCCAGACCGGGCACGCCCTCCAGCAGCACGTGGCCGTTGGCCAACAGGCCGATGATCAGCCGCTCGACCAGGTATTTCTGGCCCACGATGACGCGGCCGATTTCGCCCAGGAGCGGCTGGACAAACTCTCCGGCGCGCTGAACCTCGGCGTTCAGCGCGGTGATTTCGACGTTCATGGCGGCGCAGCCTACCGGGAATCTGACCACAACTCCAGCCGCGCGTTCAGAACCGGCCGCCGGGGCCGCCCGCACCGGCCGGGCGCCCGCTCAAGCGGCCTGCAAAATCTCGCGCGCGGCCGCAATGTCGCGCTCGATCTGGGCCTGCAGGGCCGTCCAGGAGGCAAACCGCGCCTCCGCCCGCAACCGGCGGACCGGCCAGACCTCCAGCTCGCGCCCGTACAGCTCGGGGCGGCGGTCCAGCACGTGCACCTCCAGGCGCGGGTGCGGCTCGGCCCGGCCGAGGGTGGGCCGCACCCCCAGGTTCATCACCGCCGGCTCCCAGGCCGCGCCCGGTTCCCGCGCCCGGGCCGCGTACACGCCGGAGGGCGGCAGTTGCAAACCGCTCACGTCCACGTTGGCCGTGGCAAAGCCCAGCCGCCGCCCCAGGCCGTCCCCGCGCACCACCGGTCCGGCCAGGACGTAGGGCCGCCCCAACCAGCGGGCCGCCTCGTCCAGCCGGCCCTGCCGGATGAATTCGCGGATGCCGGTGCTGCTGATGGTGCGTCCTTCGAGCGTCAACGGCGGTACGGCCTCGGTGGCAAACCCCAGTTCGGCGCCCAGTCGCTCCAGCAGCGCCACGTTGCCGCTGCGGCGCCAGCCGAACTGAAAGTCCCGGCCCACGCAGATGCGGGTGACCCGGCCGAAGCCCGCCACGAGCCGGCGCACGAACTCCTCGCCGGTCTGCCGGCTGAAGGCCTCGTCGAACCGGATGAGCCACGTGGCCGCCACGCCCAGTTCGGCCAGCACCCGCAACCGCTGTGCCGTGGAGAGGATGGCCGGTGGCGTGCGCTCCGGCGCCACCACGGCGTTGGGATGCCGGTCAAACGTGGCCACCACCGCCAGCCCTCCGGCCTGCTCCGCCGCCTGCCGCGTGCGGCGGATGACCTCCTGGTGCCCCCGATGCACGCCGTCGAACACGCCGATGGCCAGCGCCACGGGGCGCCCGCCCGGAGCCAACTCCGCAGGTTCGCGCAGCAGGATCATGCCCGAAAACCGCCGCCCCGGGCCCGGCGGGCCGGGGGAAGTGCCGCCAACCGGAGACGTCTCATGCCGCGGTGGCCAGTTGGATGAACGGGATCACCCGCCGTTGCAGCTCGGCGGGCGAGAGCGCCAGCACGGTCTCCAGGGGCAGGGCGTCCTCGACCTTGAGCGGGCCGGAGGCGAGCCGGCGCAGCGTGGCCAGGTGCGCCCCGCAACCCAGTTTCTGGCCCAGATCGTGGACCAGGCTGCGCACGTAGGTGCCCTTGGTGCAGGTGACGCGGAAGGTGGCGACCGGCTCCTGGTAGGCGGAGAAACGGAAGCGGTACACGTGGACCAGGCGCGGCTTGCGCTCCACCTCGATGCCCTTGCGGGCCAGTTTGTAGAGCGGCACGCCGCCGACCTTGGCCGCGGAGACCATGGGCGGGGCCTGCATCAGGTCGCCCTCGAAGGCGGCGGCCGCGGCGTTGAGGTCCTCGAGGGTGAGCGGGGGCACGGGCGCGGTGGCGGTGACCACGCCGTCGGCGTCGTAGGTGTCGGTGGTTTCGCCCAGTTTGAGCGTGCCCTCATAGACCTTGTCGGTGGCCATGAGTTTTTCGGAAAGCCGGGTGCCGCGGCCCAGGAGCAGGACCAACAGGCCGGTGGCGTTGGGATCGAGCGTGCCGGCGTGGCCGACCTTGCGCAGGCCGAAGCGGCGGCGGACGCGGTCCACCACGTCATGCGAAGTGGGCCCGGGGGGTTTGTCCACCAGCAGGGCACCGTCGAACGGGTCAGGAGGGGGCAGGGGCATCGGGCAGAGCGTGCAGGGCTTTTTTGAGGGCGTTGAGCACCCGGCGCTGGACGCCGAGCGGGCGGCCGGCGATGCGCGCCCCCGCCGCCGCGGCGTGGCCGCCGCCGCCGAAGCGCGCGGCGATTTGATTGACGTCCACCAGCGGGCTTTTCGACCGCAGGCTGATGCGGACCAGCTCGGGCTCGAGCTCCTCGAAGACGCAGGCCACCACCACCGGCTCGATGGCGCGGATGTGGTCAATGAGCCCCTCGGCGTCGGCGCGCGTCGAGCCGGTGCGTGCAAAGTCCGCCGGGCGGAGCCAGAAGTAGGCGATGCGGTCGCGGTCCACCAGGCGGAAGTTCAGGTACACGCGGCGCAGGAGCCGCATGCGGGCCAGCGGGTAGGAGTGGTAGATGTGGTGGCAGATGCGGCCCAGGTCCGCCCCGCGGCGGAGCAGTTCGCCCGCCACGGCGAAGGTGGCCGGCCGAGTGGAGGCGTACTGGAAGGAGCCGGTGTCGGTGGACACGGCGGCAAACAGGCAGTCCGCAATCGGCGCGGTGATGGGCCAGCCGGCGAATTTGAGCAGCTTGAAGATCAGCTCCCCCGTCGAGGCCTCGCGGCCGTTGATCCAGTTCAGGTCGCCGAAGCGGGTGTTGCAGGCGTGATGGTCAATGTTGATGAACACCCGGCGCCGGGTGATGCACGGCGCCACGCTGCCCAGCCGCTCGGGCGTGGCCACGTCCGTGGCGAGCACCGCGTCGAATTCCTGCTCCGGTTGCGGCGGGCGCAGCAGCCCCTCAGGGTCGAGGAATTTGAGCTTCGTGGGCGCGGGGTCCTCGTTCCAGACGCAGACCTCCTTGCCCGCGTCGCGCAGGGCCAGGGCCAGGGCCAGTTGCGAGCCGATGCAGTCCCCGTCCGGCCGCACGTGCCCCACCACGCACACCCGCCGGCTTTCGCGCAGGGCGGCGAGGATGCGTTCGACGATGCGGGGGGGGCGGGGTTTCATGAACGGGAAGTCGGCCGTGCGCGCCGGAAAGGCGGCTCAGGACGGCTCCGGCGGCAACGTCTTCTCGATCTCCTCGATGAGCCGCAGGACGCGGTCGCCGCGTTCGATCGCGTCATCCCGCACGAACCGCAGGCGGGGGGTGTACTTGAGCCGCACGGCGTGGCCCAGGAGGCTCTGGAGCCGGAGGCGATGCTCGAGCACCTGCGCCCAACCGCGTTGGCGCTGCTCGGCGGTCCCCACAAAGCCCAGGTAGGCGGTGGCGGACTTGAGGTCGCCGGACACGGCCACGTCGTGCACCGCGATGAGCCCGGTCTGGGTCGGCTGGAACTCACGCTGCAGGAGCAGGCTCAGCTCGCGCTTGAGCAGCTCGCGCACCCTGTCATGTCGGCGACCGTGCATCGCAGCGGCGAAAAGTGGCGGCGCGGCGGGCCGCGTCAAAGCTTCTGGGGCACCTTCTCGAGGGTGTAACACTCGATCTGGTCGCCCACCTCGAAGTCGTCGAACCCGTCCAGGCGGATGCCGCATTCCATGCCGGCGCGGACCTCGTTGACCTCGTCCTGGAAGCGGCGCAGCGTCTGGATCAAGCCCTCGTAGATGGTGTGGCGGCGGCGGACCACGCGCACCTTGCCCCGGGCAATGCGGCCGGAGCTGACCACGCAGCCGGCCACTTTGCCGCCCTTGGACAGCTCGAAAATCTTGCGGACCTCGGCGCTGCCCACCACGACCTCTTTGATTTCGGGTTCGAGCAGGCCGGCCATGGCCTCTTTGACCTGGTCAATGAGCTCGTAGATGATGGCGTAGAGTTTGATCTGCACCCCGTCCCGCTTGGCCTGCTCGGCGGCATTGCTGTCCACCCGGGTGTGGAAGCCCAGGATGACGGCCTTCGAGGCGTGGGCCAGCACGACGTCGGTCTCGGACACCGGGCCCACGGCGCTGTGCAGGATCTCGAGGCTGACCTTGTCGCTTTCGATCTTCTTGAGCGCGTCCACGATGGCCTCGACCGAGCCCTGGGTGTCGGCCTTGATGATCACGCGCAGGACCTTGGCCTCCTCGCTGGCCAGTTGCTTGAAGAGGCCCTCGAGGGTGCGGGCCGGTCGCGCCTCCTGCTCGCGGTTTTTGGCCGCCTCGCGGCGTTCCTCGCAGATTTCGCGGGCCACCCGCTCGGACTCGACCACCTGGAAGGCAAGGCCGGCCTCCGGCACCCCGTTCAGGCCGAGCACCTTGACCGCGACCGAGGGCCCGGCCTCTTTCAGACGCTTGTTCTCCTCGTTGATGAGCGCCCGCACGCGGCCGTAGTACTCGCCGCAGACCATCATGTCGCCCACGCGCAGCGTGCCGGAGCGCACCAGCACGGTGGCGGTGGGCCCGCCGGGGTCGAGGCCGGACTCGATGACATTGCCACGGGCGGGACGGTCGGGGTTGGCCTTGAGATCGAGCAACTCGGCCTGAAGGACAATGGCCGCCAGGAGCTTGTCCACGCCCTGCCGGGTCAGCGCCGAGCAGTCCACGAAGATGTTGTCGCCCCCCCAGTCATCGGGCACCACGCCGTGTTCCTGGAGTTGCTGACGCACGCGCAACGGGTTGGCATTGGGGTGGTCGCATTTGTTGACCGCCACGATGATCGGCACCTTGGCGGCCTGGGCGTGGCTGAGGGCCTCGAGGGTCTGGGGCATGACCCCGTCGTTGGCCGCCACCACCAGCACCACGATGTCGGTTACATTGGCCCCGCGCGCCCGCATGGCGCTGAAGGCCGCGTGCCCCGGGGTGTCCAGGAAGGTGATCTGCTGCAGCGCGCCGGGGCGCTCGGGGTGGGGCACCGAGATGGTGTACGCGCCGATGTGCTGGGTGATGCCGCCGGCCTCGCCCGCTGCGACGTTGGACTTGCGGATCACGTCCAGCAACGTGGTCTTGCCGTGGTCCACATGGCCCATGATGGTGACCACCGGCGCGCGGGGTTTGAGTTGCTCGGGCCGGTCTTCCTGCTCCTGCGGTTCCTCGCGCTTGACGGGGGCGTGGATGCCGCCGCCTTCCTTGCGGCGCTCGACCCGCAGCCGGAAGTTGTGCTTGGCCGCCACCCGCTGGGCCACCTCGGTCTCCACGGTCTGGTTGACGTTGGCGAAGATGCCCATCTCCATGAGGTCGGCGATGACCTGGAAGGGTTTTTTGCCCAGTTTTTCCGCCAGGTCGCGCACGACAATGGGCGGGCGCAACACGATCTCCTCGCCGGTGGGCACCGGGATGGGCGCGGGCCGGGCGGGGGGGGTGGACGGCGCCACCGGGCCCCCACCGCGGGTTGCCGGCACGCTCCCCCGGCCGGGAGGTGTCGCGGGAGGACGGATTTCCCGTCCGCGGGTCTGGCCGGGCCTGGCGGCGGGCCTGGCCGGGGCGCGCTCGCCACGCTCGGATGGGCGCGGGCGGGGTGCCAGGTTGCCCAGGTTGATGAATCCGACTTTTTCGCCGATGCGCGGCTTGGGTGGCTCCGGCGGCGGGGGCGG
>JBBIJZ010000123.1:0-11359 GCA_037445715.1 Verrucomicrobiales bacterium | reverse complement strand
GCGCGGCGCAGCGCGGCGGCGGTCGAGCCGTCGGCCCAACCCGCGGTGGACAGCTCGAACCGGCGCAGCCGCCCGCGCCCCGCCGCCAGGCCGACGTGGGTGTGGGTGTTGCCGATGTCCAGGAGCAGGAGCATGGCCGCGTTCACGTCAGGACGGTGACGTCGCCGCCGGTGATGCGTTCCAGGTGGCCGTGCTCGGTGCGCAAGAGCAACGCGCCGTCGGCATCGAGCGCCTCGGCCCGGCCGCGGACCCGGCGCGGGCCCAGCGCCACCTCGATGGTGCGGCCCAGCGTGGTGCAGAGCGATTCCCATTCCTCGGCCAGGGGGGCAAACCCGGCGCCGGTGACCTGCGCGTACGCGGCGTCCAGTTCGCGCAACACGGCCACGGCCAGCTCGGCCCGGGGCACCGGGCGACCCAGCTCCAGCCGCAGCGAGGTGGCCAGGCGGCGCAGATCGCCGGGCAGGTCGGCCGCGGTGAGGTTCACATCCAGGCCCACCCCGAGCACGACGTGCCGGATGCGATCCTGTTCGCCGCTCAACTCGGTGAGGAGACCGCCGAACTTGCGGCCGCGCAGCAGCAGGTCGTTGGGCCATTTGACCTCCGGCGCCAGACCGGTCTGGGCGCGCACGGCCCGGGCCACGGCGACGGCGGCGGCGATGGTCAGGCGGGTGGCCTCCGGCGGCCGCAGGGCGGGCCGCAGGAGCACGGAGAACCACAGGCCCTTGCCGGCGGGCGAGACCCAGGTGCGGCCCAGCCGCCCGCGCCCGGCGGTCTGGGTCTCGGCAAACACCACCACCCCCTCGGCCACGCCGTCGCGGGCGAGCTTTTCCACCACGTCACTGGTCGAGGTGGTTTCGCGGAAAACCCGGATGTCCCGGCCCAGTACCTGTCCCGGGCCCAGCCGCGCCAGCAGGTCGTCTCCGTGCAACAGGTCCGGAGCCCCCAGCAGGCGGTAGCCCAGGTGCGGGCTGGCCTGGATGTCGTAACCCAGCGCGCGCAGTTCCCGGATGTGGGCCCACACGGCCGCGCGGCTCACGCCCAGGCGCCGGGCCAGGTCCTCGCCCGAGACCGGGTTGACGCCGGCCTCGCGCAGCGCGGCCAGAATGAGCGCGTCCCGGGTCATGCGCGGACCGGGCGGCGGGCGGGGCGCGGCTCGAAGTCCAGCGCCACGTCCACCGCGGGAGCCGAATGGGTGAGCGCGCCCACCGAGATAAAGTCCACCCCGGTTTCGGCGATGGCCCGCACGTTGTCCAACCGCACGCCCCCGCTGGCCTCGGTGCGGGCACGTCCGGCCACGAGCCGCACGGCCCGGCGGAGTTGGGCGGGGGGCATGTTGTCCAGGAGAATGCCGTCCGCCCCGGCGGCTACGGCCTGGCGGACCTGGGCGAGGGTGTCGGCCTCGACCTCGACGAATAATCCGGGGTGGGCGGCGCGGGCGCGGCGCACGGCCCAGGCGATGGGATTGGGGCGCCGGCCGCGGAGCGCGACCAGGTGGTTGTCCTTGATGAGCACCCGGTCGAAGAGGCCCAGACGGTGGTTGTGGCCACCGCCGCAGGCCACGGCGTACTTTTCCAGGCGGCGCCAGCCGGGGGTGGTCTTGCGCGTGTCCAGGATGCGCGTGCCGGTGCCGGCCACGGCGGCCACAAAGCGCGCCGTGAGCGTGGCCACGCCGGAAAGTCGCTGCACGAAGTTCAGCGCCGTGCGTTCGGCGGTGAGCAGCGCGCGGGCGGGCCCTTCCAGGCGCAGCAACACCGCCCCGGCCGGGACCGCGGCGCCGTCGTTCACCGCGCGTTCCGCCCGCAGGTCGGCCGCCAGCGCCCGAAACGCCGCCACGGCCAGGTCCAGCCCGGCCACGGTCAGCGGCTCGCGCGCCACCAGCCGGGCGCGGGCCCGGGCGCGGGCCGGGATTAGCGCGTCCGTGGTCACGTCGCCCCGGCCCACATCCTCGTCCAGGGCCCGGCGGACGGCGGCCTCGATTTCCTTCGCCGTAAGCTCCACGCCGGCAGCATGGCGGCGCGGGGACGGAGGTTGAAGCCCAAACTCGGGGACGCCCGGGGCCGATTTCTGCGTGACGCCGCGCGGCGGCCGCCGGTAAATTGGGCGCGTACCATTGGAACGCACACGAGCTCACCATGAAACCGTTATCCTTCTCGATCCCGCTTGCTTCTCGTGCCGCCGCGCAGAGCCGGCGCGCCTTTCTCCGCACCGCCGCGCGCGCCAGCGTGGTGTTGGCCCTGCCGCAACTGGTGCCCGCACGCGTGCTCGGCCGGGAGGGGGCCGTTCCGCCCGGCGAGCGGATCGTGCTGGGCGGGATCGGCATCGGCGGCCGCGGCTCGTACGTGCTGAGCGTGTTTCTCCAGGAACCCGACGTGCAGGTCGTGGCCATTGCGGACGTGCAGGCCGCGCGGCGCCAGGCCGCCAAGCAGCGCGTGGACGCCCGCTACGGCAACCGCGATTGCGTCACCTACCGCGACCTCCGCGAGCTGTTGGCCCGGCCGGATATTGACGCCGTGCTCATCGCCACCGGCCCCAACTGGCACGCGGTGGCCTCGACCCTGGCCGCCCACGCCGGCAAGGACGTGTACTGCGAGAAACCCTGCACCAAGAACATCGTCGAAAGCCTCGCCCTGGCCGAGACCTTCCGCCGCACCGCGCGGGTTTTCCAGGCCGGCACCCAGCGGCGCAGCCTGCCCAACTTCGCCTTCGCCGTGGAACTGGCCCGCACCGGTCGCCTGGGGAAACTCCACACCCTCCATGCCCAGCCGCTGGGCCTCAAAACGCTCATGAGCGGCTGGTACCCGGCCGAACCCGAGCCGCCCGCCGAGGAGGTGGATTGGGACCTGTACCTCGGGCCGGCGGCCTGGCGGCCGTTCAACCGGAAACTGCTCAACGCTTTTCACTTCGAGAAGGGCGGCGGCTTCGTGGGCGCAATCGGCGGCGGCGGGGTGCTCGAATGGGGCTCGCACTGCGTGGACCTCTGCCAGTGGGCCGCCGATGCCGACCACACCGCGCCGGTCGAGTACGAGCCGGCCGGCAACCGCCTGCTCGCCCGGTACGCCAGCGGCGTGAAGCTGGTGCTGCGCGACGACGGCTGGCTGCCGCTGGGCTCCTGCCCGGTGCGTTTCGAGGGCGAGACCGGATGGGTCGAGACCGCCGACAACGGCGACCTCGAGGCCAGTTCCCCGGACCTGCTGGTCGGCCGCGGCCCCAAGATCGGCGGGTACCCGGCCGACTTCCACGTCCGCAACTTCCTCGACTGCGTCAAGACGCGCGCCCAGCCCCGGGCCAACGCCGAGGTGGCCTGCTGGTCCCACATCGCCTGCCACGCCGCCAACATCGCCCTGTTGCTCGGCCGCAAGCTGCGCTACGACCCGGCCAAAAACGAATTCCCCGGCGACGAAGAAGCCAACCGCCTCCGCGGCGAAGCCCTGCGCGAACCCTGGCGCATTTGACCGAACCTCGGTTACGACGCAACCGCTCCAGAACCCTCCCGCCATGAACATCCGTTCGTTGCTTGCCCCACTGCTGGTCCTGGCCGTCCTCGGCGCGGCCCCCGCCCCGGCCGGCGCCGCCGACCGCGCCCGCGAACAGGCCCTGCTCGCCACCCTGCGCTCCGACGCCGCGCCCGCGGAAAAGGCCATGGCCTGCCGCCAACTGGCCATCCACGGCACCGCCGAAGCCGTGCCCGTGCTGGCGCCGTTGTTGAGCGACCCCGCCCTGGCCTCCTGGGCCCGCATCGCCCTCGAAGCCATTCCGGACCCCGCGGCGGACGCCGCCCTGCGCGAAGCCGCGGGCCGGTTGCAGGGGCGCCTCCTGGTCGGCGTGCTCAATTCGATCGGCATGCGGCGCGACGCACAGGCCGTGGCCGTGCTGACCACCCATTTGCAGGCCGCGGACATCGAGGTCGCCTCCGCGGCCGCCGTCGCCCTGGGCCGCATCGGCACAGAACCCGCGGCTCACGCCCTTCAGGCCCGCCTGGCCAACTCGCCCCCCGCCCTCAGCCCCGCCCTGGGCGAAGGTTGCGTCCGCGCCGCGGATCATCTGCGCGCCGCGGGCCAGACCGCCGCCGCCCGGGCCTTGTACGACGCCGCGCGCGCGGCGTCGTTGCCGGCCCAGCAACGCCTCGAGGCCACCCGCGGCGCCATCCTCGTCCGCGGCGCCGAAGGCCTGCCGCTCTTGCTCGAACAACTTCGCGCCGAGGACAAGGATGCCCTGGCCCTGGGCCTGCGCGTGGCCCGCGAACTCCCCGGCGGGGACGTCACGCAGGGCTTGATCCGCGCGCTGGATTCTCTCCCGGCGGCGCGCCAACCGCTCCTGCTCCTGGCCCTGGCCGACCGACACGACCCCGCCGTCCGTCCCGCCGTGATGCAGGCCGCGCGCACGGGCGCGCCCGCATTGCGCCTGGCCGCGGTGCAGGTGCTCGCCGAGGTGGGCGACGCCACCAGCGTGCCCGTGCTGCTCGAAGCCGCTGTGGCGCCGGACCGCGACCTGGCCCGGGCGGCCCGGCAAAGTCTCCGACTCCTGCACGCCGAGGGCGTGGACGCCGCGTTGACCGAGCGGCTCGGTCGGGCCACCGGGGCGGAACGCGCGGTGTTGATGGAGCTGTGCGGCCAGCGCCGGATTCAAGCCGCCCTGCCGGCGCTGCTGGGCGCCGTGCAGGACCCGCAACCGGAAATCCGCCGTGCCGCACTTCAGGCCGTGGGCGCCCTGGGCGGCGAGACCGAACTGGCCGAACTGGCGCGCCTGGTGCAGCGGGAAACCGACCCCGCCCGGCGCGACGAACTCGAGAGCGCCCTGCTCGAGGTGGGCGGCCGCGTCGGCGCGCGGGGCGTGCCGCAGTTGCTGCCGCTGGTGCGCCATGCCGCGCCGGCCGTGCGCATCATCGGTCTGCACGCCCTGGCCGGTGTGGGCGGAGCGCAGGCCCTGGCGGCCGTGGTGGCGGCCACGCGCGACGCCGATGCCGCGGTGCAGGATGAGGCCGTACGCGCCTTGTCCACCTGGCCCAACAACTGGCCGGACGACGTGGCGGTGGCCGAGCCGCTGTTGGCGCTGGTGAAATCCGGCGCCAAGCGCGCCCACCAGGTGCTCGGGCTGCGCGGTTACCTGCAGTATCTGCAGGCCGACAAAAACCTCGCGGACCCCGCGCGGGTCGAGCGCATCCGGGCGTTGTTGCCGCAGTTGTCCTGGACGGAGGAAAAACAGGCCGCCATCAGCGCGCTGGCCACGCTGCGCACGGCGGGCGCCCTGGACCTGCTGCAATCCCTGGCCGCCGAGCCCGCCGTGGCCGAAGAAGCCCTCTCGGCGTTGGTCACGCTGGCCAGCCGGGACATCCCCGAGGTCTCGAAGGAAAAGCGCCGGGCCGTGCTGCAGGAGGTCGCGGCCCGGACCCGCAACGACGCCACGCGCAAGCGGGCCGAGGGGGCCCTGCGGAGAATCCCCTGAGCGACAAACGCGTCGTTGACAGGGCCGCGGCGGCCGGATTAAATGCCCGGCCTTTGACGCGTTGATTTATGTACGCAGTTCTAGCAACGGGCGGCAAACAGTACCGCGTGGCGCCGGGCGACACGCTCGAGGTCGAGAAACTGGCCGGTGAGGCCGGGCAGTCGGTCGTGTTGGACCAGGTGCTGCTGGTCAACAACGACGGCCAGGTCGTGGTGGGCACGCCCACCGTGGCCGGCGCCAGCGTCGTGGCCGACGTGGTCGAGCACAAGCGCGGCCCGAAGCTTTGGGCCTTCAAGCTCAAACGCCGCAAGGGCTACCGCAAGAAGATCGGCCACCGGCAGTCGCTCACGGTGCTCAAGGTCAAGGAAATCAAGCTCTGAGTCTATGGCACACAAGAAAGGCGGCGGCAGTTCCCGCAACGGTCGTGACAGTCGGGGCCAGCGCCTGGGCGTGAAGGCCTTCGGCGGCGAATGGGTCCGCGCCGGCAGCATCCTGGTCCGCCAGCGCGGCACCCGGTTCGTGGCCGGACGGAACGTGGGCACCGGCCGCGACTGGACCCTTTACGCCCTGGCCGACGGGCGCGTGCTTTTCGACAAACACGGCAAGCGCATCAACCTTGTCCCCGCGGCAACGGCGTCGGCCCCCGGAAGTGCGGACACGGCTCCCGCCCCGGGGACGGGCGCCCCGGCACCCGCGACCCATTGAACCGGCCGGAACAACCCGCCAGGGCGAGGCACGCGCCTCGCCTTTTTGTTTGCGGCGGCCGCCCTCCCGCGGCCGACCCGGGTTGAGCACACCGGTGCATGTTTGTTGACGAGGTCAAAATCTACGCCCGTGCCGGTCACGGCGGCCGCGGGTGTGTGGCGTTTTTGCGCGAGACCTTCCGGCCCAAGGGCGGTCCCTGCGGCGGCAACGGCGGCCGGGGCGGCGACGTGATTTTGGAGGCCGACCACGACCTGAACAACCTGGTCCACCAGTTCTACCAACCCCGGCTCATCGCCGAAGACGGCGGCCACGGCCTGGGCAAGGGCATGGACGGCCGCGCGGGCCGCGACCTGGTGGTGAAGGTGCCCTGCGGCACGCTGGTCTGGGCCCTGGCGCGGCCGGCCGAATCCCCCGCCGAAACAACGACCCCGCCCGCGGCCTCCCCAGCCGCGCCGTTGCCGGTCAGCGGGACCCGGCGGCCGCGGTTGCGCGTGGTGGGCGACGCGCGTGCGGTGGAAATCAACCTCGAGGCCGAACCCGAACCGGGGTCGGCGGTGTCCAGCGCGCGGGGCCGGCTGCTGGCGGATTTGACCCGGCCCGGCCAGCGGTTCGTGCTGTGCAAGGGAGGCCGGGGCGGCCTGGGCAACCGCAACTTCGCCACCGCGCGCCGGCAGACGCCGCGCTTTGCCCAGCCGGGAGAGCCGGGCGAGGAGGGCGAGTTTTTGCTCGAATTGCGGCTCATGGCGGACGTGGGCCTGGTGGGTTTCCCCAACGCGGGCAAGTCCACGCTGCTGGCCGCGGTGTCCAAGGCCCGGCCGAAAATCGCCCCCTACCCGTTCACCACGCTGCATCCCCAGGTGGGCATCGTGGAATACCCGGACTGGTACCGGCTGACCTTGTGCGACGTGCCGGGGCTGGTGGCCGGGGCGCATCGCAACGTGGGGCTGGGCCATGCCTTCCTGCGGCACATCCGCCGCTGCCGGGTGCTGGTGCTGGTGCTGGACATGGCGGGCACGGACAACCGCGCGCCGTGGGAGGATTACCGGCAGTTGCTGACCGAGCTGGAGCTTTACGACCCCGCCCTGCTGGAGCGCCCGCGCCTGGTCGTGGCCAACAAGATGGACGAAGCCGCGGCGGCGGCCAACCTGCGGCGGTTCCGGCGGCGCGTGCCCCGCGTCCCGCTGCTGCGCATGGCCGCGGCCTTTGACGAGGGCCTGGCCGAGTTCAAACAGGCCATTCGCCGGGCGGTCGAGCAGGCCGGGCCCGCGGCGGCTTCGGGTCCGGATAGCGACGCCTGAGCCGAGTTTTCCCGCTTGCCAAAGCCGTGAGGTGCCCCAAAAGGTGCCGGGACCGCGACCGGTGCCCCCATAGCTCAAATGGATAGAGCGGCGGTTTCCTAAACCGTTGATCCCCGTTCGATTCGGGGTGGGGGTGCCAGCTCCAGGACCCGCTCCACGACTACCCACCACGGGCCCTTGCGCCGCGACGGCACCTGAAAATGAAGCGCGCCGGCTTGAACCGCGCGCCAGGCGGGCGGGCCGGCAGTCCGGGGTTCAACGCGGGCCGGCCCTGTCAGCCGGGGGCACCGGGCCGGACGGGTTGGGCCCGAGCAGCACCACCAACTCGCCGCGCAGGGGGCGTTGTCGGACCCGGGCCAGCAGTTCGGCGGGCGTGCCGCGCAGGAATTCCTCGAAGTGCTTGGTCAACTCGCGCGCCAGCACCACCGGCCGCTCCGGCATGACCTCGGCCAGTTCCCCCAACAGTCGTTCCAGGCGGTGGGGCGATTCGTACAACACCAGCGTGCCGGGGACGGTGCCCAGACGCTCCAGCTCCCGGCGCCGCGGGCCGGACTTGTGCGGCAGGAAACCCACAAAGTGAAACTCGTCGGTCGGCAGGCCGCTGGCCGTCAGCGCCGCCACCAGCGCGCACGGGCCGGGTACCGGCTCGACGCGGTACCCGGCGGCCAGTGCGGCCCGCACCACCCGCTCGCCGGGGTCGCTGATGCCCGGGCTGCCCGCGTCCGTGACCAGCGCGAGCTTCTCGCCCCGGCTCAGCCGTTCGAGAATTTCCCCGCTGCGGCGGGCCTCGTTGAACTGGTGGTAACTGAGCAGCGGCTTGCGGATGCCGAAGTGGGCGAGCAACCGGCCGGTGCGGCGGGTGTCCTCGGCCGCCACCGCGTCGCACTCGCGCAGGACCCGCAGGGCGCGCAGGGTGATGTCCTCGAGGTTCCCGATGGGCGTGGCCACGAGGTACAGCGTGCCGGGCTGGAGGGGGGCTGGTGGTGACACCATCACCACAGGCGCGGGTGGGACTGGCGGCGACGCCAGGCCTCGTATTCGACGCGCGTCCGGGCCTTGAAGACAAAGCCGCGCGGGCGGGGATGGGGATTGAGCCGCTCGGCCTGATGCTGCAAGGCACACGCCCGCCGCAGGGCTTCCTCGGGGGTGAAGCGTGCGGCGTCGGCGGAGGTCAACCGGCGGCCCACCGTTTTCACGGGGGGCAACGTAACACGTCGCGCCGGCCGGCGAAAAGCGACTTCTGGTCACTCCGTCCGGAAAAAGGCTGCGAGCCCGAGCCACCGGAGGAAAAGCAAGGCCGCGAAGGCCGACAGGGTGGGATGGAACGGCCCGCCAGGCCGTTCCCGGCGGCAACCTGGCGCCGGGCCGCTTCGGGGGTGCATGTGTCCCGCAGGCAGGGGGGGCCAGCCTGCGCCATGCCGCCGGGCGGGCGCCCGGCGGGACGGGCAGCGGCCCGTTCCACCCGTGCTGCAAAGCGGCCGCCAGCGGCCGCACTCCAAACGCTGTCGCGAGGTAGGTCCGCCCGATACGGCGCGAAGCGTATGGAGTGCGCCGGCTCGCCGGCGCTGTAACCCGTAGCCAGCGCGGACGCTGACGCTTCAGCAACACTCACCGCTCCAAACCGTCGGAGAAGACCGTCGTTGCCGTATCACCGGTTGGCAATCGGCGGAAGCGGCCTGCGCTAGCGGTCGGGCCGTGGGCTGCTGCCCGCGATACAGCCGATGGCCGGCCGGCGCTACGAGCGCCGGAGTTTCAGAGTTTCGGAGTTTCGGTTGGGCACAGCCCTCCCGCTGCCGCGGAAAGGCAGGCGCGGACGCCTGCACCACATGGGCAGGACGAAGGTCGAAGGCCAGAACCGGAGGCGTTGAGCCTTCTTAGACGGACCCGGCCCCGCGCGCGGGCCCCGGCACTTGTTCCTTCCGCACCGCCTTGAGTTCGAGGTGCAGTTCCTTGAGTTGCCGGGGTTCGAGCACGCCCGGGGATTCGGTCATCAGGCAGGTGCCCTTGGCCGTCTTGGGGAAGGCGATCACGTCCCGGATGCTGGGCGTGCCGCACAAAATGGCGATGAGGCGGTCAAAGCCCAGGGCGATGCCGCCGTGCGGCGGGGCGCCGTAGCGGAAGGCCTCCAGCAGGTACCCGAAGCGCGCGCGCGCGATGTCCGGCGGGATTTGCAGCACGTCCTCGAAGATCGTTTTCTGCACGTCGGGCTGGTGGATGCGGATCGAACCGCCGCCCAGTTCGACGCCGTTGACCACCACGTCGTAGTGCTGGCCGCGCACGCGTTTGGGGTCGGTCTTGAGCAGCGGGATGTCCTCGGCCACCGGGGCGGTGAAGGGGTGATGGCTCGAGTACCAGCGGTTTTGCTCGCGGTCGAAGCTCAACAGCGGAAAGTCCACCACCCAGAGGAAGTCGAAGCGGTCGGGCGGGAGGTTGAGCCGGCCCTGTTGTTTGAGGACCTCGGCGGCATAGAGGCGAATCTTGCCGAGAATCTCGCACGAGGTGCGCCACTCGCCCGCGGCGAACAGGATCAGGTCCCCCTCCTCGATGCCCAGTTTGCCCGTGAGGGCGGCCTTTTCGGCCTCGCCGAAGAATTTCACGATGGGCGATTTCCACTCGCCCCCCTCGACCTTGATGAAGGCCAGGCCCTTGGCGCCGAAGCCGTAGGCGATGTCGGTCATGGCCTGGATTTGCCCCTGGGTGGCGCCGGCCAGGCCCTTGGCGTTGAGCGCCTTGACCACCCCGCCGGCGGCGACCGCGCCGCTGAAGACCTTGAAGGGGCTGGCGCGGAATTCCTCCGTGAAGTCCGCCAGCTCGAGGCCGAAGCGCGTGTCCGGCTTGTCGGTGCCGAAGCGGTTCATCGCCTCCTCGTAGCGGAGGCGGGGAAAGGGGGTGGGGATGTCCCGGCCCAGCGCCACCTGCCAGACCTGCCGGAGCAGCCCCTCGATGACCGCGTAGATGTCCTCCCGGTCAATGAAGGACATCTCGACGTCAATCTGGGTGAACTCGAGCTGGCGGTCGGCCCGCTGGTCCTCGTCGCGGAAGCAGCGGGCCAGTTGGTAGTAGCGCTCGACGCCGGCCACCATGAGGATTTGCTTGAACTGCTGCGGGGACTGCGGCAGCGCGTAGGCCGTGCCGGGCTCGCGGCGGTTGGGCACCAGAAACTCCCGCGCCCCCTCGGGTGTGGACTTGAAGAGGATGGGCGTCTCGACCTCGAGGAAGCCGAGCGCATCGAAGTAATTGCGCGTGGCGGCGGCCACCCGGCTGCGCAGGCGCAGGTTCCGCAGCATCTCCGGCCGGCGCAGGTCCAGGTACCGGTACTTGAGCCGCACCTCTTCGCTCACCCGCGCGGCGGCCTCCGGCTCGTCAATCTGGAAGGGCAGCGGGTCGGCCAGGTTCAACACCTCCAGCGTGCGCGCCAGCACCTCGACCTGGCCGGTGGCGATCCGGGGATTCTCGGTACCCTCGGGCCGGCGGCGCACCGGGCCGGTCACGCGGACCACGCTTTCGGGCCGCAGCGTCTCCGCCCGGCGAAACACTTCCGCGGGCAGGTCAGACGGGTCAAACACCACCTGCGTGCGCCCCTCGCGGTCGCGCACGTCCACGAAAATCACCCCGCCCAGGTCGCGCCGGGAATGGACCCAGCCGTCGAGCGTGACGGTTTGCCCGACGTGCTCCGGGCGCAGTTCGTTGCAATGATGCGTGCGTTTCATGCCCAAGCGGCTCCGCACCGGCGCCGGCCCGGGAGACCCGCGGGGGCGAAGCGAGCGCGCATGTTGACCGCCGGGGGCCGGGTTTTCCAAGGCCAATTTTGGCGTGCCTGGGAAAGGCCGGGTAGATCGTGACCCCACGGTCTGAAGCCACTCGGAGCAGGTCAGCGCTCCGGGGAGCGGGGCAGGGTCATGGCCGCGCAGCGC
>JBBIJZ010000122.1:0-11703 GCA_037445715.1 Verrucomicrobiales bacterium | reverse complement strand
TGGGCATTTTGGGGCGAACCCTCCGGGCCGTGTGGAAACGGGAAGGTGCCGCCGCAGACCCAGATCGTGCTGAAACTTGGCTAGACCAGGAGCGTGCTGATTCTTCGAAATTCTGTCGTTAGGAATGTCCACAGATGGTACGAAATCAAGAAACCTCATACTGTAGATGTCCAGTATTTTCTCTTACTTGATATAGATGCTGTCGAAGCTATGGAACTCTCTTGGCAGTTACTCAATAGTCTTGCAGAAAAATACGGGGATGGTTTCTTCCTCGTTGACAAGTCACAGTTTGTCAATAATTGCCGGCAATTCTTGGAGGTGTTTCGTTGCATTTATGCAAATACCATGCTAGCCTATTCATATAAAACTAACTACCTCCCTGTGCTGTGTCATGCGGTTGATCAAATGGGCGGTTATGCTGAGGTGGTTTCCCGGATGGAGTATGAGCTTGCGGTTAGATTAGGGGTTCGTGGTGATCGAATTATTTTCAATGGTCCGCTAAAAACCATGGCAGACATCGAGCGTGCGCTTTTGGCCGGCTCGATCGTGAATATAGATTGCCTGCAAGAAGTGTCGTGGTTGGAACAAATCTCACGTCGTACTTCTGCCGTCGATCTCCGTGTCGGCTTGCGCTGCAATTTCGACTTGGATGCGGGTAATCGATCCCGCTTTGGTCTCAGTGCAGACAGCGGTGAATTGGATAGCGCGTATCAGCGTTTGAGCCGGCTGTCGAATATCCGCATCTCCGGCTTACACTGCCACTTTTCCACGCCAACACGCAGTTTGACCTCCTATGATCTACGTGTTCGCCGCTTGCTTGAACTTGCAGAACGTTACTTTGTAGATACCCCGCCGGATTTCTTGGATGTAGGCGGTGGCTTCTTCGGACGTATGCCGGCCGAATTTGCCAAACAGTTTGACTGTAGCATACCCAGCTACGATGCTTACGCTAACGTGATTGCGTCACTCTTCCAGAAACGATTCGGCCACTGCGATGGTCCCCAACTGATTGTAGAGCCCGGCGCGGCTGTGGTGGCTGACGTCATGTCTTATGCAGCGCGTGTTATTGCGGTTAAAAACCTTGGCCCGCGAAAGGTTGCCCTAGTGATGGGGAGTGTGCATGACGTGCGCCCCACACTAAGTACGAAACGACTTCCGATCCAACTGTATCGCGCCGAGACCGGGGCCGCTGGTGCTGGATTGGATGGTCCGGTTGACTTGGTAGGTTACACATGTATGGAACACGATTGTCTTTGGCCACAATATCCTGATCGCATTACGATTGGTGATTTTGTCGTGTTTGGGCAAGTGGGGGCATACACGCTGGTCTTTAAACCGCCATTTATTCGCCCAAGCGCTCCAGTGCTATGTGGTGGGGAGGCCGCTTATGAGTGGGAAATTGTACGGAGAGGGGAGACTTTCGACGATATCTTTGCAACTTTCCGATTTCCTGAATTGAGGTAAGAAGCCAAGACAAATATGAACGTCTTGTTGACATGTGCTGGACGGCGTAACTACTTAGTGCGTTATTTCCGCGAAAGCCTCGGAGAGCGTGGTGTTGTAATTGCTATCGACGCTAATTCTAATGCCCCGGCTTTACAGGTAGCGGATCGCTGGTTTGTGCTACCCCCCATTTCCGACTCCACTTACATGGATAGGTTGTTGGAACTGTGCCGGAAGAATGAAGTTCGTCTTGTGGTGCCACTGAACGATCTCGAATTGCCGCTTCTCGCGCGGGAGCGGTCGCGTTTCGAGCGGGCGGGAATTGTTGTCCTCGTCTCTTCCCCAGAAGTCATACGACGCTCTTTCGACAAGTGGGAAATGGCCCAGTTTTTCACCCAAAATGGGATACCGGTTCCCCGAACCTTTTGTTCGCTTAGTGAGGTGCGAAGAGCAACCCAGGCAGGCATGCTTCATTTCCCTATGGTGGTGAAACCACGCTGGGGAACAGCTTCCATCGGTATCCACTTTCCTACTGACGAAACCGAGCTCGAGATGGCGTACCAATTTACCCGAAAACAAGTGACGCGATCTGCAATCGCAGAGGCTAGCTCCGAGGATATTGAGCATTGCGTAATCATTCAGGAGTACTTGACAGGTTGTGAGTATGGCTTAGATGTGGTGAATGACCTCCAAGGTCGTTATGTGACCACGTTCATCCGGAAAAAGTTGGGAATGAGGGCTGGCGAAACCGACAGGGCAATCACTTGTGCCGACCCTGAACTGCAGGCGCTGGGAGCAACAATTGGAAGGTGCATCGGCCACATCGGCAACCTCGATTGTGACGTGATTCGCGGTCCCGGGACGTTAGGGGTCCTGGACATCAACCCCAGGTTTGGAGGAGGCTATCCTTTTGTGCATGTTGCAGGCGCAAACTTGCCCTCGGTGCTGCTGGCTTGGGTGGAAGGGCGAGAGATTGATTCAAGCTGGCTGAAATATCTTCCTGGCGTGACAGGCGCCAAATATGATCATGTCGCCGTCGTCCGGAATAGTTCAGGCGCTTGTCAACGACGGAACTCCTGATTTGATGAGCCCCAGTTTCCCCCACCGCATCCACCTTTCCAAGCCGCACCTGGGCGAGGGCGAGTGGCGCCACGTCCGGGAGGCGTTTGACTCGAACTGGCTTTCGACGGTGGGGCCGAACCTGGACGCCCTGGAGGCGGCCTTTGCCGCGCTGGTCGGTCGGCCGGCCGTGGCCCTGAGCAGCGGCACGGCGGGTTTCGCGGTCAGAGGCGGAAACCGCGCGGGGATGGCACTCCCCGGGGCGTCGCGTTAGGCTGAGGGGCGGAACATGAAGCCGACAGACCAGGTTTACCTCCGCACGGAAGTGGTGGGGCTGCTGCGGCGGAGCCTCCCCGGGCTGCGCGCGGTGTACCTTTTCGGCTCCGCCGCCCAGGGGACCGAGCACGCCGGCAGTGACGTGGACCTGGCGGTGTGGGCAGAGGCCCCGCTCTCGGCCCGGGAGCGTTTCGTCCTGGCCGAGGCCTGCGCCCGCCGGTTGCATCGCGAGGTGGACCTGGTGGACTTGTCTGCCGTCAGCACGGCGCTGGCCGCGCAGGTGGTGGGCGGGGGGGAACTCCTGTTTGCCCGCGACCCGGTGGCGGTGGCGGAGTTCGAGGTGGCGGTGCTGGCCAAGTACTGTCGGTTGAACGAGGAGCGGCAGGACTTGCTGGCCGACATCCGGCGACGGGGGACGATTCATGGTGGATGAGGTGATACTGGCCAAGGCCGGGATCATCGAACGCTGCCTGCGGCGGCTGGATGAGGAGTACGCGGGGCGTTCGGAAAACCTGCGGGCGAACTGGACCAGGCAGGACTCGATCCTGCTGAACCTGGAGCGAGCCTGTCAGGCGAGCATTGACCTGGCCTTGCGCCTGATCCGCCTGCATCGGTTGGGGGTGCCCCAGGACAGCCGCCAGGCCTTTCTGATCCTGCGCGCGCAGGGGCTGTTGCCACCCGCGCTGGCCGATTCCCTGGCGGCGATGGTGGGATTCCGCAATGTGGCCATCCACAACTACCGCACCCTGGACCTGGACATTGTGGAAGACATCCTCCGGCATCGGCTGGGCGATTTCCGTCAACTGGTCGCCCTGGCCTTGCAGCACCCCGGACCGACCCGTTGAACCGTGTCTTTCTTCTCCGCCACGGCTCGGATTCGCAACGGCAACGGCCGGTTTATCGCGCGGACATTCAACCGCCCGTTTTCGGCAACTGCCCAACCTTCCCCGCGCAGGACCTTTCCCCCTGATGAAGTCCTTCCCTTACCGCATCCACCTTTCCAAGCCGCACCTGGGCGAGGCCGAGTGGCGCCACGTCCGGGAGGCGTTTGACTCGAACTGGCTTTCGACGGTGGGGCCGAACCTGGACGCCCTGGAGGCGGCCTTTGCCGCGCTGGTCGGTCGGCCGGCCGTGGCCCTGAGCAGCGGCACGGCGGGCTTGCACCTGGGGTATCGCCTGCTGGGGGTTGGCCCCGGCGACGAGGTGCTCACGCCCACGCTGACGTTTGCCGCCAGTTGCAACCCCATCGTGTACCTGGGCGCCCGGCCGGTCTTCCTGGACAGCGAACGCCGCACCTGGAATCTGGACCCGGACCTGTTGGCCGACGAGCTGCGTCGGCGCGCGGCGCGCGGGCGGTTGCCGCGGGCGGTGTCAGTGGTGCACCTGTTCGGGCAGGCGGCCGACCTGGATCCCATCCTGGAGGTGTGTCGTCGCTACGAGATGCCGTTGCTGGAGGACGCCGCGGAATCGCTGGGCGCGTGGTACCGGGGCCGGCACCCCGGCACCTTGGGCGAGGTGGGGGTGTTTTCCTTCAACGGCAACAAGATCATCACCGGCACCAGCGGGGGGATGCTGGTGGCGGCGCGACCGGAGTGGGTGGCGCGGGCGCGGCATTGGAGCACGCAGGCGCGGGACACTGACCCGGAGGGGATCAAGAACTACGTGCACTCGGAGCTGGGCTACAACTACCGGCTGAGCAACGTGCTGGCGGGCATCGTGCTCGGGCAGTTGGCGGTGCTCGAGGAGCGGGTCCGGCAGCGGCGGGCGGTGTTCGAGCGGTACCGGACGGCGTTTGCCGACCTGCCGGGCATCGAGCCGCAGCCCGAGGCGAAGTTTGAAGACCGAAGTTCGATGGCCGAAGGCCGAGATCCGAAATCCGAAGTCCGAAATCCGAAATCCGAGACCCCAGGCTCCGAGCCGCAGAGCCCGGTCGCCCAACCCTGCACGCCGGAACCGGTTTCCCGCCACACCCGCTGGCTGAGTTGTTTCCTGATCGAGAAAAAGGCGTTCGGGCTGTCCGCCGGCGAACTGATCCGGCGGTTGGAGGCGGCCAACATCGAGGCGCGGCCGGTCTGGAAGCCGATGCACACCCAACCGCTGTACCGCGGGGCGGAGCGGGTGGGCGGGGCGGTGGCGGAGGACTTGAATCGCCGCGGCGTCTGCCTGCCCAGCTCGAGCAACCTGACCGGGGCGGAGCAGGCCTTTGTCATCGAGCAGGTGCGCGCGGCGCATTTCGGGGCGGCGGCGCACCGGCGCGACCGGGTGAGTTTTTCCGCGCCGCCGGAGACGGAGCCGGTCTCCGGGGAAAAACGGGATTAAGCGCGGCGCCCCGGCGGCCGCCGGGGCGAGGTCACCGCCAGGGCATCCCCTCCAACCCCGACAGTCGGGACGGCGCCGCCCGCGTTTTGCCCCGCTCGAAAAAATGCGGGATTGACAGGTTGACGGGCGCGCCGTCCGTTAACGCCTGACCTGAACGACATCGCATGGAAGCCGCCGCCACCAAGGCCGGTCGCCGCATGATGACCTTTGCCGGCTGGCAACGCACCCTGTTGCTGTTGACGAGCTACAGCGGGGTGTTTCTGGCCAGCCATTTTGCGGCGTTCGGGCTGCGGTTTGATTTGGCGGTGCCGGAGACGATGCGCGCGCCGTTGGGGCTGGGCTGGCTGGTGGCGGTGCCGGTCAAGCTCCTGTGCATGCGTTTGTTCCGCCAGTACCGTGTGCTGCTGGGGTATTTCAGTCTGCCGGACCTCTGGCGGGTGGTGGGGGCCATGTCCATGGCCTCGTTTGTCCTGTACGCGATGTACATGGTGGCCGGGGACAACCCGGATTACCGCGCGCTGGTCCTGCCCCGCGGGGTGATCCTGATTGATTTCCTGCTCTCGAATCTCGGGATCGTGGCGGTGCGGCTGGCGCTGCGCGTGTTGCGGGAGCACCTGCGAACGGTCGAGGGCGGACTCCCCGCGCACGCGCGGCGGGTGGGGATCATCGGGGCGGGCGATGTGGGCGGGGAACTGGCCAAGGAACTGTTGTCCCGGCGCGGGCTGGGGTTGCTGCCGGTGGCGTTCTTTGATGACGACCCCCAGAAATGGCGCTCGCAGTTGCACGGCGTGCCGGTGATGGGGCGACCGGAACTGTTGCGGGACCCGGAGTTCAAGATTGCCCTGGACGAAGTGATCATCGCCATGCCCGGCGCGCCGGCCCGGCGCATCGGGGAGGTGGTGCGGCTCCTGCAGGAGGTGCGGCTGAAGTTTCAGACCGTGCCCTCGATGGAGCAACTGGCCACGGGCAAGGTGCGGGTCAGCCAGTTGCGGCCGGTGGAAATCCAGGACCTGCTGCCGCGCGAGCCCATCGCGCTGGACGACGCCCACATCGCGGCGCAACTGCGCGGGCGCGTGGTGATGGTGACCGGCGCCGGCGGCAGCATCGGCAGCGAGCTGTGTCGCCAGATTCTGGCGCGCAATCCGCGCACCCTGCTGATGGTGGACCAGTCCGAGGTGCAGTTGTTCCCGATCGAGCAGGAGTTGAACCGCCTCGGTTACCAGGGCCAGGCGCTGCCGCTGATCGGGGACGTGCTGGACGAGGCGCGGATGCGGTACCTGTTGACGCGGTTCAAGCCGGAGCTGGTCTTCCACGCGGCGGCGCACAAGCACGTGCCGATGATGGAAAGCCAGCCGGGCGAGGCGCTCAAGAACAACACCCTGGCCACGGCGCGGCTGGCGCACCTGGCGCTCGAACACCGGGTCGAACGCTTCCTGCTCATCTCGACCGACAAGGCCATCAACCCGACCAGCGTGATGGGCGCCTCGAAGCGCCTGGCCGAAATGTACCTCCAGGCCCTGGCCGCCGCGCAGCGCGACGGCGCCACGCGGTTCATCGCCGTGCGTTTCGGCAACGTGCTCGGGTCCTCGGGCAGCGTGATTCCCACCTTCACCCGCCAGATTGCCGAGGGCGGCCCGGTCACGGTCACGCACCCGGAGGTCACGCGCTATTTCATGACCATCCCCGAGGCGGTGGGGCTGGTCTTGCAGGCCACCTTCATGGGGCAGGGCGGGGAAATCTTCGTCCTGGACATGGGCCGGCCGGTGAAGATCGTGGACCTGGCGCGGCAGCTCATCGAGTTGCACGGGCTGCGACCGGACGAGGACATCGAAATCCGGTTCACCGGGCTGCGGCCGGGCGAAAAGCTGTTCGAGGAGCTGAGCCACCACCGGGAGAACCACGCGCCGACCGAGCACCCGAAGGTCATGAGGTTTGTCTGCGAACCGGCCCCGCTGGAGCACTTGCAGAAGGCCCTGGCGGCGCTGGAACAACAACTCCACACCCTCGAGCGCAACCAGCTCAAGATCCGCATCAAGGAACTGGTGCCCGAGTACCAGCCCTATCTGTTTTGAGCCGGAACGCGGCGGCTACCGAAAGATGGAACAGGCCACCGGCCCGGGGCGGTCCGCACTCGCCTGCCGCGGCAGGGCCCGCCCGGCCGCCCGGTGAATCGCGCAGCGCATGAAGGGCGCCGGCTGGCCGGTGCCGTGAGTCGGTGTAGCGCAGACCTCAGGTCTGCCGTATCGCGGGTTTCCAACCCGCCGGGTGCGCCTCAGGGGGAAAGCCGCCGGTCCCGGCTGCCGGGTTCGGCGGGGCGGAACCGACGGAGCAACCGCGTTCATTCCTGCCCCTGACCATCGCCGACCGGCCATCCGACGCGGGGCAAAAACGGCGGGCGCAAACGGTCGCACTCCAAACGCTGCCGCACAGATTCCGCGCCCGGCGCGAGCGTCGAGCGTCAGCGCGTGCGCGCGGCGCATGAAGGGCGCCGGCTGGCCGACGCCGTGTCGCCAGGACCGGTTTGTCAGTCTGTTCAACCAATGGCATGATGGCGACCGCATGAGCACGAAGTCGGATCCCGATCCCGTTGCGCCCGCGCCCCCGCGGGGAGCCGCCCGTCGAGTGCTGTGGGGCACGCTCGCGCTCACCGCGCTGGTGGCCGCGGTGTGGGTCTTCCCCCGGCTGTGGTACACGGCCGCGGCCGCGGGGGAGAAGCCGCTCTGGTTCGGCGTGCGCACCAACCTGGCCGGCTGGACCTGGCGGGAAATCCCGCTGGACGAGTCCGCCGAGCGGCTGCTGGTGGCGGACGTGGCGACCTTTGGCGAGTTTCAAAACCCGGCCACGCGCCAGGTGGTGCGGGCCTTTTCGGCCAAGCGGTACACCTTCAAGCCGCATGACACCGGCCTGTTTCTGCACACCCCGGACCGGTGTTGGACCCTGGCCGGCTGGAAATTCGAGCCGGTCACGCCGGACCACGTCGAGCGGGTTGTGCACGGGGTGCGCCTGGTCTTCGAGCGGCGGGTGTTCGTGGCCGGGGGCGAACGCGAGCTGGTCTATTTCGGCGGTCTGGTGGGCGGACAGCCGCTGCCCTACCGGCTGGACCACAACCTGAGCGTCGGGCTGCGCTTTGCCACCCTCCCGCCCGAGAAGGGCAAGTCCCGCGGCTTTTTCGCGCGCGCGGTGGACGCCCGGCTCTGGGAGCGGGTGTGGGACGGTTTCCGCTCCCGGCGTCCATTGCTGGGGCCCAAACAATTCATCCGCATCTCGACGCCCCTGCGGGGCGCGGACCTCGCTGCGGCGGACCGGCTGCTTTTCGAGTTTCTCGAACAATGGCTCGAACCGGTGGACTACGCGGCGGAACTGGCCGCGTGGCAGGCGCGCAAATCCTGACCCGACCGCTCATGCAAGGATTCTCCCCGCTGCTGGGGCTCGGCCCGGCGTTTCTGGTCATGGCGTGGATCATCAGCCGCGCCCAGTGGTTCTGGCGCACCAATCCGGACCTGCAATTCGGCTGGGTCGTGGTGCTCTTGTGTGCCTACCTGTTTTGGGAAGCCTGGGAGAAACGCCCGGCGCTGAGCTGGCGCCTGCGGCCGTGGGCCCTGGGCCTGTTCTTCGCGGGGCTGGGATTGATGTTTCTGGTGCAAATCTACCAGGCGGTGATGGGCTCGAGCGCGCCCACCACGCTGGGATTGGCCCTGGGCGGCATGCTGGTGGTGGCGGGCAACCTGGGCGTGGTCTTCGGCGGCGCGGGCGTGCGGCACTTCGGGATGGCGTTCGGTTTCCTGCTCATCGCCATGCCGTTGCCCAGCGGCCTCCAGGGGCCGGTCGTCAGCACCCTGCAAAACAAGGTGGCGTGGTTCAACACCGAGGTGCTCAACCTCCTGGGCATCCCGGCCACGCAGGTGGGCAGTCTCATTCACCTGCCCGCCGGCACGGTGGGGGTGGACGAGGCCTGCAGCGGCATCCGCAGCCTCCAGTCCACCATCATGGCCACGCTCTTCATCGGGTACCTCACCCTCCGGCGCTTCAGCCTCCAGGTGCTGTTGTTTGTCTGCGGCATCAGCCTGGCCATCCTGGGCAACCTCATCCGCTCCCTCTACCTCTCGCTCACCGCCAACGCCCGCGGCATCGAGTCGGTCTCCGGCGTGCACGACGCGGCCGGTTGGTCCATCCTGACCTTCACCGCCGTGGGGGTGATCATCCTCTCCTGGTTCTTCAAGAAACTCGAACGCCAGATGGACCAGCTCGAGGCGGCCCCGGAACCCGCTCCCGAACCACCCCCGCCCGCGCCCGCCACCTGACCCCCGGCCGCCGGGGCCGTCCCGGCGTCTGATTCTCCGCGTACAACGCCCGTTGCGGACCGGTTGACCCCGGCCGCGACGGGCGTTTTTGTTTTTTCGCCCGGCGTTTTCGGGCATAGCTTCGACCATGCGCAAGTGGCCCTCCTGGCGATCCTGTTCAACCGCGCGGGTGCGGACCGCTGGTCCGGCGGCGGCGATTCGCCGGGCGGGCCACCCCGGGGCCCCGCCCGGTCCGGCGGGGCCGGCCCCGTGGCACAGGCGCGGGCGGCGCACCGCGGCGATCCTCTTCCTCGCTGCCGGATTGGCGGGCGCGGCGACTCCGGGAGGGGCCGCGGAGACCCCGGCGTTGCCGTTGCCGGCCTTTCGGTTTCCGGATCCGCCCCGCGAGGGAGCGGCCGATTTCTTCCGCATCGCCGAAAACGGCCGGGCGCGCTGCCGGATTGTCCAGCCGGCGGGAGCGTCGCGGGCGCTGCAAGCCACGGTGCGGGCGTTCCAGGCCTACCTGAAACTGGCCACCGGCGCGGACTTCCCGGTGGTCACCGAGACGCCGGGGGATTCTTCCAACCCACCGGCCATCCACGTGGGCCCCACGCGGCGGGCGTGCGCGGTGGACCTGGGGCTGCCGGACCTCGAGTACGGCGGCGACCGGTTCCCCAACCGGCGGGGCTATCTCATTCACACCCCGGACCGGCGCACGCTGATCATCCGCGGCGCCACGGACGCGGCCACGGCGCACGGGGTGGTGGGGTTTCTCAAGCGCTACGTGGGCGTGCGCGCCTACTGGCCCGGGCCGCCCGGCGGGTTGGGCGACGTGATCCCCGCGCGACCCACGCTCACGGTGCCGGAGGTGGAATGGCGCGACTGGCCGTACTGGTACAGCGTGGCCATCTCCACCCGCCCGTTTACCAACAGCCCGGGGCCGACGCTGGACTTTTACCGGCGCCACGTGACCCTGCCCTGCAACGAGAACTACCACCAGTGGCTGCCCCCGGAGCGTTACGCGGCCGCCCATCCCGAGTACTACGCGCTGATCAACGGCGTGCGCGTGACCCCCCGTCCCAACGCCCCGGCCAAATCCTGGCAGCCCTGCGTTTCAAATCCCGACGTGCCCCGCCTCATGGCCGAAGGGGTCCTCGAGTACTTCCGCTCCCACCCGGACGCGGTGGGGGTCAATGTGGCCATCAATGACGGCGGCGGCGATTGCACCTGCGCCCACTGCCGGGCCTGGGATGACCCGCCCGGGAGCGACCCGGCCCGCGACGGCCGCAGCGCCCGCTACGTGCGGTTGACCAACCTCATCGCCGAGCGCGTGGCCGCCGAATTCCCCGACCGCTGGCTGGTGTATCTGGCCTACGGCGCGGCCCGCGAGGCGCCGCGCACGGTCCGCCCGCACCCGCGCCTGTTGCCCGTGTTGACCACGCCCGGCAACACCTTCGCCGCCTGGGACCAGTGGCAGGCTCTCGGCCCGCGGCACCTGGGCCTGTACGTGCACCACAACGACGCCTTCTTCGTGCTGCCCAAGTTCGACCCGCACCAGATGGCGCGGCGTCTGGCCTACGCCGCGGCCTCGGGATGCGCCCGGGTCTTCTACATGGAATGGCACGGCCAGTGGCCGTTCGGCGACGTCATCCCGTACCTGACGGCCGAATTGCTCTGGGACCCGCGCCAGGACGTCGAGGCCCTGCTGAACGAGTACTACCGCGCGTTCTACGGCCCGGCGGCCGAGGCGATGCGCGCGTTCCATCAGGCCCTGGAAGACGGCTACACCCGGTGGCTGGCCACCGCGGGCCGCCCCCATCCCTTCGGGCCGGACGTCAGTTCGATCCGCGATTATGGCTCGACCGAGCAGTTCCGAGTGCTCACCCCGGCCGGGGCAGCGCGCGCGGCGGGGGCCCTGGACCGCGCGTTGGCCGCCGTGGCGCCGGGCAGCCGCGAGGCCGCGCGCGTGCGGCTGGTGCAGGCCCAGTTCCGCCTCCAGGAAATGGCCGTGCGCTGGGCGTGGGCGGCCTTTCGCCTGGCCGAAGACCCGGTGCGCTCGGCGGCGGACGCCGAGCGGGTCGTGGCCGACACGCGCACCGTGTACGAACTGAGCGCCCGCATGGGCGATTACCTCACCCACACGCTCGAGCGCCCGCCCTGGGCGGACTTCGGCCTGTTCCGCAAGTCCGCTCGGCCGGCGGCGCTTTATGAGGCGCTCCGGTCCGGCCGGCCGCCACCCGAGGTCCGGGGAATGGTCCAGCAAGGCTTGCAGGCCGCGGACCGCTGGTGGCGCGCGACGCTCGGCCCGGCGGAAGCCGCGGCCCGG
>JBBIJZ010000121.1:0-12057 GCA_037445715.1 Verrucomicrobiales bacterium | reverse complement strand
GACCCGCCCGGCGACGTAGCGCAGGCCGTCAGCCTTGTATCTGCCTTTTACCCTTATCCGGTGCCGTTCAGCGGGGGCATAGGAAACGGCCTTCCCGCCCGCGGGCGGGAGGGCTTCAGCGCCGGCGTCGTGTGTGGCTCCCCCGGCGGCCGTGCCGCAGCGCGGCCCTCCCCACTGAAAACCTTGGCCGTCCTGCGAGAAACGGAGACGCGCCCTTCCAGCTGCCGCCCATTTTTTCTGACTGGCAGCGCCGGGGCCGGGTGGTTAAATTGCCGCCATGAGTCTCGCGAAAAGCGACTCCCACCCGGCGGAGCACGACCGGAGCACGCGCCAACCCGCCTTGCCCCATGCCCGGGGCTCCGGTGGCCCGAGCTGCGCCTTCACCCTCATCGAACTTCTGGTGGTCATCGCCATCATCGCCATCCTGGCCGGGCTGTTGCTCCCGGCTCTGGCTATGGCCAAGGACAAGGCCCACCGCACGATGTGCGTGGGCAACCAGAAACAAATCGGCCTGGCCAGCCACATGTATGCGGGTGACAACCGCGAACGCCTGCCCTACCCGAACTGGAACCCGCCCTGGGTGCCGGGCTGGCTGTACGCGCCCACCAACAACCAGGTGCCCAACCTCTTCGCTGTGCCTTACTCGACCAACCCCATCCTCGCCTACCAGGGCGGCCAGCTCTGGCAGTACCTCGGCGCCATGCGCACCTACCGCTGCCCCATTGACAAGACCAACACCCCCACTTTCAAGGCCCGCGCCAACAAACTCGCCACCTACGTCATGAACGGCGCCCTCTGCGGCTACGGCGCCCTCACGCCCGCCGGCAATTCCTACAAAATCCAGGACTTTGCCCCGGATGCCTTCATGATGTGGGAACCCGACGACGCCAACGTCATCCTCGGCTACGGCTACAACGACGGCTCCAGCTTCCCTGACCCGGACGTGGACGGCGCCCTGGGCCGCCGCCACGGCAAAAAGGGCGGCATCGTCCTGGCGGTGGACGGCCACGTCGAGTTCATCACCTTTGACACCTGGCGACGCGAAGCCAAGCTGCCCACGCGCAACCGCATGTTTTGCAACCCCGGCACCGCCAACGGACGCTGAACGGCGCGAGGCGCGGACCTGCTCGCAAAGTGCCGCTGCTCAAAGCGTCGTGCTCGAGCGGCAGACCTGTGCCGGCGGAAGGATACTGCGACACCACGGCATCACCCTCCTCCACCTGCAATGCCGCCGACCTGCCCTTGACGGAAAGCCCGCCCGGCGGGAGTTTGGCCACGGTCTCCATGACCTGGACCGGTAACAATCCGCAGCGCCGAGAGGGGCAGGGGCTGGCCCATCCGACGACCAACGTGACGGTCAACGGGAACGTGGCCAGCCGGCAGGGCGAGTACTTCCACCACGCGCTGAACGTCCCGAATGCCACGGCGCAGTACCCGACCATCACGGTGACCAGCCCGTACGGGGCGGGCCAGAGCCGTGCGGGGGAGGTGTTCGTGCCGGCCAGCCCGGAAACCTCCACCCACGATGCGGACGGGAATCTGACCCAGGACGGGCGCTGGACGTACGTGTGGGACGGGGAGAACCGGCTGGTAGAGCTGAAGCCTGAGACAAGCCCGCCCGTCGGGGCGAAACTCCGGTGGGCCTTCGACCATGACCACCAAAGCCGCCGGATTTGCAAACAGCGATCATTCCCACAAGTTCCCGCGCCGCCAACGCCAGCACCTGCTCCGTAGTGCCGGTTATGCGTGGCAATCAATCGCTCTTGGTTCTTGGTCTTGTGGCTGTCGTTGCAGCAGTCGGAATTGGTGTGGTCGCGTTTCGTTCCGTTGACGCACATCGAGATGTGATGCTTGGCGCACTGCAACGTGGTTTGGAGCGTGCCTACGATCAGGCCATTGCAGCAAAGCCAAACCCAAAGCCGGAGCAGCCGTCTGTGCTACCCCCTTCAGCACTGCGCTTGGTGTTGCTAAATGCAAAGGGGCAACACGCCATCCTGCCAACGTTCGTCAGTGCTGAGGAGGTTTTCCTGCCTCGTGGATCTGTTTCCATTTCGAGCGACGAATTGGTTTGCGTTGTTCGTGTCGGCGATGACCGGCTCTACGGAATCACTGGCAAGCGCGCTTGGCGCGAAGTCAGTCGCAGCGAATTTGGAAGTTGGCCTCACGAACCGCTGGCAACCAACGCGCCAGCAACGCAGTGAATCCCAACGCCGGCTGCCCCGCACAAACGGTGTAAGGAATTTGCACCGTTCCAGGCCGCGGCGAGGGACGGCAGGCCCTGCGCTCGAGCCTCGTTGCGGGCGGGGCTACCCGCGCCTGCCACACAGCCCTGCCGTTCGCTCCCCTTGGGGTCGCTCGCGCCGCCCCGCTCCCGTCAATCGCGGGGTCAGAGCAGTTAGTGGTCCACTGTCACGCGCTCGGTTTTTCGATCGTCTGTCCTGCGCATCGGAGTGCCGCTGTTGTTCCTGGCCAAGGCTGGTATGCGCCTTCCGTCCTCCGGGCCAGGCGCGGGGTTGAGTTGCAGTCGGGGTTGTGGCGAAGGCGGTCTGTTCGCCACTTGGGGACAATCTGCCGAGTGCGGCTTGCCAACCGCCCGCGGACAATTAAGCTTCAAGTCATGAAAACGTTGAGCGCGATCATTTACCCGGGGGATACCGGCCGCTGGCTGGTGGCGTTCAATCCAGAGACGGGCACCACCACGCAGGGCAGGACTGTCGAGCAGGCGATCAAAAATCTCAAAGAGGCGGTGAAGCTGTATCTGGAGGAGCAACCGGTCCCGGTGCGGCGCGGGACGATTTTAACGACGTTTGAGGTGGAACATGCCTAAACTGCCCTGCGTGTCCGGAGCGCGGGTGGTGAAGGCGTTGGAACGGCTGGGTTTTGTGAAGTGCCGCCAGCGGGGCAGTTACGTGGTGTTGCGGCGGGGCGGCAGCGTGTGCGTCGTGCCGTTGCACCGGGAAGTGGATCAAGGAACGTTGCGCGGAGTGCTGCGGCAAGCCGGCGTCACGGCTGAAGAGTTTCTGGAGAATTTGTGAGCGCACTTGACGACATCGGCAACCGGGACACGACCGGAGGGAGGGCCTCGGCGGTGAGCGATTACACGGCCAACCGGCTCAACCAGTACACCACCCGGACGGTGCCGGCGTATGTGGACGTGCTGGGGGTGGCCAACCCGACGACCAACGTGACGGTGAATGGCAACGTGGCCGGCCGGCAGGGCGAGTACTTCCACCACGCCCTGAGCGTACCGAACACGACGGCGCAGTACCCGACCATCACGGTGACCAGCCCGTACGGGGCGGGCCAGAGTTGCTCGGGGGAGGTGTTCGTGCCGGCCAGCCCGGAAACCTCCACCGACGATGCGGACGGGAACCTGACCCAGGACGGGCGCTGGACGTACGTGTGGGACGGGGAGAACCGGCTGGAGGAGCTGAAGCGGGAGACAAGCACGCCCGCCGGGGCGATACTGCGGTGGGCCTTCGACCATGACCACCAAGGCCGCCGGATTTGCAAACAGCGCTACACTTGGGATGCTGGCTCCTGGCTTCTGATTGCTGACTCCTGCTTCTTGTACGACGGCTGGAACGTCATCGTCGAACTGGACGCCAACGCGGGCAACGCCCGGCTGCGGACCTACGTGTGGGGCAGCGACCTCTCGGGCACCATCGAGGGGGCCGGGGACGTGGGCGGGCTGTTGTGGGTGAACAACTTCCAGACAACCTACGACGGCCAAACCCTGCCGACGGGCGTGCATTTCGTGACCTTCGACGGCAACGGCAAATGTCCTGGCGCTGGTAAAGGCCGGTGACGGCTCGCTCAGCGCCCGGTACGAGTACGGGCCGTTTGGGGAGCCGGTGCGGGTGACGGGTGCCCTGGCGGACGCCCAGCCGTTCCGGTTCTCGACCAGGTGGACCGACGCGGAGACCGACCTGCTGTACTACGGGTACCGGTACTACAACCCGGTGACGGGGAGGTGGCCAAACAGGGACCCCATTGGGGAAAAGGGACACCGAGCCCTAACAGCAACTCATTCCAGTGGCTCGCATCTGGTGGAAGAGAAGAACCTTTACAGGTTCGTCGCTAATGATCCGTTAGACTACATCGACACAGACGGTCGGTTTACCGGCACCAAGTGCTCAGTTTGCGGCGAGTGGTATCAGGGAGTTCATAATTGCAAAGGTCCCCCGCAGCCGCCGCCGGATCCTCCTCCGACTGGCAATGGCCCTGTCAGGGTCTGTATTCGCCCCTTGCAGGCATTAAAATGCACGACAGCGTTGGTTCACTGCTACCTGGATTTGGGCTCAGACGAAGTGTGGGCCTACGATAACCACGGGGTTCATGTCGATCCGTGGCCTACTTCTACAAAGAGGACATGTGTGAATGTGCAATGTCCGAGCCAGCAGACGGCCGAGGAGTTCCGAAACTGAATCAATGACGACAAAGGCGGCGGAAAATGGGATGGCGGTGATTACCGCTTTTTACGGCACAATTGCTGCCATTGGGTAGACAATGTGTTGAAGGCTCTCGGTTGCACCGGGGTTGAAGGTCACTTTCCTGGATACAGCCTTCCAACTCATCCTTCGAGCTATTGACCTATGAGCCTTCTGCCTTTTCTTGTCATTCCACTGCTCGCCTATGCAGTTCCAACCGGGTTGGGCATCTCTATAATTCTTTGGCTGTCGAAGAAGAGATTCCAAGGCGACCTGCTCGTAGCGTCCCTCATTCCCATTTGCGCTTGGCTCGTATTGGTGCTGATTAACGACAGAGGAAAACCCCTTTCAAATTTCGTGTTTGAACCGGTGATTCTAGCGGTGTTGGTTTGCATCCTCGCTGCAGTTCACTGCGTCATGGATGGGCGTGAGTTTCTAAGCAACCGAGGTCTCGGCTTCATGACCGTGGGTTTCTCCGTTGTTATTGTATTTGGAGTGTTCCTGCTTACACCAGCATTGCCTGAGTAAATTCACTAAGCCAGCTATTGCTAACCAGGTGTCCCGCCAAAAGGTGAGTAAGGAATCTGGCTCGCCTCAGGCCGGTTCGATAGCAGGTCGGCCACCCGCGCCTGCCGCACAGCCCTCGCGCTCCCTCCTGCCGCTGCGGGTCATCGGGGCCACACCCTGCGCCCTTGGACGTCGTGCGGCAGCACACCACACAGCGCGTCTCTTGGCTGCCGGTTCACTACGCCGGTCGGCCCCGGGCTGGCAGGCAGTGCTCGTGGAGGGGCTGTATTCCCTGCGGGTCGGCCCACTGCGCTCAGCCAAGGGAAGTTGCTGCGCCGAGTCGCTGTTCTTCTCGGAGGCGTCATGTTCTTGGTGCCCCACCCCTTACCGGAGCACGGCCCACTGCGTTGGGGTCCGCATCGCGCAACGGGATTTGGCCCGGCCGGGCTGTACCCCGGCCGAGTGGTGGCGCCGGCGCAGCGGCGCTCTACCCAGCGGTGCGCAAACTCAAGTCCGCCGACACCTTGTGCCTTGCGTCCGGTGGGGCCGCGCTGCTGCGCGGCCGTCTGTCGCCGCCGGCCGACCACGGCGCGCCACGACCTCACCACCACCTTGACCAACAACAACACCGACCTGCCATTGACGGAAATCCGTTCCTTCTGCCACTGGGTAGTGCTGCTTTGCCCCTGGCTCTGGCGCGGCGGCGCAGCCAGCCTTGCCGGTGCTCAGGGTGAATCCGGGCGCGCGGACGGCAAGGGCCGGCTGGTGAGCAGGCCGATGCCCCGCCCCCGCTCGCCCACCGCACAGTAGAACAGGTAGAAGGTGTCGTTCTCCGGCCGGTACACCAGCGCGACCTTGTGCGCGTACTGCCGGTCCAGACCGCCCGGATGGCCGCCGGCCCGGTACAACGGCTCGGGGTGCGCCTGCCAGTGCACCAGGTCCCGCGAAAACGCCGCCAGGATGTGCGCCCCGCCCCGGCCCACCCCGAAGTAGAGCATCGTCCAGTGGTCGCCGTCGCGGAACACCTTCGGGTCGGACGCAAACTCCGCATCGTACCCGCCGGGCCGGTTGCGCACGATCGGATTGGCCGGATACCGCATCCAGTTCAGCAGGTCGGTCGAGAGGGCCAGGCCGGTCTGCTCCCGGCTGCCGCGGGCGGCGTTGTAGAAGTTGAAGAACCGGCCGCGGTGCTCGACCAGCCAGGGCTGGTAGATGCAGTCCCGTTCCCAGTCCCCGCAGTCGGGGTCGTGCACCGAGAGGATCGGCGCCTCTTTCGCTCGTCGCCAGGTCAGGCCGTCCTCGCTGCACGCCACGCCCTCGTAGCCGGGGCGCAGTTCGTAACCGCCCTGCCGTGGGTAGGCGCCGTACAGGGTCCAGAAGCGGCCCGCGTGACGCTTGAGCACACGCGGCGCTTTCAGGTCGTACGACTCGAACAGGTATGCCCCGATCACACAGCCGCCGTGGTCGAATTCGCCCGGCGGACCGAAGCCCATTGCGAGCCGCGGGCGGGTCCAGTCCACGAGGTTCGTGCTCTCGGCCACGAACGAGTTGTAGCCCTGCCCGTTGAAGGCGATGAAGCTCAGGTACCACCGGTCCGGCTGGCCGGGCAGTTGGTACACGCAGGGCACGTCGGGATTCACGAAGGCCTCGTGGCCGGGGATGCGCGGCTGCGCGGGGATGACGTGCTCCGGCCAGTAATGCCAGCCGCGAAACGGCGCCGCCCAGCGCTCCAGCGTCTCGGGGTCCAGCGCCGCGCCCTCGACCGGCTCGGCAGCGAAGACCGCCGCCGCCGCGCCCAGAACCCACAGCCCCATCAGATGACCTGTCCAGTGTATGGGAATCTTCGCCTTCAAAGACGGTAAAACGCGTGGCGGCCGGCGAAGCCGGGCAACTCGTGTTCGCCCACCGGTTCCGCCGTCACGTGACGGCCCAGCGCCCGGCAGGCGGGTTCGCTCAGCGGGCACGGCCGGTCGCCGCGCTGCGCCAGCTTCTCCATGCGGAAGACAAAGTTCACTTCCGGCCCCGCCAGGTTCTCCTCGCCGCGCACCGCACCCCCGCCCGGAAAGACCCGCCCGCAGTGCACCACCACGCGGAACGGCGGCTGCGCGGCGTCCCGGAACGGACACAGGCTGGTGAGCACGGCTGCCCCGTGGGCCGGCGCGTCGGCGGTCTCCAGCCAGGCCGGGGTGGGGAGCGGTTCGTTCATGCCGGCAGGGGCGTTCAGGGACCGGCGCGGAGGCGGTACAAGGCCTCGCCCACGGCGCGGCTGGCCGCCACGGTTTCCGCGTACGGCGTGTCCGCCACGTCCACGAAGCCGATCTGGTAGTTTTCCTCGTCGTACACGCGGCCGGTGGTGGGCTCGTCCTGGTACTGGAACCAGTGCGTGCCCACGAACTGCGGGTGCCGCAGCGCCCCCTCGACGTAGCTGCGATACGCGGCGGCGCGTTCGGCCTGGTTCGCCACCGGTACCAGCCCGGTGTGGAACAGCCCGCGGTCCAGCGCGCCGAAGTGGAACTCACCGATCAACAGCGGCACGTCCGCGCCGTCGGGATTGCGGAAGGCGGCGACGCTGCGCTCGTAGCGATTGTAGCTGACCACGTCGCAAAACTTCGCCGCCGCGGCGGCGGCCCGGGCATTCACCCACGCGAACCGGCACCCCAGATAAAGCTGCCGGGGCGCTACCTCGCGCAGCACCTCGCGCACGGTGCGGAAGTAGGCCTCGGCCGTCCGCGTGTAGAACGCCCGCAGGTCCTCGCCCGCCCGGTTCGGGTCCGGGCGGCTCGTGCTCGCCTGCAAGGCCTCCCAGGAGGCGTGCGCCGTGCCCCAGGCGGCGTTGAGTCGGGCGATCTCGCCGTACTTCGCGCGCAGGTCGGCCAGGAAGGCCCGTTTGGCCGCCTGGTCCGGCGGCGAGGTCAGGGCCGCCAGCGCCAGGGAAAGCTCGTCACCCCACGACAGCTCGTTGTCCGAGAAGTACCCCAGGCACCACGGATCGCCCGCGCTCTGGCCCACCTTGGCCGCCGCCGAGCGCCGCAGCGCCGCGACGAAGGACGGATCGAACACGTCCGGAAACTTGCCCCAGTAACCCTCGCTGCCCTCGATCAACTTCGCCCCGTGGGAGCTGATGGCGTCGGTGTACGGCGTGCGCCGCAGGCGGGTGACGCTCGCGTCCGACCAGTTGCCGATGGTGTTCAGGCCCCAGGCACGCAGGCGCAAGTGGATGAGCGGCAAGTAAACGCGCTTCCAGTCCGGGCCGTATTTGCGGCGGAGGTTGGCCCCGGCGAAGGAAAAGCTCCGCGGCGAGCGTCCGGCATAATGGCCTTTGAGCGCGTAGGCCGCGGGAATGAGGAACTCGGCGAACTCGGGCTGCCGCCACGGCGGGTCCTCGAACCACGCCTCGCGCTCCTCGATGGGCGTGGCATCGAGCATCCGCACGCAGGTGATGCCGTGCGACCAGAACAGCCGGCCCTCCGGGTCCACCAGCCACCAACGCCCGGCGTGTTTCTGCACGCGGAAAAAGCCGGTGGCCTCGAGCTGCGGACCCGCCGCCCAGCCGCCGAAGCGGTTCCACCCGGCCGCGCGGGTGAAGGCCTCCGCTGCCGCCGGCAACTCGGCCGCCTCCTGCTCCCGTCGCGCGGCCAGCTCCGCCGGGCTCGAGGTCTTGCCCGGCCAGGTCTTGTGCCGGTACTGGCCGAAGGTGTCCACCAGCGGGAAATACGGGTCCGCGTCGCTGGTCCAGGCCGTGGGGGGCGTGTAGGCGCCGGCGGCGCGGAGTTCGAGCAAGTCGAAGACGTGATCTTCCTTCGGCTGGTTGACGAAGACGAGGAACTGGGTGATCCGCGCCGGGTCCACGGTGTCCCCGCCGCCGGCCTGGACGGGGTAACCGCGCAGGCCGAAGAGCCGGCCGCCCAGGCGATCGTCGCTGGTGCGTTTGAGGTCCACCCGGATCGTGCCCGTCGCGCCGGGCTCGAGGCGCGCGCTGCCGGTGCGGCAATTCTTCACGCCGTCGGCGCCGGGATTGTCCACCCGCAGGTACAGCGTGAGGGGGTGCGGACCGGCGTTGCGGGCGCGCAGCTCGACCGCCGCGTACGGGGAAAGGTCCAGCGCACCGCCCGGCGCCGCCAGCGTCACCCCCGGCCAGGGCGCGACGTGGCCGGTGGACACGCGCAGCACCCGCCGGTCCGGCGCTCCGACCGACTCGGCGCGCGCGTCCTGGAGCGCCAGCCGGCCGGCGTCGAAGGGCGCGGCGAAGTCGAAGATCACCCGCTCGGCCGCGGCGGTCCGGGCGCAGCCGGCGACGACGCCCAACACCAGCCAGAGGGTACGGGGAAGCTTCATGCGCCGGTTCTGGCAGACCGTCGCCCGCCCGGCAAGCCGGCACCGCGACCCGGCTTGCGGCGGGACGCATCTGATTTATTGCCGCGGTCGTCGCACCGGTTTCCCAACCGGCGGTCTTGCCGAATTCTCAAACGGCGGCGCGGGGGAACGCGGGACTTGCGGGGAACCCGCGTTACGGCAGCCTGGGAAGTCTTGTGTCTGCCTTTCCTTTTACCCTGTCCGGGCCGTCAGACGGGCAGGGCAAAGGAAACAGCCTTCCGGCGGCTGGCGGCAGGGCCGCAGCGCCGACGCATCGGTGCACTCCACACGCACGCACCGGTTCGAGAGCTTGCCCCGCGCGCCAGCGCTTGGAGTGCGGAGGGTTGCTGCCGCTGTTGTCCCGGGCGGTCCACCCCGGGGGCCGGGCGGCGGGTTTGATTGCGCCGCCGAGGGGTCAGGGCCAGCAGCGCCATCCCGCCCAGTGCCAGCAAAGCCCCCGTCCCCGGCTCCGCTACCAGACAGAAACTTTGCAGGCCGACCGGCATGTTCGGTGTACCGGGCGGCATAACCGTCCACATGGGCACGATGTTCGAGACGCCGTATTTGCCCCCGGCGGCCACCGCCTCCTCAAAAGTGGCGCCCGCAGCGGCCTCCCAAGCCCGCAGTTGGGTATAGACCAGATCGGTGAAGCTGCCGGGGATCGTGATAGCCACGCCGGAAATGTAGCCCGCCTTTTCCCCGGTTCGGAACGGCATGACCCAACCCACCGGGCTCAGGCTGTCGGGCGTCCGGCCCGCATACACCTGGGCCAGGTAGGCCGCACCGGCCAGGGGCGTGACACAATCCGTGTCAAATACCGGCGCATCTATGCCAGCAACCGAGACAAGATTGCCGAAGCCAATCTGGCCTTGCGCCCAGGCCTGCATCGCGCAGGCGCCAGCCAACCAAACGCTCAGGAGTGTGTTCTTCATGGCCTCTGCAGGGTCTGATGGTCCAAGGTTCAAGGGCTGGCTTTGACCTGGGTGATCCAAGTGCCCCAGGGCAACTCGGGTACCGGATCAGTGTATTCCTGAATGGTCCAGAACGAGTCGTCGCTCGGGTCCATGCTCGTGGCCGAGTAGTCCCCCCACCCGTCAGACGTCCAGGCGCCGCGTCCCGCCTGGACCAAGCCGGGGCGAGTCATCCAGGTCCCGTTGGCCTTGCGGCCCCGGAAAAAGGCGCCGATGTACTCGGTGGCCCGGGACCCGGAAAAGCCCACCAGCAAGTCCCCGGCGGCGTTCACATTCAGCGAGGGAAAATGGTACCAGTACGGGTTGCTTGAAGCGGGGTCGTAAATCCGGCCGTGGGCCGAGTAGGTCAAGTCTCCGGTCCCCACTTGGAGCTTGAACCACTGGACGGCCGAGCGGTCGGCAGTGAAACCGTCGTAGTCACCATCCGTACCGTCCAGGCCCACGTGGTGGCACGTCCAAAGGTACCCATTTCGGATCACCGCGGTCATCAGCCGGCTACCCAAGTTTCCGAGCTCCAGGGCTGTTCCATCTTTGTGCGGCGCCAGCAGGACGCTGTTGGTATCCGTCTTCTGCGGGATGTCGTAGTAGTCGCGGTACGAGCCGGCCACAGCCTGCCAGTCGCCCACCCACTCGGGATTGGCACCATTCCACTGCAACCGGCGGAAGTAAATCTGACCGCCCAGGTTGCCACTGGCCGGCCCTTTGGCCACAAACCAGGCATACCCCCCGACCGGGGAAGCATCAAAATTGTACGCCGGTTGAATGCACCATGTGTCGAGTTCCTCAGCGGTGACGGTCAAGGGCGCGGGGGGCTGATATTGGGGATTGGAGTAAACATCCGGTTTCTTCAACGCCCAAACCTTATAGCCAGCTCGATCTGGACCCGAGCCGCGGACTTGCGTGGACAGGTAAATGCCATTGGCATCTATGCCGAGGGTCGGGAAGTCCGGACCCTCATTCTCACCCAGCGTGAAGGTCACCGCGTACCGCCGCCAGTTGTTCGTGTCCAAGCTGGCACTGCTGCTCAGACTGACTTTGACAACGACGGTATCCCCAGCGCTGTACATGCCCGAAACTACCCACCGCTCGCTGTCGTGGTCGTACCAGACCCTCGGGTCCGCTGCTGTAGGAACCTCCAAGAAGCTCTTGAGCCACTGTTCATTCAACTTGTTCCCGTTGGTCCGGTCGAATACGGCAATTTTACCGCTCGTAGTTGTGGTCAGAAAGTGATTCGGTCCGATGGCCCCCATCGTGTCCGGTATGATTGAGCCATCGTCTCCATCTAGTCCCGCAAAGCTTTTTTCCGTGTAAAACGGTGTTTGATTGATGGTGCCGTAGATGGTCCCACAGGGATAGTACGGGTAACCGGGGCAGGTGATAGGGGTTGTGACGTCCTGCTTTTCCACCTGGTTGAGCACCAGCGTGGCGTTCTGAAGGTTCGCATACACCCCCACATTACAGTGTTCCAGCAGGGAACGTTGCAGGGTGTGGGTAATGTACACACCGGGATTGACGTCGTACTGAATGGCCCGCTGCGCCCACCGGATGCGCGCGTTCTGCACCGTGGTGTTGAAGTTCACGTAGTACACCCACAACGCCGTGCCGGTCAGGGTGGGGTTGCCGGTGCTGCCCGGCAGCGTCTCGCCAAAGGCGTTGTCATGCACCGAGGTGAACACCGGGGTCTGGAAGGTGTCGGGAAACGACAGCGAGCCGTAAACCAGCATGGTGGCGTTGTTGGTGTACTTGATCACGCAGCCGGGCTGAAAGGTGAGGGAGCCCGGCCCCACGTAAAAGTT
>JBBIJZ010000120.1:0-12063 GCA_037445715.1 Verrucomicrobiales bacterium | reverse complement strand
AGTGCGCCGGCTTGCCGGCGCTGTGGGGTGGCCGTCCCGGCTGCCGGGGGTGCGGTGGTGCTGCCCGTCCGGCTGCAAAGCGTCCTGGCCCGGCAGCAGGTTGCCGCCGGGGACGGCCGGGTGGGCCGTTCCACCCGGGCCGGCACCGCACTGTCCGGTTTTTCAAACAGCCCCATTTGACAGTTTGGGCAGTTTGCCAGACCCGGACTACTGCTTCCCACCGGTCGGCACGGCCCGCCAGTCCCCCGGCCATTCACGAGTTATTCACCGCCCGGGACGTGGTGCGGTACGGCCGGAGCCTCCGCCGGACCCGGCGTGTCCGTCACCTCCGGCACGTCCGCCGTCCCGCGGGCGGCAGCGCGTTTCGTCGTGCAAACCCCACGATGCCAGGGATTGCCGCGGACCATCCCATGGACCACCGCCGCGGAGGCCACCGGTTCTGACCCGGCGCCCGCGCTGCGCCGGCAGGCCTTCCGCGGGGTGGTCCGGGCGACGCGCCGGGTCGTTCACCGGGGCGCGGCGCGAGACGGCGACCGCCCCTGGCATTGCCGCTGCTTGGGCAGGTAGGCGTTCCGCGGGCTTGAGCGAACCGCCGGTCGCGCGACCGGGCCGGTTGACCGCCGAGCCGGGCGGGACGGGACAAAAAATGTCTCCCGACCGGGGCCACGCCTTCCGCCGGGTGGCGGCGGGCGCCGAACAGGAAACCCGGCCGCGGTCAGGGGACGGAAACCTCGGGAAAAACACATGAAGACAACCCAACGTCACAACCAACGGTCCGGCTTCACCCTCATTGAAATGGTGGGGGTGCTGGCCGTCATCGCCATCCTCGCCGCCCTTCTGGTGCCGAAAATCTTTGCGGCGATCAACGAGTCGCGGATCAACAACACCCTGGGCAGCATCAACACCTGCAAGACGGCCGCGATCCAGTACTTCACCAAGAACGGCAGCTTTCCCAGTGCCGACACCAATAACTTTGACGGAACGCTGCTGACCCAGGGCTTTCTGGACAAGGCCTTCGAGGTCAAATTGGTCGCCGCTGGTGATGCAGACTGTCGCGTAAAGTTGACGACGGCCACGGGTGCTGCTGAAGGAGGGTCCGATGGCAACGGCCGTTTTGACCTCGATGGTGATGCGACGGCGGATGTTCCTGCGGACGCCAGTGTGGTGCAGGTGCGCCTTGCCAACGTCAAGCCGGAGGATGCACGTGAACTGAGCTTGCGGATTGATGGCACGGACATGAGTGCGGGCGACACGGCTACCGCTGACAAGGAAGGCCGTGTTGCCTACGCAGCGCCTTCGGGCGGTGTCACCACGGTTTACGTGTACCTCGCCCACAAGTAACGGGCAGAGTGTCGGCGGGGCCGGGTGACCGGAAACCCGCGTGCGTACCGACAAACAACCCTCTCACAACGATGGAACAACGGCGGGCGGATGGAATCAGCCATCCGCCCGCCAAGTCTGCCCAAGGCCCCACGGGGGCTTCCCCACATGAACACGACACCCCGGCCCGCCCTGACTGCTGCTCCTCCCTCGCGTGACGGGGTGTTGGTCTTCCCGGTGGTGCCGCCGTCCCCGGCCGGGGGTGAGCTGTGGTGCAGCCGTCCTCGGCTGCAGGGTTTGCTGGGGGCCGCCGTCTCGGCTGCCTTTTGCAGGCCGGAGGCCCGCACTACAAAGCAGGCCAGAGGCCCGCACCACAACGGAGGTCGAAAGTCGAAGGTCGAAGGCGGGGCGGGACGGGTCGAAAGCGGCCGCCAGCGGCCGCACTCCAAACGCTGGCGTGCGGTTCGGAGGCCCCGGTGTGGCGCGGAGCGTGTGGAGTGCGCCGGCTTGCCGGCGCTTCTGGGAGCCAGGCGGCTTGCACTACAGGCGAAGGGCGAAGGGCGAAAGCCGGAGGCGGTCGGGCGGTAGGCTTTTGAGGCGATGAATCGCGGGTTGTCCAAGACCCCGAGCAGCGCCGGACCGGTCGCGCAGACCGGGCTGGGCGATAAGCTGGTGCAGCGCGGGCTGTTGAGCCCGGCCCAGCTCGAGCTGGTGTACCGCGAGCAGCGCCAGCGCGGCGGCAGTCTGCCGCGGGTGATTACCGACCTGGCCCTGGTGCCGCCGGACACCCTGGCCCGGGTGCTGGCCGAGGAGGCACAGGCGCCGTTGGTGGACCTGAACAAGACGGTGGTGGACCAGGCGGCGCTGAACCTGGTGCCGATGGAGCTGTGCCGGAAGTACCGCGTGCTGCCGCTGACCCGGGTGAACGGCTCGGTGACCGTGGCGATGGCCGACCCGACGGACATCCTGGCCGTGGACACGCTGCAGCAGATCACCGGGCTGCACCTGGAGGTGACCACCGCGCCGGAGCAGGACATTTTGGCGTACCTGGACAGCCTGTTGCAGGGCGGGGAGAGCATCCAGAGCTCGATTGACGAGATCATCGAGGAGACGGTGTCCCACGACGGGCAACTGGCCACCAAGGAGGAGGTGGACCTGGCGGCGGCCAGCGCGGACGAGGCGCCGGTGATCCGGCTGGTGAACCAGATCATCGCCCGGGCGGTGAACATCGGCGCCAGCGACATCCACTTCGAGCCGGAGGAGAAGATGATGCGCATCCGGGTGCGCATTGACGGGGTGCTGTTCCCGGACGTGCTCATCCCCAAGTCGCTGCAATCGGCGGTGACCTCGCGGGTGAAGATTCTGGCGGACATGGACGTGGCGGAGTCGCGCCTGCCGCAGGACGGTCGGGCCACGGTGTACGTGGGGCGGCGGCAGGTGAACCTGCGGGTGTCGAGTCTGCCGGTGACCTTCGGGGAGAACGTGGTGGTGCGCATCCTCAACACCGGGGCGGGGCTGCTTTCGATCCCGGCGCTGGGGATGGCGCCGGCGGTGGAGGCGCAGTTGCGGGCGGCGATCAACCGGCCCTACGGGGTGTTCATCGTGACCGGGCCGACCGGCAGCGGCAAGTCCACCACCTTGTACGCGGTGTTGCGGGAGGTCTCGGGCTCGGACGTGAGCACCTTCACGCTCGAGGACCCGGTGGAGTTTCGGATGCCGGGCATCCGGCAGACGCAGATCAAGGAGGAGATCGGGCTGACCTTCAGCGCCGGACTGCGGACGCTGTTGCGGCAGGACCCGGACATCATCCTGGTGGGGGAGACGCGGGACACGGAGACGGCGCAGTTGATGGTGCGGGCGGCGCTGACCGGGCACCTGGTGTTCACCACGCTGCACACCAACGACGCGCCGGGGGCGATCCCGCGATTGGTGGACATGGGGGTCGAGCCGTTTCTGCTGCCCGAGTCGCTCATCGGGGTGCTGGCGCAGCGGCTGGTGCGGCGGTTGTGCGAGAAGTGCAAGGAGCCGGTGCCGGACGCGGCGGCGGTGTTTGCGCGGCTGGGGGTGCCGGTGCCGGAGGGGCCGCCGCCGCAGTTGTGGCGGGGCCGGGGGTGCCCGGCCTGCAAGAACTCCGGGTACAAGGGCCGGCTGGCGATCTTCGAGTTGATGATGGTGGACGAGCGGTTCCACGAACCGATCACCCGCCGGGCCGGCGCCCAGGAGTACGCCCGCCTGGCCCGGGAGGGCGGCATGCGCACGTTGTTCGAGGACGGCCTGCGCCGGGCGCTGGCCGGGGAGACCAGCCTGGACGAGGTGTTGAACATGACCCGGATCAAGTGAGGCGGAGGGCGACGTTATGAAGAGCTACCTGTATCGCGGCGTGGACAGTCAGGGCCGGAGCGTCTCGGGCCGGATGCTGGCGCTGAACGAGGAGGAGATGGAGGCGCGACTGCGGGCGGCGGGGCTGTGGCTGGCCGAGGCGCACGAGGAGGGGGAAAAAGAGGCGGGCCTGTCCGCGCGGCGGCTCCGCCGCCGGCCCTCGCGGCGGGAGCTGATCAACTTCTGCGTGCTGATGAGCTTCCAGCTCAAGGTGGGCATTCCGATGGTGACGGCGCTGCGGGTGGCGGCGGAGGATTGCGATAACAAGGCGTTTCGGGCGGTGCTCGAGGCGATGAAGCAGGACGTGGAGGCAGGGCTGCAGTTGCACGAGACGATGCGGCGGCACCGGATTTTCTCGGAGCAGTTTGTGGCGCTGGTCGAGGCCGGCGAGGAGAGCGGCACGCTGCCGGACGCCTTCATGGAATTGCGCCGCTACCTCGAGTGGCAGGAGCAGATCATCTCGGACGTGCGGCAGGCCACGATCTACCCGGCCATCGTGCTGGCGGTGGTGATCCTGTTTGTGTTGATCCTGTTCACCTTCGTGGTGCCGCGGTTTGTGAACCTGCTCACCGCGGCCAAGGTGGCGCTGCCGCTGCCCACGCGGATGGTTTTCGCGATCAGCGATTTCATCAAGGGCACCTGGTACATCTGGTTCGGCCTGGCGCTGGGGGTGCCGGCGGTGATCACCATCGGGCGGCGCGTCTCGCACCGGTTCGCGGTGATGTACGACCAGTGGAAGTTCCGCCTGCCGTTGTTCGGCAGCCTCAACCACATGCTCTGCATCGCCCGCTTCGCGCGCAACCTGGCCATCCTCTACCGCGCCGGGGTGAACATCGTCGAGGCGCTCAAGCTCACTGCCAACCTGGTGGGCAGCGTGTGGGTGGGGGATTGCGTGCGGGAGGTCAGCCAGCGCATCGAGCGGGGCGAGACCGTGAGCGGAGCGATGAAGGAATACCCGGTCTTCCCCGGCCTGTTGAACCGGATGGTGGTCATGGGCGAGAACACCGGCCAGTTGGACCACGCCCTGGACAGCGTGGCCGAGTACTACAACCTGGTCGTGCCCCGCGCCATCAAACGCATTTTCAGCATCGCCGAGCCGGCCCTGATCCTGTTCCTGGTGGGCGTGGTCGGGCTGGTGGCGGTGGCCATCTTCCTGCCCATCCTCGGCATGGTGACCGCGGTGGGCAAGAACTAGGGAAACCTCCAACCCAGGGAACACACCATGAATCTCAACCGCCTCACCGACCTGCGCCGGCGCACTCGCCGGCCTGCCCTCGCGGCCCGCGCGTTCACCGCGGTCGAACTGGTGGGGGTGCTGGCCATCGTGGCCATCATCGGCGCCCTCCTGGCGGAAAATCTCATCGAAAAGATGCGCCTGGCCGCCATTGACGCCGAGCGCACCTCGCTGGCCTCGCTGACCAAGACCCTCGAGCGATACGTCGGCCGGACCAAAAGCGTCCCGGACCGCAACACCTTGCCCACCGCGCTGGCGGCGGACCTGGCCGTGGCGACTGAGCGGGTGACCCAGACCGCCCAGGGCAACCCGCGCTGGTTCTGGGTGGACCCGGATCACCGGGTGGGGACCAACACGACCAGCACGCTGCCGTTTGTGCAGACCGGGCTGGGCAGTGTGCAACCCCAGAAGCTGCGGCTGGTGATCATTTCGAGCGTTGGGGCGCCGTTGCCCACGCCGGCCATCACCCCCAACGCCACCCAGTTCCTTCAGGCGTGGAATGCCGTCGCGGGCTCGGTGCCGGCCTTTTTGAGCTCGGCGTGGAGCGGGCGGCCGGACGACCTGAACATCCAGCGCCTCGAACTGGGGACGCTCTTCTGCCGGGTGGTGCTCGAAAACCTGGATGCGAACTACGACGCCTGGTACTCGGTGGACACCACCAACACGCTCAGCTCGATCCCCAAACCTAGCGGCACTGCCAGCAGCAACAGCCGCATCTTCTGGCTGGTGCGCGGCACGGTGCTGAACTTCCACTACCCCGACGCCGCCACATCCATCCAGGCCCGCGAGTACATCATGGAGGACGTGGGCTACACCTTCGAGAACGGCCGCTGGGGCCGCTACCTGCGCTACGGGCCGAACCTGAGCAACGGCTGGTTCGGCCAGATGGTGGACCGGTTCCTGGCCGCGCCACCGCCGCCGGGCGCCACGCGGCGTTACTCGACCCAGCAGTGGGTCGTGGATGCGATGTACCAGTTCCTGTACTGCTTCGGGCAGTGGTCGCTGGACTATTTCTACGGGGGTCCGCCCTGGCCGCACATCCCGGGTTACGAGCAGTCCAACGCCGGCGCCACCGGCCTGGCGGACTACTCCAGTGACCTGCTCATCGTCAACTGAGGAGGGTCGCCATGCGCATTTCCGGAGCATCCCAATGTGCCGGTTCGCCGGGCGGCGGCAGCCGTCGGCGCGAGGCCGCCGGCGCCCTGGTGTGGGTGATGGCGATGCTGGCCACGCTGGCCATCCTGGCCGCCGCGCTGTTGCCCAACCAAATCCGGTTGCTGAGCGAGGCCGACCGCGACCGCGAGGCGCAGGCCTTGCAGCGGCTCAGGGAAGGTCTGCGCGAGTACATCCTCAGCACCCGCTCGGTACCCGCCGCCGGCACGGTGTTCACCAACCTGGCCAACACGCTGGGCTGGGAGATCGGCATGACCCGCACCAACCACCGCGGCAACCCGCGCCTGTACCTGGTGGACCCGAACTTTCGCCTGGGCACCACCACCGCGACCAACCTGCCGTTTGTGCAGGGGGTTTACGGCATCACCAACACCAGCAACCTGCGCCTGGCCCTGGTGTCGAGCGTGGGCGAGCCCCTGCCGCCCATCCTCACCAACCCGGGCACCAACGCCGCGCGGGTTTTTTCCATGCTCTGGCACGCGCCCGAAGGGGCCGAGCCGCCCGGGTGGGTCTGGGGCGGCAACTGGGCCGACATCCGCGTGGCGCGCCTGGACCTGGAACCGTTGTTGACGCGGGTCCGGCTTGTGAACGGAACGGACGAAGTCACGCGTGGCGGTTGTCGCCATCAGAATCAAAGCACGCCGATAATGGGGCGTTTCTCCGTGGACAACCTTGCCAACTCGGTGGCGCTCCCGAGCACCAATTTTAGCGCGTTATACTTTGTACGCACGGTGCTCGGCCTGCACAGTCACGTCAGCCCTTATCCGCTTCAGACCCGTCAGGTGCTTCAGGACGTTCCCCTGGCTACCAACGGCCCGCCCTACCTGCTGATGCCCACCTTCGTGTACGAGGACGGCGTTTGGCGAGGTCGGTTTTATCAGGGCACCTCGGCCCAGAAACACAACGGCGATGACCTCCAGTGGGCCTACGAGATTTTCATGTCCGGCCCGGCCAACGTGTACATGGTGGGGTCGGTCACGCAAACCACGCTCACCACGCGGATGTGGGAGTACATGAGCAACTACGTCCGGTGGACCGAGCTGGGCTTCAGTTCCAGCTTCAAAAGTTCCGTGCTCCAGCCCGCGCAGCAGCGCATGGCCAGCGAGCTGAGCACCTACTGCAACAAGAAGGCCTCGGCCAATTAGGAGCCCTCCGCCATGAAAACCTTTTTCGCATCTCCTCCCCGGCGTCCGCGGAAAGGCGCGGCGCGCGACGGGCAGTCCGGACGGATCGCCGGGCGGGGCTTGGCGCCCCGCGGCTGGCGGGCGTTCAGCCTGTTGGAAATCACCGGGGTGTTGGGCGTGCTGACCATCCTGGCCTCACTGGCCCTGCCGTCGCTCCTCCAGCAACTGGGCGAACGGGCCCGCCGTCTGGAGATCGAACGCCTCAGCCAGATCGGCCAGGGCCTGCGCGAATACATCCTGCGTGCCCATCAGGTGCCCGCCCCGACCACCCTCGTCAGCAACGTGGCCGAGGTGTTGGGCTGGCCGGTCCGCTGGGTGCAGGAAACGGCCGCCGGCCAGCCCCGGGTGTTTCTATACGACCCGGAGTTGCAGATCGGCACCACCACGGCAGCCACGCTGCCCTATGTCCAGACCGTCAGCGGCGCGGCCACGCTCAGTGGCGCGCGCTGCCTGATGGTTTCCAGCCTGGGCGCGGCTCTGCCGGGGGTGATCGGGAACCCCGGCACCAATGCCGCGACGGTTTTCAACCTTCTCTGGGACACCCCGGACGGCGAGCAACCGCCGGGTTGGTCCTGGGGCGGGGAGTGGCGGGACATCCTCGTCCAACGGGTGAACCTCCAGCCGTTGTTCACCCGGGTGGTGCTCAACAACAACCACATCCGTTTCGGCCGTTACTCGGTGGACAACACCAACGCCCCGGTGGCACTGACCACCAACAGCTTCACCGCCTTCTTCCTGGGCCGCACCCAACTGGGCCTGCATGGCGACGGCACCGGGCCGCTCCAGTCCGTACAACTGGTGCCCGGCGCCGAGGCGGCGAATCGCGACCCGGCCTATGCCTGGTACCCGTCCTACGTGTACGAACGGGGCATCTGGCGGGGCCGCCTGTTTATGGAGTCGCCCCGACCACGGCGTTCCGGCAACGACCTCCAGGCGGCTTACGAAATCTTCATGTCCGGCCCGCCCAACGTGTACAAGGTAGGTAGCGTCACCCAGTCCAGCGTGACCTGGGCCATGTACAACTTCATGAGCAACTACGTGGTCTGGGCCCAGAGCGGCTTCAGTCCGTCCGCCAAGGTAAAGGTGAACCTGTGGCAGAGCTCGATGGCCAGCCAGGTCAAGACCTACTGCAACAAGAAGGCCCGGGCAAAATAAATCCGGAGGCGTCATGCTTGCCTTGCGTCCGCGCAGTTCCGTCGCCCGCCGCAGCCTGCCCGGCCACCACCACACGCTGAGCGTGTCCTGGCTGCGCAAGCACTTCCGCGCCGTGGCCGTGCAGCGCGGCCAGGTCACCGGCGTGTGGGAGTCGCCCGAGCCGGTCGAGGGCACCGATCGGTTCGCGGAGTTGCTGCAACAGGCCATTACGGCCACCGGGTACACCGGCTCGACCGTGTCGCTGGTGCTGGTCCACCAACACCTGGTCCACCTGCTCATCGAGGTGCCGCCGGTCAAGCGGAGCATGTTGGACAAGGTGGTCAACCGCCAGGCCCAGCAGCAACGGCTCTTCCCCGGCCAGGCCATTTGGAGCATCGCGCCGGCCGAGAGCCCGAAGAAGGGGCCGCCCCAGTACCTGCTGAACCTCTTCCCGCAACTGCTCCTGGAGGAACTGCACGCTTCGGCCCAGCGCGCAGGGTGTTACCTCACCGCGGTGGTCCCCGCCCCGGCGGTGCTGCGCGACCAGTTGTTCGAGCTGCCCATCCCGGAAAGCCAGGTGGCCATGATCGTGGCGCTCACCGGCGAGAACACCACCGTGTTGGTCGGCCGCAGCGACGGTCGGGTGCTGCTGGCGCGGGTGCTCTCGGGCAACTGGGAAGACAGCTTCGCGCGCCTGTTGGTGGACCTCAAACGCACCCTGCTGTTCGTCAACCAGCACGAGGGGGTGAACGTGGACAACCTCTGGCTCTTCGGCCCCGGGGCCGAGGCCCAGGTGGCGCGGGTGCAGGAGCAAACCGGCCTGCCCACCCAGCTCAGCCCCACGCCCTGGTCGGAGGATTACTGGGCCCTGGCCGCCCTGCGCCTGGACCCCGCCCAGAGTCAGAACCTGGTCCCGCCCGAACTGCGCCAGGCCCCGCAGCGCCACGTCTTCGCCAGGGTCGTGGGCACCCTCACCGCCCTGGTCGTCCTGGCCTCGGCCTTTTTCACCTGGAAACTCCACGGCATGTACCGGGACGAGATCCAAAACGTGCGCCGCCTCGAGCAGGAGGTCGCCCGCCTCCAGGCCCGCCACCAGGAATTGCAGCGCCTCGAGGCGGAGGCCGCGCAGCGCCGCGGCCTGGTGGACCTGGTCAGCGCCCACCGGCCCGATCCCGTGCCCCTGTGGCTGCTCGGGTACCTGGGGGAGGCGGTGCCGCCGGACCTGGTGCTCACCAACTTTCAGTGCGCGCGCGAGGGCTCCTACTGGCACCTGCGGTTGAGCGGCCTGCCCCAACCCCGCACCGGCCAGACCCGGGACCTCCTGGCCCTGGAACGCGACCAGAACCTCCTCAGCAACCGGCTGGCGGGAAGCCCGTTCCACGTCCGGTTCACCCCGCCCCCCACCAACGTCGCTGCCGCCACGGACGCCGCCCAAACCAACGCCACCCAGGCGGCGCCGGTTGGGGCTGACCTGCTGGCCTTCCTCAAACGGCTCCGCGCGGACACCAGCCCCGCCTCCACCAACCCGCCCGTGGAATTTGCCCTCGAAGGCTGGATGCACCCATGAGCACCGACAACGACAAATCCTGGCCGGCCATCCCGCCCTCGTCGTTGAAGCTCAACCGCGGTCCGGCGAGCGACTCCCCCCCGTCGGAGACGCCGACCCCACCCGCCCCGGGCGGCGCGCCCTCCGGCGCACCCGGTCCGCGCCGGCCCCCGCCCAAGAAGGCCTCGCTCACCACGCGCGACTGGATCATTCGCGGGGCGATGGTGGGCCTGTTGCTGGCCGCGTTGGGCGTGCTGGTGTGGAGCTACCAGCGGCTCATCCCGCTGCAGGCGCAGGGCCGCCGGCTGACCGAGCGGGTCAACAAACTCCAGGAGGAGGTCGCCCTGATGGAGCGGGGGTACACCCCCGCCGATCTCGAGAAGCTGGCCCGCGAGTTCCAGTTCGCCGGTGCGCAACTCTTCGGCGGCGAGGAAGCTCTGGCCGCCTGGTTCAATGGCCTCCGCCGCCGCTCGGTACCCCTGGCCCTGGAGGCTGACGCCGACTTCGGCCCACCGCGCGCGCCCACCACCAACTACCCCGTGGCCGTGGTGCCGACCACCCTCACCCTCAACATCAGACCCAGCGAGGACACGACCGCCCCGCGCAGCCCGCACGTGCGGGTGTTGACCCTGCTGGATGAACTGGTGCGGCAGACCAACCGGGCGGACCTCCTGGCGCTGCGCATCACGGCCGGAACCAACTCGATCGCCCAGGTCAAAGCCGTCTTCGAACTCTGGGCCGGACAGGAGGCCAAACCATGAACAGCTGGCGGGTGCAAGTGCTCATTGTGGTCGGGGCCCTGGGGGTGGCCGCCGTGGCCGCGCTGCTGCTCTGGCCCCAACTGAAGTCCTCGCCCGTGGCCACCGCCGCCGCCCGGAGCCAAGAGGTCACCAATCTCACCGTGGCCGCTTCGAACCCCGGCGCCACCAACGCCGCGACCAACGCCCTGCCCGCCCCGGACGCCCTGCCCCGGATGGACCGGCGCGCCATCCTCGAACGCTGGCCGGAATGGGTGGAAGGACGCTACCGCGACCCGTTCCAGATGATATACCTGGTGAGCACCGGGATGGTCGCCCAAGCCGACCTGACCCCCGCCCGGCACCTGAAACTGTCCGCCACCTGGGTGCAGACCGGCAGTCGGCTGGCCGTGATTGACCAGCGCGTCTATGGCGTGGGCGACCAGGTCGCCGGTTACACCGTGCTCCAGATCGAGCACGGCCGCGTGGACCTCCAGGGGCCGGAGCGCAACGAAACCATCACCTTCGCCACCTACGTCCCCCCGCCGCCGCCCGGCCAGCGCTCGCTCATCAGCACCAATCTCATCGAAAAACTGCTGGGTCCCGAACAGGAAAGACTCCGCAACTGAGCTTTTATGAAGACGAACGCCTCCTCGTTCCAATCCCCGCTGACCTCCCACGCTGTCCCGGGCCGGTGTGGGTGTTGCTCGAGCGTGGGCCTGTTCAGGCCGTCCACCGCGGCGCTCGTCCACGGGGCGCTCACTCTGGTCCTGGGCGGCGCCGGTCTGCTGGCGGTCGCCGCCGAGCCGCAACGCGCCGACCGCAGCCAGTTTGTGCCGGACTGGAGCAAATACGAGGCGCCGCCCTACCTGCAAACACCGGACCAACCCACGTCCGCCCCGGCGCCCGAGCCGGCGCCGCCGGCGCCGCCTCCCCCCGGCCCCGAGGCGCACGTGGCGGACAAAAAGTTGTACAGCTTCGCCGCCAACGAACTCGAATTGAAGGCCGCCCTGGCCATGTTTGCCCGGGCCAACGACCTGAACATCGTGCCGGACAACGATGTCACCGGCACGGTCACGCTGGACGTGCGCGGGCTGCCGCTGGACCAGATGATGCGCGCCCTGCTCGAGGCGCACGACTGCACCTGGAGCGAGCAGGACGGCCTGATCCGCGTCCGCACCACCGAGACGCGTCTCTTCAAGGTGGATTACCTGCGCCTGAGCCGGACCGGCCAGGGCCAGAGTTCGGCCATGCTCGCCGCGGGCAGTTCCGGCGGCGGCATGGGCGGGGGCATGGGCGGGATGGGCGGCGGCATGGGCGGCGGCATGGGCGGCGGCATGGGCGGCGGCATGGGCG
>JBBIJZ010000119.1:0-12141 GCA_037445715.1 Verrucomicrobiales bacterium | reverse complement strand
CCCGCTGAACGGCCCGGACGACGCCCCAGCCCGGGGCCGCCCACGAGCGGGGACGGGCCGCCGCGGGCCCGGGGCGAGTTGGCAACCGGTCGCGGCGCGCGTAGATTACAGCGTCAAACGCAGCACCATCCATGGAACGGAGGCCCCTATGAGCAGCACCGAGAAACTGATCCCCCAGGAGTTCACCCTGCGCGCGCCCGGCGCGTCCAACGTCGCGTTGGTCGGCGACTTCACCCACTGGCAGGAGCGCCCTATCGCCCTGAAACCGGTCGGCGGCGGCCTGTGGAAGGCCCGCGTCTCCCTGGCCCCGGGCACCTACCACTATCGGTTCCTGGTGGACGGTGAATGGCGCGACGACCCCGAGTGCACGCTGCGGGTGCCCAACCCGTTCGGCACCGAAAACGCCGTGCGCGAGGTGAAGTAGCGCGCGCCGATTTTCCCCACGTCCGGCAGCCGTCGGCGCGGCGGGCCACACCGCGCCGGAGCCGAAGCCATTTGTTCCCCGACCCCGCCGCCGCCACCCGGCGGGTCGAAAGCGCCCGGGTTAGGAGAAGCCGAATGGCCTGTAACCTTGGCGCCGCTGGCGGCTCGGTGCGGGCGTCAACGCGCCATCGCCGTTGGCCTGACACGACCATGAAACTCGAAAACGCCATCCGCATCCTGGCCGGCAGCCTGGTGCTGCTGAGCCTCGCCCTTGCCCAACTGGTCAGCCCCTGGTGGCTGCTGCTGGCCGCCTTTGTGGGCGTGAACCTCATCCAGTCCGCCTTCACCGGCTTCTGCCCGGCGGAAAACCTCCTCCGCAAGCTGGGTGTGGGCCGGGGCGAAACCGGCAGTTGCTGCGGCACGGGCGCCTGACCGCACCCCGCAGCCGCACCCGGGGCCGAACCGCGCCGCGCGCGGCCGCCCGGCAACCCGTGAGCCGGGCGGAGACGGTCCCCGTGCCCTGCGCCAACCCATCGCCCATGACACCCGAACCGGTCTTTGCGCCCCGGCACATCCTGTGCCCGGTGGACCTGAGCGAGCACGCCGCGCTGGCCCTGAAGTACGCCGCCGCCGGCGCGCAGGTCTTTCAAACCCACTTGACCGTCCTCCAGGCGCTGGAAGTCGAGCTGCCCCCGTACTTCACGCCCGGCCAGATGCCGGCGTTGAGTCACACCACGCAGCAGACCCTCGAAGCCGCCCGCGAAGACCTCGTCCGCCACGTGCACGCCGTGCTGGGCGACGCCGCCCGGGCACTGCCCCTCCGCGTCCTCACCACGGCAGGCCATCCCACCGACGCGATCCTCGAAACCGCCGAGCGCGACGCCGCGGACCTGCTGGTCATGGGCACGCACGGCCGGGGCGGCGCCCGCCGGTTGCTCCTGGGCTCGGTGACGGAAAACGTGGTCCGCCAGGCGCGGGTGCCGGTGTTTGTGGTGCGGCAAAAACAGCACGAATTCCTCGCGCCCAACCAGCCGGACGCCCGGCCCCACCTGCGGCGCATCCTCTGCGCGGTCGTCCCCGGCGCCGCCGCGCCCGCCGGCCTGCAAACCGCCGCCGCGCTGGCCACCCGCTTCGGGGCCGAACTCACCGCGCTGTACGTGGTCGAAGAGGCCGCGGCCGCCTCCGAGACCGCCCGCGCGCAGTTGTGCGCGTGGCTGCCGTCGGCGGGCGCGCCGTGCGCCGTGCGCCCGGAAGTGCGTCGCGGCCGGGCGGCCGAGCAGATCGTGGCCTGCGCCGCGGAAACCGCGCAGGACCTGATCGTGCTGGCGGCGCAGGCCAAACCCGAACGCCACGGCCTGTTTTACGGCACCACCACCGAAGCCGTGCTCCGCCGGGCGACGGTGCCGGTGCTGGTCGTTCCCCAACCTGCCTGAACATGCACAAGCTCCCTGCTTCCCCTCTGCGCAAACTGACCTTCGCGCTCCTGTGGCTGGCGGCGGCTGGCGCGGCCGCAGCCGAGCCGTGGACCCTCGAGCAGTGCGTCCGGCACGCCCTGACCAACAGCCCCGATGCCGTGCTTGCCGAGCAGCGCGTGCGCGCTGCGCGGGCCGTCCTGGAACAGGCCCGGGCGCAGGCCTGGCCCACGGTGCAACTCCAGTCCGGCTACACCCGCACCGACAACCCGATGTTTGTGCTGGGCTCGGCGCTCAACCAGCAGGCCTTTGGCCCGGCCCTGAGCGATTTCAACCACCTGCCCGACGTGGACAACTGGAACGTGAAGGGCCTGGCCAGTGTGCCGCTCTACACCGGCGGCGCCCTCACCGCCGGGCGACGCGCCGCCCGCAGCAGCGTGCAGGCCAGCGCCGCGCAGGCCGAGGCGGTGCGCCAGGCCCTGGCCTTCGAGACGGTGCGCGCCTTCCACACCATCCAGAAGACGCGCGCCTTTGTCCGCGCCGCCGAGGCGGCGGTGGCCTCCTTCGAGCAACACCTGGCGCTGGCGCAAAAGCGCCTGGACGCCGGCACGCTCCTGCGGGCCGACGTGCTGGACGTCGAGGTCCGCCTGGCCCGGGCCCGCGAGGACCTCGCCCGCGCCCGCAACGCCCGCGCCCTGGCCCTCGAGGGCCTGCGCACGTTGCTCGGGCTGGCGCCGGGCGAGTTCGACGTGGCCGAGACCGCGCCCGAGGTGCCCGCGCCCGAGGCGCCCGAAGCGGCCGATTTCTCGGCCCGGCCCGAGCTGGCCGCCGTCCGCCATCAAATCGCGGCCGCCGAAGCCCAGACCCGCGTGGCCCGCAGCGGCTACCTGCCCCGCCTGGCCGCCTTTGGCAGCGTGGACTACGACCGCGGCTGGAAGCTCGAGGGCGAGGGCACCAGCTACACCGCCGGCGTGCTGCTGCAATGGAACCTTTTCGACGGCCGGCTCACCCGCGGCAAGGTGGCCGAGGCCCGGGCCCGGTTGGACATGGCCCACGAGGAGGAGCGCAAACTCCAACTGGGGCTGGGCTTCGAGGTCGAACAGGCCCGGTTGAACCTGCGCGAGGCCAACGAACGCCTCGCCGTCACCGCCCGCGCCATCGCCCAGGCCGAGGAAAGCGCGAAGCTGACCCGCGACCGCTTCGAGCAGGGCCTGGCGTTGACCATCCAGCTCCTGGACGCCGAGACCGCGCTCACCCTGGCCCGCGTGCGCCGGGCCGAGGCCGAGGCTGATCAACGCATCGCCATCGCCGCCCTGCGCCGGGCCCTGGGCCTGGACCAATGGCCCGCCGAACTTGTGGCCACTCGCTGAACCGCATGAATCCCCACCCATCCACCCCGCAGTCACCCCCATCTCGTTTCGGTTCCCGCTGTTTCACACGGCTCCGGGCCGCCGCCGGCGCCGCCGCCCTTCTGGCGCTCGCCGGGCTGGCCAGCGGTTGCCGGCGCGAACACCCGCCCGCCCCCGCCGCGCCGCCGGACCTGCCGGCGGTGCCGGTCAAGGTCATCACGGCCGACCTGCGGCCCGTGCGGGCCACCGAAGAGGTCGTGGGCACCGTGCGCGCCCGGCAGCGCGCCAACCTCGAGGCCAAGGTGCCCGGCCGCATCGTCCAGTTGCCGGTGGTCACCGGCCAACCGGTGCGGCGCGGCGACCTCATCGCCCAGCTCGAGGTCCAGGAAATCCAGGCCCGGCTCGACCAGGCCCGCGCCGCGGCCGAGCAGGCCGAGCGCGATCTGGAACGGTACGCCGCGCTGCTCAAACAGGCGGCGGTGACCCGCGCCGAGTTCGACGGCATCGAGGCCCGCGCCCGCATCGCCCGGGCCACCGTGGCCGAGGCGCTTTCGATGCTCGAGTACGCCCGCCTCACCGCGCCGTTCGACGGCGTGGTGTCGCGCAAGTTTGCCGACGTGGGTGACCTGGCCACGCCCGGCCGGCCGTTGATCGAGCTGGAAGACCCGGCGGCGCTGCGCGTGGAGGCGGATGTGTCCGAGGCGCTCATAAGGTACGTCCAGCCCGGCGCGCGTATGAGTGTGCAGGCCGCCGGCCGGGACACGCCCCTCGAGGCGGTCGTCTCGGAAATCGCGCCCGCGGCCGACCCCAACAGCCGCACCTTCCGCGTGAAGCTGGACCTGCCGGCGGGCAGCGGCCTGCGCCTGGGCCAGTTCGCCCGCGTGCTCATCCCGCTGGGCGAGACCCCGGCCCTGTGCGTGCCGGCCACGGCCGTGGTCCGGCGCGGCCAGATGGACCTGGTGTACACGGTCGAGGACGGGCGCGCCCGGCTGCGCCTGGTCAAGGTGGGCCGGGCCCTCGGCCCGGAGGTTGAACTGCTCTCCGGGGTGCAGCCCGGCGACGTGGTGGTCAGCGAAGGCGCCGCCCGGCTTCGCGACGGCCAGCCCGTCCAACTGCCCTGACGCGGCCGCCGCCCGCCCCGGTGAACGCAACCCGGTTTGATTCCGCCCCATGAAGGACCCGACTTCTCCCGCTCCGTCCGCCCCGCTCGGCCTGGCCGGCAAGGTGGCGCGGGCGTTCATTGACTCGAAGCTCACCCCGCTGATCGTCCTGGCCTCGGTGCTACTGGGCGTGTTTGCCACGCTGCTGCTGCCGCGCGAGGAGGAGCCGCAGATCAAGGTGCCGATGATTGACGTGATGGTGGCCATGCCCGGCGCCAGCGCGACCGAGGTCGAGGAGCGCGTCACCCGGCCGATGGAGAAGCTGCTGTGGGAAATCCCCGGCGTCGAGTACCTCTACTCGACCTCGCGCGAGGGCCAGAGCCTGGTCATCGTGCGGTTCAAGGTGGGCGAAGACGTCGAGGAAAGCCTGGTCAAGCTCAACCAGAAGTTGCAGTCCAACTTCGACCGCATCCCGCCGGGCGTCTCCTTCCCGCTGATCAAGCCCAAGAGCATTGATGACGTGCCCATCCTGGCGCTGACCTTCCACAGCCCGCACCACGACCACCTCACCCTGCGGCGGCTGGTGGCGCAGGTGGATGACGCGGTCAAACAGGTGCCCCAGGTGGCCGAGACCACCATCATCGGCGGCGCGCGCCGTCAGGTGCGGGTGCTGCCGGACCCCGCGCGGCTGGCCGCCCGCGGGCTCACCCCGGCCGGGCTGGTGCCGATGCTGCGGCAGAGCAACCGGCAGTTCGCCTCCGGCGCGTTGACCACCGGCGACCGCGAGGTGCTGGTCGAGACCGGCGGCTTCCTCGCCAGCGCCCGCGAGGTGGGCGACGTGGTGGTGGGCGTCTTCGGCGGCAAACCGGTGTACCTGCGCGAGGTGGCGGACATCGAGGACGGCGCCGAGGAAACCAGCCAGTATGTCTTCTTCGGCCGCGGTGCCGCGGCGGGCGGGCCGGCGCCGGAAGAGCCGGCGGTGACGCTGAGCATCGCCAAGCGGCCCGGCGCCAATGCCATTGACGTGGCGAACGCGGTCTTGCGGAAGGTGGACACCCTCAAGGGCTGGATCATCCCGGCCGACGTCCAGGTCAGCATCACCCGCCACTACGGCGAGACCGCGGCGGAGAAGTCCAACGAGCTGCTCCTGCACATGGGCATCGCGGTGGTGAGCGTCTCGCTGCTGATCCTGCTGGTGCTGGGCTGGCGCGAGTCGCTGATCGTGGCCATCGCCATCCCCGCCACGCTGGCCCTGACGCTGCTGGTGTTTTACCTGTACGGCTTCACTCTCAACCGCATCACCCTCTTCGCGCTGATCTTCTCGATCGGCATCCTGGTGGACGACGCCATCGTGGTGGTCGAGAACATCGTCCGCCACTTTCACCTGCCGCAAAACCGCGGGCGCTCCCGGCTGACCGTGGCGGTCGAGGCGGTCAGCGAGGTGGGCAACCCCACCATCCTGGCCACCTTCGCGGTGATCGCCGCAGTGCTGCCCATGGCCTCGGTGGGCGGGCTGATGGGGCCGTACATGCGCCCGATCCCCATCGGCGCCAGCGCGGCGATGGTCTTCTCGCTGTTGATCTCCTTCATCGTCACTCCGTGGGCGGCCGTGCGCATCCTGGCCTGGCGGCGCGCCCGCGAGGGTGAAACGGCCGAAGCCCCCGCGCACGTGGCGGGCGGGGAGGGCCTGTTTGCCCGGCTGTACCGCCGGTTGATGGCGCCGCTGATCGCCCACCGGGGCTGGCAGGTGGTGTTCCTGGGCGGACTGGCGCTGCTGTTGGTCGGGGCGATGGCGCTGGTGGGCGTGGGCTGGGTGAAGGTCAAGATGCTGCCCTTCGACAACAAGAGCGAGTTCCAGGTGATCCTGAACATGCCCGAGGGCAGCTCGCTCGAACGCACCGCCCGCGCGGCCCGGGAAATCGCCGCCGCGCTGCGCACCGAGCCCGAGGTGACCGACTACCAGGTTTACGTGGGCACGGCCGCGCCGTTCAACTTCAACGGCCTGGTCCGGCACTACTTCCTGCGCCGCGGCGCCCACGTGGCCGACCTCCAGGTCAACCTGGTCAACAAACACGACCGCGCGGCCCAGAGCCACGACATCGCCAAGCGCGTGCGCCCGCGCGTGGCCGCCATCGCCGCCCGCTACGGCGCCCGCGTGGCCGTGGCCGAGGTCCCGCCCGGACCGCCCGTGCTCCAGACGTTGGTCGCGGAAATCTACGGCGCCGACGAAGCCGCCCGACTCAAGCTGGCCGCGAAGGTCCGCGAGATTTTCCAGCAGACCGACGGCGTTGTGGACGTGGACTGGTACGTCGAGGCCGACCAGCCCAAGACCCGCTTCGTCATCGACAAGGAAAAGGCCGCCCTGCACGGCATCAGCGCCGAGACCATCTCGATGACCCTGCGCCTGGCCCTGGCCGGCGACCGCCTGGACCTGGTGCACGTGCCGCACGAAAAGGAGGACGTGGACATCGTCCTGCAACTGCCCCTGGCCCACCGCACCTCGCCCGAGGACCTGCTGGCGCTGCGCGTGCGCTCCGGCGACGCCAACGCCCTGCCCGAGCCGGGCCGCCTCTCCGACGCCCCGCCGCTGGTGCCGTTGCGCGAGCTCGTGCGGGTCGAGCACACCCTCGCCGACAAGAGCCGGTACCGGAAAAACCTCCTGCCGGTGACGTACGTCATCGGCGACGTGGCCGGGGCGATCGAAAGCCCCGTGTACGCCATCCTGAAGATGAACCGCGCGCTGCGGGCGCTGGACCTGCGGGAGTTTGGTGACAACGAAGCGCACCTGCGCATTTACAACGCCCAACTGCCCTTCTCGGACGAGCGCCCGGCGATGAAGTGGGACGGCGAGTGGCACATCACCCTCGAGGTCTTCCGCGACCTGGGCCTGGCCTTCGGCGCCGTGCTGGTGCTGATCTACGTGCTGATGGTCGGCTGGTTCCGCTCCTTCCTGACCCCGTTCATCGTCATGACGGTCATCCCCTTCTCGCTGGTGGGCATCCTGCCGGCCCACGGCGCGTTGGGCGCGTTCTTCACCGCCACCTCGATGATCGGCTTCATGGCCGGTGCGGGCATCGTGGTGCGCAACTCGATCATCCTGGTGGACTTCATCGAAATCCGCCTGGCCGAGGGCCGGTCGCTGGCCGAGGCGGTGGTCGAGGCCGGCATGATCCGGTTCCGGCCCATCCTGCTCACGGCCATGGCGGTGGTGGTGGGCGCGGCGGTCATCCTGTTCGACCCCATCTTCCAGGGCCTGGCGATCTCCCTGATGGCCGGCGGCATCATCTCGATGCTGATCGCCCCCGTGGCCGTGCCCGTGCTCTACCACATGGTCTATGCCCGGAAGGCTGAGGCCGGGCCGGAACCGGTGCCGCCGCCCATGCCGCCACCCGCGCCCGCGCAGGTGCCGCCGGTTCAGGGTGCGGCGCGCGTGGCGGGGACCACGACGGGTGCCGGTTGAGGCGTGTCGCGCGTGGCGCGGCTGAAGAGGCGACCCTGCTCATCGAACCACAGCGGGTCCAGGGCGATGAACCGGTCCCACTCGATGCGCGCGGTGCGTTTCTGGTGGTAGATGTGCCACCACTGCCCGGCGGCATCGCGCACCGCGCACCCGTGGCCGGGACCGAAGACGTTGCCCCCGCGCTGCACGATCGGGTTGTGCGGTGCGCGGGTGAACGGCCCCAGCGGGCTGTCCGCCCTGGCGTAGCCCACCGCGTAGTCCGGCGTATCCGCACCCGAGCCGCTGTACAGCAGGTAGTACCGGCCCCGGTGCTTGATCAGCCACGGCCCCTCGGTCACGCGGCCGGCGCGGGTTTCCCAGTCTGCTTCCGGGTGGAGGATTTCGCGCGGCGCGCCCTCCGGTTCGGTTGGGGAGGCCATTGGTTGCACGTGGATGCGGAAGCCGGGCAGTTGCACGTAGTACAGGTAGAGCCGGCCGTCGTCGTCGCGGAACAGGTGCGCGTCAATGGCCCGGTCGAAAAACTTGCGCACCATCTGGAACGGGCCCAGCGGGCCGTCCGCCGCGGCCACGCCCACGGTCTGGTTCACGGTGTAGTAGAGGTAAAAGCGGCCCGAGGCGGGGTCGCGCCAGACATCCGGCGCCCAGACATGCGGCGGACCAGGACGAAACACCACCGGACCCCGCTGCCAGTGGACCAGGTTGGTCGAGGTGTACACGCGCGTGCCGTTGTCGCCGTCCACCTCGCCCGTGGCGTACAGGTAATACACGCCCTGGTGGAGCAGCACGGCCGGGTCGGCCAGGTTGCCCGGGATGAGGGGATTTTGGTACGTGGCGGCGGGGGCTTCGGCACCGGTCAGGCCGGGCGAACGCAGGAGCGCCAGCGCCAGCAACGCCGCGCCGGGGAGGGTGAAGGTTTTCATGGTCGGAGCCTGTCTCGGTTCAACGGGAGGAAGCTCGGTGCGGCGGGCGGAAGGATTCGGCGGCTGTTCAACCCGGGTTCACTTCGGGCCGCACGCGGGCACCGGGCGCTGTCGGCGGAAGCGCCGGCCCTCGACCACCCAGTCTCCGGCCAGCACGCGCGCGATCGCCTCGGGGTAAAGCCGGTGTTCGACCTCCTGGATGCGCGCGTGGAGCGTCTCCGGCGTGTCGTCGTCCTCCACCGGCACCGGGGCCTGGGCCACGATGGGTCCGGTGTCCACGCCGTGGTCCACCAGGTGCACGGTCACGCCGGTGACCTTGACGCCATAGTCCAGCGCCTGTTTCCAAGCCTCCAGGCCGGGGAAGGCGGGCAGCAACGAGGGGTGGATGTTCACGATCCGTTGCGGGAAGGCCCGCAACAAGGGTGCCTTGAGGATGCGCATGAACCCCGCCAACACCACCAGGTCCACGCGCGCCGCGCGCAACGCGGCGATGTAGGCCGCCTCCGCCGCGTCGTCCAGCTTCGCCCGAAACGGCCCGGGCGGCAGGTACTGCGCAGGGATGCCCAGCTCGCGCGCGCGCGCGAGGATGCCGGCGTCGGGCACATCGCTGAGCACCAACACCACTTCGGCAGGCAGCCGGCCCGCGGCGCACGCCCCGGCCAGGGCCACGAAATTGGACCCCTTGCCCGAACCCAGCACCCCCAGGCGAAACCGCGACGCCGCTTGCATGGCGCCGTCCTAGCACACCCCGCCCCTCAAACAAGCGCAAAGGGCCGGCACCACCGGCCCCCGGGCTGCGCCCGGAGTCCGCGATCCAGCCGACTGCCGGTCGGCGCTGTGACCGGGCCGAACGGGCAACCTGCCCATCCCCTGACCTGGCATCTGGTATCTGGTCTCTGGCATCTGATCCAGGGGAGCGCGACCGTCCCGGTCGCTCCCGTCGGCGTCCCGCCGACGGGCCAAGCGTGGAACCGGCTCCCCGCTCGGCGGTCGGGTGGCGGCGGTGGGTGGGTTCGGCGAGCGAGACGCCCGCGCTCCCGGTACCCGCCGTGGCCGCCGCGGTGACACGGCGGACCTTCTGTCCGCCGGCCGACGCCGGCGAGCGCCTGGCCGGCGGCGTAGCGCAGGCTTCCCAGCCTGCCGTAACGCCGGCTTCCAGCCGGCAGGATAAAGCGGGGCGAAACGCTGCTCCGCCGAACCGGCCAGCTCACCAAACCCGCAAGTGCCGTCTGGCTCCGGCATCTGATGCTGGGGAGCGCGACCGTTCCGGTCGCTCCCGTCGCCGTCCCGCCGACGGGCCAAGCGTGGAACCGGCTCCCCGCCCGGCGGTGTGGCGCGTTGCCATCCTGGTCGCCAGGGCGGAGCAGGCGAGGACGCCTGCACCACATGGGAAGGTCGAAGGCCCGACCGCCGCCTGGTGCGCCGCGCCCGGCCGGTTTGACATTGTGTCGCCGGCCCGCGCGCGCCAATTTGGCCGCGCATGAACCTCCGCCCTTTTCTCACGCTGACACTGGCGTTGCTCGGCGCGCCGCGTCCGGGCGCGGCCGAGCTGCGGATCGGCCTGATTGGCCTGGACACCTCGCACGTCATCGCCTTCACCCAGTTGCTCAACGACCCGGCCCACCCGAGCCACGTGCCCGGCGGTCGGGTGGTGGCCGCCTTTAAGGGCGGCAGCCCGGACCTCCCGGACAGCCGCGACCGCGTCGAGGGCTACACGCAGGAACTGCAGCAAAAATGGGGCGTGCAAATCCTGGACTCGATCGAGGCGCTGTGCGCCGCCGTGGACGGGGTGATGCTCGAGAGCGTGGACGGCCGCCCGCACCTGGCGCAGGCCCGCCCGGTGCTGCGCGCCCGCAAGCCGTTGTTCATTGACAAGCCCATGGCCGGCTCGCTGCGCGACGTGATTGAAATCTTCCGCCTGGCCCGCGAGACCGGCACCCCGTGCTGGAGTTCCTCGTCCCTGCGGTTTTATCCCGGCCTGATTGAACTCAAAAAAACCGACGTGGGCGTGGTGCGCGGCGCGGTCTCCACCGGTCCGGCCCCGCTCGAGCCGCATCACCCGGACCTGTTCTGGTACGGCATCCACCCCACCGAGGCGCTCTTTGCGGTGCTGGGCACCGGTTGCGAGCGCGTGGTCCGCACGCATACCCCGGACACCGACGTGGTCACCGGCGTCTGGCGCGACGGCCGCGTGGGCACGCTCATCGGCATCCGCAACGCCGCCGCGCCGTACCGTGTGACCCTCTTCGGCACCCGGGCCGTGGTGGACCAGAAACCCGGCGGCGACTACGCGCCGTTGATTCGCGAGGTGATGCGGTTTTTCCAAACCGGCGGGGCTCCGGTCCCGCCGGAAGAAACCCTCGAGCTGTTTGCCTTCATGGAGGCGGCGGATGAAAGCAAGCGCCGGGGCGGCGCGCCGGTGACGCTGGACGAGGTGTTCGCCGCCGCCGGGCTGACCGGCCGCCGCACCCCTTGACGCCCGGCCGCCCCCGGACCAACCTCGCCCCAGACACGGAGACTGCGCGCCATGCCGATCTACGAATTCGCCTGTCCGAAGTGCCGGGTCATTTTCAGCTTCCTGTCCAAGCGGGTGAATCCCGACCGCTCACCCACCTGTCCCCGTTGCGGCCACGGCAACCTGCGCAAACAGGTCAGCCGCTTCGCCCACCTCCGGGGCCTGCCCGAACCCAAGGCCGACGCCGGGGACGACGCGCCCGCGCCCGACTTTGACGAGCGCAAGATGGAACGCGTGATGAGCGAGCTGGAACGGGACCTGGACCACCTGGACGAGAACAACCCCCGCCACATGGCGCACGTCATGAAAAAAATGAAGGAGGCCATGCCGCCGGGAGCCCTGCCCAAGGAACTGGACGTGGCCATCAAGCGCCTCGAAAAGGGCGAGGACCCGGAGAAAATCGAGGAGGACATGGGCGACGTGCTCGGCGATTTCCTCGGCCCGGGCGAGGGCGACGAGGAGGAGTTCGGCGGCCCGGGCAGCAGCTACACCCGCGACAGCGGACTGTACGACTTCTGAGCCGAACCGAAGCCGTCTTCAAGAGGGACGGACCGGGCCACAGCCCATCCCCTTTTGTTGCAGAAGCCGACGCGCTTCACACCCTGCGCGCTCGCCGGGACGCTGCTGTGCTCGCGCCAGCGATTGATGTACGGCCGCCTGCGGCCGCTTTTCTGCTCTGGGTGGAACGGGCAACCTGGCCGTTCTGCCGGGCTGGTAGCCCGGCGGCACAGGGGCGGGTACCCAAGCGGCCGGACCGCCGATTTCCCAATCGGCGGGGGGGCAGAACACGGCGGCTCTGCGGGTTGGGAAACCCGCGACACGGCAGACTCGGATGTCTGCGCTACAGCCAGCCCGGCCCGGCCGGAAATCGGGATGCGCACCGCCGCTTGCCGGACTCCTCGGCGTCGCGCCGACAGCGCCAGCAAGCTGGCGCACTCCAGGCGCTTCGCGAACCTCGGAAG
>JBBIJZ010000118.1:0-12207 GCA_037445715.1 Verrucomicrobiales bacterium | reverse complement strand
GGACGGGGAGTAAGGCGGTCAGTGAACTTGCGGCGGACCGGGCCTGCCGGACGGAGCACGCAGCCCAAGACCACGTCTTGCGGCCCAGCAATGAATCCGGGACCGTGTCGTCGACACCGTGCAGAGCGCGCGCCGGGAGCCGGCCGCGGCGGCGTTTGATTTTTCGGTTCGGGCGGTCAACCTTGTTGGCGCATGTCACCCCCTTTGGTTTCATCGGTCCGGGCCTCGTGGTCGGCCGTGGGGGCCCGCTACGTGCGATTTTGCGTGGTGGGGGCCAGCGGCATGGGGGTGGACATGGCGATGCTCTGGCTGCTGGCCGACCCGCGGATGCTGGGGTGGAATCTGACGTGGAGCAAGGTCCTGGCGGCGGAGGCGGCCCTGGTGAACAACTTCGCGTGGAACGAGCTGTGGACGTTTCGCGGCCTGGCCGGCGGCGCGGGTGGCTGGCGCGGGCGGCTGGGGCGGCTGGCCAAGTTCCATCTGATTTGCCTGGCGGGCATCGGGTGGGGGGTGCTGCTGTTGCAGGCGCAGGTGGCGGGGCTGGGGTTGAACGTGTACCTGGCCAACTTCCTGGCCATCGTGGCGGTGAGCGTGTGGAACTTTGCGTTGAACCTGAAATTCGGCTGGCGCGCGGCCCCACGTGCCTCACAGCCCGGCACGCAGGCGCCGGACCCGGTGCCCGGGTCCGGGTCCGAGGCGGCCGACACCGTTCCTCCCCGCCCGGCGGCGGTCCCGCGGGATAAGCCATGAGCGAGGCCGCCTCCGCCGATTTTGTGCCGGCCCGCTGGCGGCGGGTGTTGGTGGCGCTGGTGGGGGTGAAGGCCGTTTACACGGCGGTCGTGGCGGTCATGGTCGCGTTGGGGACCGACTACGACACCAGGCGAGCGGCGCAGGTTTTCGCGAACTGGTTCCCGGCCGGCTGGCCACCCGAGCCGCGGGGGAGGTGGGAACGGCATTTCGCCACCTGGGACGCGGAGCATTACCTCTACCTGAGCGCTGCCGGTTACTCGGCCGGGGCGCGGTCCATTGCCTTTTACCCGCTCTGGCCGCTGGTGATCCGGGCCGGCGCGGTGTTGAACGGCCTGAGCCCTGTAGCGGCCGGTCTGACGCTGGCAAACCTGTGTTCGCTGGCCGGCTGGCTGCTGTTTCATCGCGTGGCGGCGCGGCGCTGGGGGGAATCGCTGGCGGACGCGGCGCTGGCGCTGTTGGTGGCCTTTCCGGGCGCGCTGTTTTTCCAGTTCATCTATTCGGAGGCGCTGTTCTTCCTGCTGGTGATGGGCCTGTGGTGGGCATTGGAGCAGCGGCGTCATGGGCTGGCGTGGCTGGCGGCGGCGCTGGCTCCGCTGACGCGCGGAGTGGGGGTGTTTGCGGTGCTGCCCCTGGCCTGGCACGTGGCGCGCGTGCACGCGGGCGGAGCGGGGCTGCGGCGTCTGGTGGCGAAATGGGGTTTGGGCCCAAAGACCTCTCCATCGGGTGAGCCGAAGGCCGAAATCCGAAATCCGAAGTCCGAAGTTCCCGCCGCGGGGACGGCGCCGGCAACGGCCCCGGGACGCACCGGGCTGCCGGCGTGGACGCTGCCGCTGGCGCCACTGGCGGGCTGGGGCGCTTATCTGGGGTTGATGGCGTACTGGACGGGCGACCCCTGGGCCGGCGTGGCGGCGCAACGGTTTTGGGGGGTGCACGAAGTGGCCCACTTGTGGGACCTGCCGAAGTTCGTGGAGGGCTTTTTCGAGGTGAGCGCCTGGCACGCCTATCAAGGCTCTTTGCTGGACCGGCTCGGGTTCCTGCTGTTGCTGTACACCCTGCCGGTGCAATGGCGTCTGGGCCGGGACCTGCTGGCCTGGACCCTGATGCTGGGCGTGCTGCCGGCGATGAGCGGGACCTTCACCTCCTTCGTGCGCTTCGAGGCGTGCGCGTTTCCGCTGTTTCTGGGGCTGGCCGGTTTCTTCACCGCGCTGCGCTGGAAAGGGCCGGAGTGGGGTTTTCTGCTGGTGTGTCTCGGCCTGCACGGTCTGCTGTTATGGCGCTTCCTGAACTACCACTGGGCCGGTTGAAAGCGCTGGCGCCCTGGCTGGACCGGGCGGTGCCGCTGGGCTTCGGGCTGGCGTTGCTGCTGCTGACGCCGTGGCGGACGGCGTTTCAGTTCGGCATGGACGAAGGGTTCGAGCTGATGAAGGCCCTGCTGGTCAGCCGGGGCCATCGGCTCTACGGGGAATTCTGGAACGACCAGCCGCCGCTGCACACCGAAGTGCTGGCGCTGTTGTTCCGGCTGTTCGGGTCTTCGGCCGGCGTGGGGCGGGTGCTGAGCGTGGGGTTTGCGGTGGTGTTGGTGGCGGCGCTTTACGGACTGGCCCGACGCGGCTCCAACCGGCTGACCGGCCTGGTGGCCGTCCTGTTGCTGGCGGGGGCGCCAGGGGTTCTGGAGTTGAGCGTGTCGGTGATGCTCGAATTGCCGGCCTTTGCGCTCGGGCTGGCGGCGGTGTGGGCGTGGAACCGCTGGGAAACCAATGGACGGCGTGCGTGGCTGGTGGGCTCGGGGGTGCTGATGGGCTGTGCGCTGCAAGTGAAATTCACGGCCGCCCTCCTGCTGCCGGCCCTGGCAGTGGCGTGGTGCCTGCCGCCCGGCGCAAGCGGAGCCCACTCATCGGCACGAGCCGACGCCTCATCGGCCCCCGCCGGTTCGCCTTCCCGGGTCGCGACCTGGCTCCGCGGGCGGCGCTGGCGCGCGGGGCTGCTCTGGCTGGCGGCGCTGGCGGGGGCCTTCGGGCTGGTGGTTGCGCTGAGCTACGGACCCGGCGCGTGGGCGATGTTTTGGACCTCGCACTTCTCGGCGGGGACGCGTGCCGGGGCAGCGATGGGGCGGCCGTTCCAACCTTCACAGTTGCTGGCCGAGCCGGACCTGGGGCTCGCCGCGCTGGCCGGGGTGTTGCTCCAGGTCAAGCTGCGCCGGCGGGAACTTTGGTTCCCGCTGGTCTGGCTGGTCACCGCGCTGCTGGTGCACCTGAACCACCGGCCGTACTGGCCGTACTACTACCTGCACTTCGCCATTCCCCTGGCCTGGCTGGGCGGCGCGGGCCTGGTGGAAGGCTTCCGGTTTCTGTGGCGGAAATTACTGCCACCCGGCCAACCGGGCTGGACGCTGCCCTGCCTGGGCTGGGGGCTCTGGTCGCTGTTTACGGCCTGGGTCCTCAGCCTGGCCCTGGGGCGGGGAGAATGGGAACTCGGACAACTGCGTCAGGACCGGCTCGCGGCCGAGCAGTCCACGGTGCAGCGGCTCCGTGCCCATGCCGGCGGCGTGCAGTGGCTGTTCACGACCCACCTGCTGAGCGCGTTCTGGGCGGGGCTGCCCGTTCCGCCCGAACTGGCCGTGCTGCCGCGCAAGCGGTGGTGGTCCGGCCAGATGTCGCCGGAAGCCCTCCGCGCCGCGCTGGAACGGCACCGGCCGGAATTGATTCACCTGCCAGGGCCGCATCTCCGGGACTGGGGCCTCGAGGGATTTCTGGCCCAACACTACCAGCCGGTGGACGCGGAAGGGGATTTGTATCGCCGGCGATAAGCGGCGCCCTCCCGGCCGTGCAGGGTGCGCATGGCGACCAACCTCCGTGCCAACCCGGCTCGAGGCGGGCAACGGCTACGGGTTCGACGGGGCTTTCAGCCGTTTGGGTGCGTCGAAGGTGTACCGGCCGGTGCGTGCCATCTCCAGCAATTGGTGGATGCTCGGCCGATCGCCCCAGAATGTGCCGTAGTAGGCGAAGCGCACGATGCCTTCCTTGTCCACGATGACCACCGACGGCCGATTGATCCACTCGGCATGGACGGTGAAGGCCATCGGCTGCACGCCGTATGCCGCGCCGACCGCGCCCGCGCGATCCACCAGATGCGGCCACCAGATGTTCTTCGTGTAGGAGTCCCTGAACGACGTTTTGCTGAACCAGTACTTCGGCTCAAGCTCCTTTCCCACCATGACGCGGCCGGGATACACGTCGTGACATTCGAGCGTAGCGACCTCGATGTTCGCCGCCTCGAATTCCTGGCGCAGCTCGATCAACTCCCGGAACTCGCCGTGGCAAACGGGACACCAGTCGGCGAAAATCCAGATCAACACCACCGGCTTCTTTCCGCGAAAATCGGAGAGCCGCCAGATCCTCCCCTCCGTGTCGGGCAGTTGAAAGTCCGGTGCTGGCCGGCCGACCTTCACGCGGCCAAACCTGGTTTCATCGAGCGCGGCGTAAGCCTGCGCCAGTTCCGGCGTTGCGGTCTTGCCGTGTTCGATCGCGTAAGCGGCGAGTTCGGCCTGGTGCTGGACATCCCTGGATTTGTCCTCCTTCTGTGCGGCCTGAACGGCCGCCAGTGAACTGCGTTGCCCGATCTGACCGAGGGCAATCGCCGCCTGCGAGCGAACGACGGAGTCGCGGTCCTCGCGCAGCGTTTTCTCCAGCGCAGGCACGGCGTTGGTGGCGCGGGTGATGCCCAAGACCATGGCGGCGACGTGGCGAACGTGTTCGTTCTTGTCGTCGAGGGCCCGGACCAACGCGGACGTGGCCGACGGCCCCAGCCGGACCAGGTCGCGCACCGCGAGTGTGCGTACGCGCCAATCCTCATCGTCAAGGTTGGCCACACCGTGCTGGTTCAGGTGACGGTCGTAGGTGAACCCGTCGCGGATGGGATGGAACTCGTGAGCGGAGATCCGCGAGAGGACGGTACCGACCCTGTCGGAAGACTCGGCAGCGGTGGGGCCGTCCGCCGCCCTGGCTGAGCCGCAAAAGACGGCACAGCACATCCACACGACGAAACTGCCGGTGAGCTTGGGGAAGCTCACCACGCCACGTTGTCCGCGCCAGAGTTGGATCATGATCGCCAAATGGACTCAACGAGTTTGAAGGTCACCCCGGAAAGCAGCGCCGCGCAGGGCAGCGTGATTACCCACGAGGCCAGCACGCCCAGCACGGGCGGCCAGTGCACTTGCCGCGTCACGAGGCCCATTCCCACAAGCGACCCAACGCTGACATGCGTGGTGCTCACGGGCAGACCGTGCAGGCTGGCGGTCGTCACCAGGACGGCGGTGGACAGGTTCGCGGCGAAGCCCTGGCCCGGGTTCATGTCAGTGATCTTGTGGCTCATCGTTTCGGCCACCTGCCGGGCGTTCAGCAGTCCCCCCATGGCCATGGCCGCCGCCACGGCGACGACTCCCCAGCGAATTTCGAGAGCCGGAGCCACGAGCAGCAGGCCGGCGATTTTCGGCGTGTCATTCAGGCCGCGCGCAAAGCTGACGGCGCCGGCGGTCAGGAAGTGCAGCACGTGGAGCAGGCGACCGGCATTCACGCCGAACACCGTGCCGCTGGAACGCTGGGCACAGACGGCCGGATCGTCCATGACCAGCGAAAGGCTCGGCAAGCCCTGCGCCACGCAGACGCTGTCGGGCTGGGGCAGGGGAACCATCTGTCGTTCGACCCCGGCGCACACGCACATTCCCTTCGTTAGGCCCCATCGCCGTCGGGCGAAGTGGAAGACGACATAAACCAGAGCGCCCGTGACAACGGCCAGCAACGGACTGATCAGTAGTGGCAGGACGAAGGTTTTGCCCAGCAGGGCCACGTTTGCGGCGTGCGGGGACGACGCCAGTCCCGCGCCGACCCATGCGCCGGTCAGCCCCTGCGTCGTCGAGATCGGGAAACCCAGCCACGTGGCGAGGAAAACCGTCGCCCCAGCACCGCCGGCCACGGCCAGGACAAATGGCGGCGAGGCGACCAGCGCGTCCGGCACGAGTCCCTTGCCGGAGAACTTCTTGATGAGCGCTTGCGCCAGAAACAGTGCCGTCACGCTGCCCGCAAACGTGGCGACGGTCGCCCATGAAATCGCCGTGCGATAGCCACAGGTGCGACTGCCAAACAGGCTGGCCACGCCTTTGAAGTTGTCGTTAGCGCCGTTCGAGTAGGCGAGGAAACAGACAGCGAGAAAAATCAGAGCGGCGAGCATCAGCAACACCCTCCGTTGCCGCCGTCGCAGCACTTCGAGGCTTCGGTGGTAGCGTTGTATTCCATGCCCTTGGTTTCGCGGGGATCGCGTCGGCGTGTCGGCCCGCAGGGAAAGGGCCGGGCTGCCTCGGGCGGGACGGGCACCCGGGGTTCGATGAACTCAAAGTGTTCGGCGTAGGGGGGCTGGCGATAGAGCTGAAACGTTTTGTCGCAGACGGCGACGCGTTCGCCCCGCCGGAGACGGTGTCCGTCGTCGTCCAGCACTTCGCGGAACGGTCCCCGGTAGATCACGGCCTGGTGAAAGTCGCGGCACTCGCCCTGCAGGCCCTTGAAGGCTTCGACCGTGACGGCGCGGAACTCGATCCCTTGCACAGTGCGCCAGGGACGCGTCTCCCACTTCAGGATGCGGATGCCGTAAAAGCCGGCTTCCTCAAACGCCTGCAGGAACCGGTCCTCGCGCAGGGCGCCGCTGATGCAGCCGCTCCAGAGCGTGGGGTCCTGTTGCAGGGCCTCGGGCACGGCTTCGTCGCTGACGATGTCGGAGATGACGGCGCGCCCGCCCTTGCGCAGCACCCGGAAGATCTCCTGGAACAACTGCCGTTTGTCCTGCGGCTCGACGAGGTTGAGCACGCAGTTCGACACCACCACGTCCACCGAGGCGGTGGGAAGGAGGGGGTGTTTGACGCGCAGTTCTGCGGCCAGTTCTTGGGCGCGCAGGAAACTGTCGGTGTCGGTGATGGGGTGCTGGCGCAACTCGGCCTCCAGGCGTTCCAGGTCGAGGGCCAGGTCCTGGATGCGCCCCTTGCGGAACTCGACGTTCGCATAGCCCAGCCGTTCGGCGACGACGGGCGCGTTGCGGCGGGCGACTTCGAGCATGTCATCCGTCATGTCCACGCCGATGACGCGGCCGGTGGGGCCCACGATCTGGGCGGCGATGAAACAAATCTTTCCCGTGCCGCTGCCGAGGTCGAGGACGGTCTCGCCGGGCTTCAGATAGCGCGACGGATCACCGCAGCCGTAATCCTTTTCGATCACCTCCTGCGGGATGATTTTGAGCAGGTCCTGGTTGTAATCCACCGGGCAGCAGAGCGCGGCTTCCGGCGCTTTGGCAGCGGCGGCGTAGCGTTGCTTGGTGGCAGCTTCGGGACGCAACGAGGGGGGTTCGTTCATAGCAGTTTCATCAGATCGGTCGGGGCCGTGCCCTTGCTGGCCAGCACGTAGGTCTTGCCCCCCTGGGTCCAGCTGACGGTGGCCACGTCGCCGACCTGCCGGAACTCCGGGGCGGCGGCGGGGGGCTGGGGGAAGGCGCTGCTGTCCACCACCAGCAGATGCGCGGTCTTCCGGCCTTCCAGCTCGAAGCAGATCAAGGTCACTTGCTGGCCATTCCACTCCAGCAGCCGGCAGCCGAGACTGGGCCGGCCATTTAGTCCGGCGGGCACCACCAGGTCGCCGTGAGCGCCGCGTTCGGCCAGCCATCGTCGCACGGCGGAGACATCCCGGGCCATGAAATCCAGCCGGTCCAGGCGGTGCCCCACCCGGTCCGTCATCTGCGCCAGGTAACCGGGGAAGTCTCCAGACCCCGTGGGGCGTCCCCTGAAAACAGACAGGGCCAGGAGCAGACCGACACAAGCGGCGGCCAGTTGCCAGAGCGGTCGACGCCACAACTGCCAGCCGAAGGCAGGCCGTACCACTTTGCGTTGGGCCAGCAATTGGGTCTTCAAGGAGGGCGGCGGTTGCAGGAGGGCGTGCAACCGGCTGCTCAGGCGGGCGTCCAATGCCTGTTCGCGGGCGAACCACCGTGCCAGTTCGGGATCGCGCTGGACAAGGTCCAGGGCCTCCCGGAAGCGCGGGTCGGTGGCGTCCTCGCCCCCGGGGCGATACGCCTCCAAAATGAACTGGGCTTCCTGACGATTCATACGCTTACACGGGGTTTTGCCGTTGCCGGGGGGCCGGGACGACGTTGATGCCCGGCTGTTCGGCTCGCAAACGGCCGGCCAACCGATGTCGCAACTGCGCCTTGGCCCGCGACAGCCGCGACATCACCGTCCCGATGGGCACCTCGAGCAGGGCGGCGATTTCCTCGTAACTGTGGCCGTTCAGATAAAACAGGACCAGCGGCGCCCGGTAATGCTCTTCCAACTCCAGAAGCGCGCTGCGGAGCGTTTCGTCGGCCAGGTGGTCAATGTCTTCCGGCGCCAGCACGGGCAGTTCGTGCTCGACCTCGGTCAGCTCGAAGTGCGGAAAACGCGCACGTCGTTCCTGCCAGCCCAGGAAAACCCGGTACAGGGTGGTGAACAGCCACGAACGCACCCGGGCCGGGTCGCGCAGCCGGGAGCCGTGGGTCAGGAGGCGGCAATAAGCCTCCTGGGTCAGTTCGCAGGCATCCGACTCGTTGCCCGCCAGGCTGTAGGCGAACGCGTAGAGCGCCTGGTAATGAGCTGCCACGGCCTGCTCGTAGTCCGCATCGTTCACACGGCTAGGAAATACAAGCGGCCCCCCTTATTCCAGCCGGCAACGCCGCGTTCGAGGCTCGCCCCGGGCCGCGCGGGCTGGCGCCCCGGGTCGAGCCGGGCGGAAAGCTTTTGATCAACGGCGTGTACCGGTCCGCCGCGAGCACGCACACGCGGACGGGGATGGGGCGGGTGAGTTTGGAGGAACGCGTCGGCTGCCGTGCGCCGGGGAGCGAAAAGCTCGTTCCGTGTTCGGTCCCGCTTTACCTCTGCCGTTGAATGACTTGTCTGCCTGAACCGATTGGCTGCGGGAGCCGCCCGGGGTACGCAGGGTGTAACCTTGCCCCCCCGGGCCCCAGTCTGGCAGTCTGTCTTTTGTGCGGAACCTGCAAAACCGAATCAACGTTCGAGCTCGCGCCGCCGGCTCCGGAGGTGGGCGGTGGCTCGTGGGGGTCTTGGCGCTTTTGCTGGTCGGGTGCAGCGCCGGGCATTACCGCAAATCGGCCGACCGGGAAGTGTACCGGCTGATTCAGGACTATGACCAGGCGGTGCTGGGGCGGACCAATCAGTTCTCCATCGCCACCCGGTTCTCGGATCGTCTGCCCGACGAAATCCTGCCGGCGGAGTTGATCGAGGAGCGCAGCGCCACCAACCGGCGGGTGCTCAACGTCCAGGAGGCCCTGCGGCTGGCCACGCTCCACAGCCGCGAGTACCAGACCCAGCGCGAGCAGCTCTACCTCACCGCCCTGACGCTCACCGGCTCGAAGTACAACTTCCGGCCCCAGTTCGCCGCGGACTCGACCGCCACGATTCAAGGCACCGGCGACCGTGCGCAGACCGCCCGCGTCAACAGCCGCGTCTCGGTCAGCCTGTTGCTCAAGACCGGCGGGCGGCTGAGCCTGGCCCTGGCCAACGACCTGCTGCGCTACCTGACCGTGCGCTTCGCCCCCAATCCCTCCGGCGGCGCACCCATCACCCTGGGCAACGACTCGGCCATCAACACCCTTTCGGTCAACCTCACCCAGCCGTTGCTGCGCGGCTTCGGCAAGAACGACCCCACCGTCGAGGCCCTTACCCAGGCCGAGCGCAATCTGGTGTACGCCATCCGCACTTTCAGCCTGTTCCAGAGCCAGTTCGCCGCCGATGTCGTGCAGGAGTACTTCAACCTCCTGGCCCAGAAAACCACTGTCCGCAACAACTACACCAACTACCTCCGCCGCGTCGAAACGACCCAGTACCTGGACGCCCGTTCGGTGGACCGCGTCCGCAAGAGCGAGGTGGACGATGCTCGCAACGCCGAACTCAACGCCCGCATCGCCTACGTCAATTCCCTGGCCGCCTACCTGTCCGCCCTGGACAACTTCAAGCTGCGCCTGGGCATTCCCATCAGCGACGTGGTTACCCTGGACGACCGCGACCTCAAGGCCCTGGAATCGGTGGGCCTGCTGCGCGCCGAAGTGGACCGCGATGCCGCCTTCCGCCTGGCCGTGGCGCAGCACATGGACATCCTCAACGCCATTGACCGGTTCGAGGACGCCAAGCGCAAGGTGCGCATTGCCGCCGATCAGTTGCGCCCCGGCCTGAGTTTCGCCGGCAATGCCAGCGTGTCCTCGGAGGAACCCTACGACTACGCCAACTTCAACTTCGATCAGCTCCGGTGGTCCACCGGCCTCACCCTGGACCTGCCGGTCAGCCGCCTGCGCGAGCGCAACACCTACCGGGCCACCCTGATCAGCTTCGAGGCCCAGTTGCGCAGCCTGGTGAACACCCTGGACACCTTCCGCAACCGGATTGACCGCGGCCTGCGCACGCTCGAACAGGAACGGCTCAACTACCTCAGCCGGCTGGAGGCCCTGCGCGTGGCCGAACGCCGGGCGGACATGAACCAGATGCTTCTGGAAGCCGGCCGCGTGCAAATCCGCGATGTCCGCGAGGCCCAGGACGCCCTCATCCAGGCCCAGAACAACCTCACCACCGCCCTGGTCAACTACCTGGGCAGCCGGTTTGACCTGCTGCTGGACATGGGCATCCTGCTGACCGATCAGGACCAGTTCTGGCTGAAGGACCCGCTGGCGGAACGCCTGCAAGATTCCCAGCGCGGCCTCCCCCCCTTGCACATGCCCGACGATCAAGTCACCCCACCCGACACCTTCCTGGAACCCCAATCATGAACCCTGCTCCCACCATCTCCTCCCGGCTGGCGCGCCTGCGTCAGCGCCCCCTGCTGGTTACCGCCGCCGCCCTGCTGGCCCTGCTGCTGGTGTGGCTGTTCTGGCCCACCGGTCACGCCGTGGCCAAGACCGAATACTTCGAGGTCAAACGGGGCGACTTCACCGTCTCGGTCGTCGAGGCCGGCACGCTGACCGCGCTCAACGAGGTCAGCGTCCGCAACGAGGTCGAGGGCACCGCCCGCATCATCTACATCGTCAAGGAGGGCACCTACGTGAAGAAGGGCGACCTGCTGGTCGAGCTGGACTCGGCCCAGGCCCTGGACCAGGTCAACCAGCAGCGCATCAACGTCGAAAAGGCCAGCAACGCCGTCATCAACGCCCAGCTCACCCTCGACATCCAGCGCAGCCAGACCAACAGCGACATCAGCGCCGCCCTGCTCAAGCTCGAGCTGGCCAAGCTGGACCTGGACAAGTTCGAGCGCGGCCAGGCCTACGTCTCGCTGCTCCAGGCCAGCAACAAATTCCTCCAAGCGGAGGCCCAACTCAAGGTCAGCGAGGAAAACTACCGCAACTCGACCAACCTCTACGCCAAAAACTACGAGACCAAGCAGAAGGTGGACAGCGACTGGCTGTCCCTGCTCAACGGCTACAACTCGCTCATCGTCGCCAGCAACGACATCTTCCTGCTGCGCGAATTTGACCTCCGCAAACAGCGCGCCCAGTACCAGGCCGCCGTCGCCGAGGCCCAAAAGGAGCTGGACCGCGTCCTGCAGCAGAGCGAACGGCGCATCGCCCAGTACGAGGCCGACCTGCGCACCCAGATCACCACCCTCGAACTGAACCTGCGCAAGCTGGAGCGGGACGAGAAAAACCTCGCCGCGTGCAAGATCTACGCCCCCCAGGACGGCCTGGTGGTGTATGCCGTGAGCGAAAACCGCTTCAGCGCCGAGTCGCTCATCGAGGAGGGTGCCACCGTGCGCAACCGCCAGGAGCTGATCAAGCTGCCCAACACCGCCCAGATGAAGGTCACCGTCAAAATCCACGAGTCCAACATCAACCTCATCCGCGCCGGCCAGCCCGCCCTGGTGGTGCTGGACTCGATGCCCGACCAGACCTTCCGCGCCGTGGTGGACCGCGTGGCCCTGCTGCCCGACTCCCAGGCCCGCTGGGGCAACCCCAACCTCAAGGTGTACAACACCGAGGTCGTGGTCACCGACCCCCTGCCCGACGTCAAACCCGGCGTCTCCGCCAAGGCCGAGATCATCATCACCAACATCGCCAATGCCCAGTCCGTGCCCATCCAGGCCGTGACCACCCTCAAGGGACGCCAGGTGGTCTATGTCCTGCGCGGGAACCGCGCCGAACCCCGCCCGGTCGAGGTGGGCCTCTTCAACACCAAGTTCGTCCAGATTCTCTCCGGCCTGGAAGCCGGCGACCGCGTGCTGCTCTCGCCGCCCCTGGACACCGGCGGTCGCGACCTCGAGGGCAGCCTGCTCGCCGAAGACGAAAAGGCCCGCTCGCTGGCCACCAACCCGCCTCCGGCCCGGGCGGCCGGTGTCGTGCCCGCGGCCACGGCCGCGGCCCCGGCCAACGGGCCCCGCCTCGCGGCCG
>JBBIJZ010000117.1:0-12444 GCA_037445715.1 Verrucomicrobiales bacterium | reverse complement strand
CCGCGCGCGACCATGACCCCTTGCGCTGTCGGGCGCGTCGCCACGGGCCGGTTCAGAGCCGCTCGTACTCGCCCTTGCTGACGCGCTTGAGCACCGTGAATCCGGCGCTTTTGGCCTCGGAGACCGACAGCGGTTTGGTCAGCCGCGGGGTGTTGAAGCTGGAGATGACCCGCCGCACGGGTTTCTTGCACAGCGGGCATTTTTCCAGCGGAGGCGCCCTCAGCGGCCGCCGCAACGTGAACCGGCCGCCGCAGAGGGCGCAGTTGCCCTCGCACAACTCGTACTCGTAAAGCGGCATGGCGAATTCGCGCGGCGGGCCGGGCGGGGGCCAACCGCCCCGAACCGCCGCGTGCCCAGCATACGCGGACGGCCCCGCCGGCTCAAGCGGGCCGGGCGGGCTGCCTGTTCAGCGCGGGATTGAGCGCCGGCCGCCCTTGCCCCACACTGCGCGCCCGTGCCGGCCACGTTCCCCGACCCCGCCACGCGCCGCGAAGTTCAGCGGCGCGGCTTTGCCGCCCTGGCCGGGTTGTTTCTCGGGCTGGGGCTGCTCAAGTTCGGCAACCCGGCCGTGGTGGACCGGCTGGTGAGCGCGCCGCGCGACGCGTGGGAACTGCTGCTGATGCCCTGGCCGTTGGCCTGGGGATACGCCCTGTGGGCCTTGCTGGCGGGCTTCGGTCTGTGGGTGGCGGAACGCCGCCTGCCCCGGCCGCGCGCCCTGGTGCTGCTGCCGCTGGCGTGGCTGGCCTGGCAACTGGCCGCCGCGGCCGGCACCGTGGACGCGCGCCTGACGGGGCTGCACCTGCCGTACTTCGTGACGCTGGTGGGCGGTTTTTACCTCGGGTTGCTGGCCCTGGCGCCCACCGCGCAACCGCGCGTGTTCTGGCTGGCGCTGGGCGGCTGTTTCGCCGCGATGCTGGTGGTGGGATTCCAGCAGCATTTCGGCGGTCTGGAAGCGGTGCGCCGGCACGTGCTGGCGCAGCCGGGCGCCGAAAACCTGCCGGCCGATTACCTCAAACGGCTGGAGGCCGGGCGCATTTTTGCCACGCTGGTTTATCCCAACGCGCTGGCGGGGGCGATCCTGTTGCTGTTACCGGCAGTGACGGTGGCCGTGTGGGACGCGGGCGCCGGCGGGCCACGCGCGTGGCGTGCGCTGCCGGCGGCCGCGGCGGCGGGGGCAGGACTGGCATGCCTGTACTGGACCAGGTCCAAGGCGGGCTGGCTGCTGGCGCTGGGGCTGGTCCTGGTGCTGGGGTGGCGCTGGCGGCTGCCGCCGCGGGTGAAGTGGGCCCTGGTCGCGCTGGTGGTGGGGGCCGGGTTGGTGGGCTTCGCCGTGCGTTTTGCCGGGTACTTCCAGGGCGGAGCCCCCAGCGTGGGGGCGCGCCTGGAGTACTGGCGCGCGGCCTGGACCACCGCCTGTCGGTATCCGGTGCTGGGCAGCGGTCCCGGAACCTTCGCCGCCAGCTACCGTCCGTTGAAGCCGCCGGGGGCGGAGATGACGCTGCTGGCGCACAACGACTATCTGCAGCAGGCCAGCGACTCGGGGTTTCCCGGGGCGCTGCTCTACCTGGGGTTTTGGGCGGGCTCGCTGGGCGTGCTGGCGCGGCGGGCCTGGCGCGAGCCGCTGCCCTTTGCGGTGTGGCTGGGCCTGCTGGGCTGGGCGCTGCAGGGGTGGGTCGAGTTTGCGCTGTACGTGCCGGGCGTGGCCTGGGCGGCGTTCTGGTTGCTGGGCTGGCTGTGGGGGCGGACCGCACCGGGCGTGAGTCGTGACGCTCCCGCCGCGCCGCCCCGGCCGGCTTGAACCGCGCGCCGCGCGCCCGCCCGGGCCGCGGCCTTCCCAAGCGGGCCGGGCCGGTCTATGCTGGCGCCATGTTCACCCCCGAACGGCAATTCGCCGCCCGCGGTGTCGGGCTGTGCGTGGATCGGTGCCGCGCGCGGGGCCCGGGTCGGGGGCGCACCCGCTCGCCGGGTCCGCCGCCGGCGCCGCCTGCCCCATGAACGTGGCCGATCCCGAGCTGGGCAAGCACGCCGGGCTGGTGGTCCGGGTGGCCGGACTGGGGCCGGTGCGCCTGTTGCGGGCGCTGGCCCAGAACCCGGAGACGGCGTTGTACCTGACCGACCAGGACGGCGTGGTGGTGAAAGTGTTCGACCTGAGCTGCGGCCGGCCGGACGAGGTGGGCTACGGGCCGTACATGAACTTCCGCTCCGAACTGGCCACGTTCGAGGAACTGCAAATGGTCGAACCGCTCCGGCTGTTTGTGCCCACGTTTTTCGGCGGCGACCTCGATTACCAGCGCCAGTACGCCTACATCGCCATGGAGCGGCTGCGCGGCCACAACCTGCGGCACTGGGGCGAGGAACTGGCCGCCGGCGGGTATGACGCCGCGGCGCTGGACGAGTTGCGGCGCGCGCTCCAGGAGGTGCTGGCCATCGTGGACCTGTTCCACCGCCACGGGCTGGTGTTGATGGATTTCAAGCCCGACAACGTGATCCGCCTCGAGGACGGCGCCGTGCGGCTGGTGGACCTGGGCGCTTTCTTCACCCCGCGCCACCGCCATGCGCCGGGCGAGTTTCTCTATGCCGCCACGCCGGACCATGCCGAGGTGGTGATTGACGTGTCCAACCTCCAGGCCGGCGTGCCGCCCGGACCCGCCTCGGACATCTTCTCGGCCGGGGTGGCGCTGTTTGAAATGGCCACGGGCGCCTCGCGTCTGGACATCCACCCGGCCACGGCCGAGGAGATGCTGGCCACGCCCGCGATGTACCGGTTCCGCGATTCCCAGATCGCCGACGTGTGGAAGGCCTTCCCCCACCTCAAGGAGGCCCTGCCGCTGGTGCAAACCCAGTTGCGCGAGCGCCGCCTGCTCTTCGCCGAGTTCTGGCACCTGCTCAAGGCCTACGTCGCCGCCCGCGTGCCGGACTGGGAACACCTCGACGCCGCGCAACAGGGCCAGATTCTCCTGTCCACCGGCACCACGTTCATCCAGGAACAACTGCCCGCGCCGCTGACCTGGCTGGCGGGGCCCATCGCCCGCGCCACCGTGCTGCGCAGCCTGCGCATCGGCAGCCTGGGCGAGCTGGCCCGCCTGCTGGGCAACCCCGCACCCGAACACGTGCGGGCGGACGTGCTGGCGCACAACTGCCTGCTCCGCCACCTCGAGACCCTCGGCCTGCCCGCCGACTTCGCCGAGCGGCTCAACCTCTGGGACGTGCGCCTGGACCGGCGCACCGGTCACTGGGCCATTGCCGCGCCCGCCGCCTGCTGGGAACTGGCCGACAACGCCCCGTTTGTGTACCTGCGGCGCAGCCACACCGACGACCAGGGCCACACCTACTGGCATGCGGTGGACGAGTTCGAGGCCGATCTCACCCCCGCCGGGCGCGCGAACCTGGCCCAGCTCCGCCACGACCACCGCGCCTGGCTGGGCACGGCCACGGTCCGGCCGGCGGCCCGGTGACCCGCCCGGGAATCGCGTCGCGGCCCTCGCGCCCCGCGTCAGGCCAGCCCCAGGCGTGCGCGGCCTTCGGGCGTCATCATGGCCGGGTTCCACGGCGGGTCCCACACCACCTCGACCTCCGCCGTGCGCACGCCCGGCAGGCTCAAGAGCACGGTGCGCACGCCCTCGACCAGGCTCTCGTGCATGGGACAGCCGGCGGTGGTCAGCGTCATCGCCACGCGCACCCGGTCGGCGGCGATCTCGGTGCTGTACACCAGGCCCAGGTCCACGATGTTGCAGCCCAGCTCGGGGTCCACCACCTGGCGCAGGGCCCCGAGGACGGCCTCTTCCGTGAGCGGATTCATGCGGGTTTTACTTCGGCGTCAACGCCGACGGGTTTGCTGGAAAGCGCGGAGCCCGGCAGCGGTTCCAACCGGGGCCGCCAGAAGTGGCGGAACATCCGGCCGAGATTCACCAGGAAAACACCCAGGCCGGCCAGCAGCACCAGCGCGCCAGCCCGCACAATGAGTTCGCTCGCCAGCGCGGCGCCCAGTGCGGCCCCCAGCACCCCGGTCAGGACCAATCCCAGGCCGGCCACCAGGAGCCGTTCGGAGTAAAGGTCCGCCAGCGCGGGCACGCGGAACCGCCCCACCTGCCGGGCGTAGCTGTGGTACCAGACCTGGAAGGGCACGATCTTGTACAGGAACCCCAGCACCGTGAGGCTCACCACCCCCGCCAGACCCAGCCAGCCATACACCGTCTCCAACTGCGTCGTCAGTTGCGTGGCCGGCAATCCCGGCCAGCCCAACACCCAGCCCAACGGCGCCACCACCGCCAGCAGACCCAGCGCCACCAGGAAATACCGCAGGGCCCAGTCCAGCCGCCGGCGTTTGCGGGCGCGCAGGATGGCGCGCACTTCCAGGCCGTAGAGCGCCAAGCCGGCCAGCACGACCAAACCGGCCAGCGGTTGCCCGCGGCTGCGCAGGAACAGGGTCAGCCCCACCCCGGCCAGGCCCAGGTTGAGCAACCCCAGGGCCGCGCCCGCGCGGCGCGGGTTTTGCAGCTCCCCGAGCGTGAACATGGGCAGGAGCTTGAAGCTCACCGCCATGATCAGCATCACAAAGAAGCCCACCCCGCCCAGGTGCGCGTGCGCGTGCATCACCCCCAGCGGGTCAAACCGCCCCAGCCACGTGGCCGTGGCCTGCAACGCGAGCAGCGCCGGCCGCAAAGGATGCCCCGGCGGCAGCGTCGCCAGCGAATCGTAGGAGCACTTGGCCGCGGCTATGGCCAGGCCGGCCAGCACGGTCAGGCCCAGCCAGCCCAGCGCGGCGGCGATGCCGGAGGCGACCACGTTCCAGCGCGGCACGGTGCGCAGGGTGCGGCCGAGGTTGTAGGCGAAGAGGGCCACGCCCGCGGCCAGCGCCGAGCCGAAGTGGCCCACCTGCTTGAGGTCCCAGCGCCAGAACATCCACACCATGCCGGCCACGCCCACCAGGTGCAGGACAAAGTGCCAGCGGGCCAGCCGCTCGCTGTGCAGCCGGGTCTCGAGCGCCACCGGGACCAGTTGATACATCGCGCCCATGGCCACCGAGCCCAGAAACCCCAGCACCCACAGGTGCGTGGCCGCGACCGTGTACTGGTTGTAGTGGTAGGCGGCCAGGAGGTCCGGCCGCAGCACCAGCAACAGCGCGGCCGCCGGCAGGGCCAGCACCCCCGCCACCACAAACCGCAACGGCACCGTGACCGACGGCGCAAAGGCGGTGGCCGGGCCGCTCGCCCCGACGCCCACCGGGGGCGTCGCGACGGCACGTGGGGCCGCGGCCGGCGCGCTAGGCGCGGCGAATGAGGGTAAGGAAACTGCCATCGCTTTGCTCCTGCGTTTCCGCCGTGAAGCCGCGTTCGGCCAGCAGCGGGTAAAGGTGCATCGGCCGGCGGTCGGTACGGGCCCGCAACACGGCCCCGTCCGGCAGACCGGCCAGCGCCTCGAGAATGCGCATCAGGGGCTGCGGCGGCTCCAGCCCGCGGGCGTCCACTTCGACCGTCTCCGCACTCATGACCCGCGCAGCCTGGCAGCCGCGCGGCCGCGCGCCTTGATGAAAATCAACGCTGCGGCGGTTCCGTGGCCCTTGCACGCGGCGGAAACGCCCGGGACCGGGGGGGATCCCGGCGCGGGACCCACCCCGCCGTGGGTACCCGTGCCCGTTCGCCGCTGATCCGCCCGCAACGGGCGTCGGCGCATCCGGGCGCTGACCGGGGCGCGGGTTGGTTAACCGCCAAAAACCCCGCGCAGGAATTTCAGGTTGGCCCGGTAGCTGGGAACGAGCGCTGCCCCGGGGGGCAGGGCGCCCTCGATTTGAATCCAGCCCGCGTAGCCGATGTCGTCCAGCGCGGCGCGCACCTTCGAGAAGTCCACCTTGCCCTGGCCGAGCAGGGCGCCGTTTTCCTTGGCATGGAGCTCGCAGATCAGGCCCCGGCGGCCCAGCTCGCGAATCTCCCGGTAAACGTCGTAGCCGCGGTCGTTCGAGTTGCACACGTCGTAATAGACCTGCACGGCCCGCGAGCCCACCCGGTCAATGAGGTCCAGGTGCCCCGCCGCGCTGAGCCAGGACTCGATGCCCAGGATCACCCCCGCCTTTTCGGCCCGGGGGGCCAGGGTCTTCAAGCGGCGCACCACCTCGGCCACGCCGGCGGGGTCGTCGCGCAGGTCGCCCTTGTAGAAAAAGGCCAGGAGAATCACCCGCACGCCCAGCGCGGCCGCGACGTCCACGGCATCGCCCACCCACTCGATGGTGCGCGGGTCGGATTTGAACGGGATGTTGTTGAGCTCGCCAAGGGCCAGCGAGGCCACGGCCACGCCGGTTTCCCGCGCCTGGTCCCGGTAGGCCTGCTGCACCACCGGCTGGCGCAGGTGCATGTTGTTCTGTTCGGTGCCGAGACTGACCTGCACGCCGTCCAGCCCGATTTCCCGGGCGACGGTGAACGCCTCCAGGGAGGCCATCTGGCCGAGCGACCAGTCGCAGGCACCGATGCGGAAGCGGCGCGTCTCGGGCGCGGCCAGGAGCGGGGCCAGGGCGGGCGCCAGCGCCCCCGTGGCGGCGGCGGCGGCGGCGCGGCGCACAAAAACGCGACGGCTGAGGGTTTGCATGGCCGGGAGCATGGCACGCGCCCGGCCGGGCGCAACCGCGGAGACACCCGGCGCGAACCGGTCCACGCGCGCGGGGCGTGGTCTTTCTGCGCCCGCCGCAGCCGAAGAAAAAACGTCCCTGAGCTTCTGCCCCGATCTGGGCCTACCGGGCGATCCAGCCGCCGCCCACCACGGTGTCGCCGTCGTAAAACACGCAGGCCTGTCCCGGGGTGACGGCGCGTTGGGGGGTGTGGAGCTGCACCCGGGCGCCGCCGTCGGGCCCGGGCGTCACGGTGGCCGGCGTGCCCGGGTGGTTGTAGCGAATTTTGGCCAGGACCTCGAGGGTCGCGGGCGGTTCGACCCAGGGAATCCAGTTGCAGCGTTCGACGCGGAATTCCGCGCGGGCCAGGTCGGCGGCCTCGCCTACCACCACACGGTTTCGGGCGGGGTCCAGGTCCACCACGTACCACGGGCGGGACGCCGCCAGGCGCAGGCCGCGGCGCTGGCCGATGGTGTAAAACTCGATGCCCTCGTGGGATCCGAGCACGCGCCCGGCGCGGTCCACGATCTCGCCCCGGTGCGGCGCCACCAGGCCGGCCTTTTGGAGAAACGCGCCGTAGTCGTTGTCCGGGACGAAGCAGATTTCCATGCTCTCCTCCTTGTCCGCGGTCTTGAGGGCGCGTTCCCGGGCCACGGCGCGGGTCTCGGTTTTGCACAGGTCCCCGAGCGGAAAGAGGCTGCGGGCCAGTTGCTCCTGGCGCAGCGAGAACAGGAAGTAGCTCTGGTCCCGGCGCGGGTCGCGGCCGCGTTTGAGGAGGTGGCGGCCGCTGGCGGGGTCGCGCTCGATGCGGGCATAATGCCCGGTGGCGACGTATTCGGCGCCGAGTTTGCGGGCCAGGTTCAGCAGGGTGCCGAACTTGAGCTTCTCGTTGCACATCACGCACGGGTTGGGGGTGCGCCCGGCCTTGTACTCCTCGGCGAAGTAGCGGATGACCTGGTGCTGGAATTCCTCCGCCTCGTCCATGAGGTAAAACGGGATGCCGAGGCGGTGGCACACGGCGCGGGCGTCGGCCACGGCCTGGGGGCCGCAGCACTTGTCCTCGGCGCGGGCCAGACAGTCCTGGGGCCAGAGCTTGAGGGTGATGCCCACGACCTCGTAGCCCTGTTCGAGCAACAGGGCGGCGGCGGTCGAGGAGTCCACCCCCCCGCTCAGGCCCACCACCACCCGGGTTTTCCGATTGCCGGTCACGGGCGGAAATTAGGGGCCTCCCCGCCGAAGTAAAGGCGGCCGCCCGCACAAATTTTCCCGCAAAGCACTTGTGCCCCGGCCGGACCCGGCTACCTTGGCGGCAACGAAACGAACGACATGGCGCATTCCTTGAACAACGGACCGGTGCTGGCCAAGACCCTCGAACTTTGCCAGACCATTTTGGACCAACCGGAATTCCAGGCCCTGCAACGGGACATCGAGACCTTCCTGGCCGACGAACCGGCCAAGCAGCTCTACCGCACCGTGGCCGAAAAGGGCGAGTACCTCCACCACAAGCAATACCAGGGCCTGCAACTGGGCGATGACGAAATCGCCGAGTACGAGCAGCACCGCGAGGCCCTCATGAGCAACACCGTCGCCATGGCCTTCCTCCAGGCCCAGCAGCAGATGCGCGACCTGCAGGACACGGTGACCAAGTACGTCACCAAGACCATCGAAATCGGCCGCGTGCCCGCGCCGGAGGATTTCGAGAGCTGCGGCTCCGGCTGCAGTTGCGGGCACTGACGCCGCGGCCCCCGCCAAGCTTTACGCCGCCGGCCGGGCTTTCCCGAGGTCTGGCCGGCGTTTTCTTTTCCCCGGGACGCAGACACGTCCAGCCGAGCGGTCAGCGGCGGCTCACTGGAGCGGCGAGTAGTCCGTGGCTTGCAGGAAGACCGACTTCACCCCGCCCGGCACGGTCAGGCTGCCGCCGGCCTTTTCCTCGGATTCCCGACGGGCCTGCTGCCAGGCCGGGTCGGCCCCGAATTGCTTGAAGGCCTCCCCGGCCGCCTCCCGGCTGGGATGGGCCACGAGGTAGATCAGCGTATCTTCCGCGCCGGGCTCGCCCGCGGCGGGCGTCCAGTAAGCCACGTTGCGAATGCCGTGTTTCTCGAACAGACCCAGGGTGTGGTCGCGGAACCGGGCCTGGAGCGCGTCCAGCCGGCCCGGGGCGGCGGTGTAGGTGCGCAGCTCGAACACCCGCGGTCCGCCGGCGCCGGGCGGGGCAATGGCCGGCGAGTAATCCGTGGCGGTCAGCAGCCGCACCTCGATCTTCTCAACCAGTTTTCCCCCGGCCTCGGTGGCCCGGTACACCGCCTGCCATTCCGGGTCGGCCAGAAACGCCTTCCAAGCGCGCTCGCGGGCTTCCCGGCTCGGGTGCGCCAGCACGTAGATCAGCCGCGCGCCCGCGCCGTCCTTCTCCTCCAGCGGGGTCCAGTAGCCGAGGTTCGCCATGCCGTGGCGCTCGAAAAGCCGGCAGGCGTGCTGTCGGAAACGCGCCTGCAGGGCCTCGAACTTGCCCGGGGCGGCGGTGTAAGTGCGCATCTCGAAAAGGCGGGTGTCGGCGGCCGCGGCCGAGAGCACCAGCGCCAGGAATCCGCAAAACGGCGACAAGGTTTTCATGGGGTGAGTGGTTCGTGCTTGCGGCCCCGCATCCGACCCGGGACGCGCCCGCGCGTCAAGGCGCGTTTACCGCACGTGCCGGGCGACGGGGGCCCCCGCCGCCCGGCGGCCCGCTGTGCCGTCGTTCAGTTGAAGCTTTCCGCCGGTACGCCCCCGGGGTACGCTGGCGGCCCGATGGAAGAAACACCATCCCGCCCGCCGACCCCGCGCGCCCCGGCCGCTGCCCTGCCCACCGTGCTGCTCCGGCCCGGCGAGGCCGACCGCATCGTGGCCGGTCACCCGTGGATTTACGAGGGCAACATCCTGCGCCTGACCCGCCCGGCGGGAGATGGCGAGGTCGTGCAGGTCAAGGACCACCGCCAGCGGTTCCTGGGCGTGGGCTTTTACAACGGGCGGTCCAGGTTGCGCGTGCGCCTGCTTTCGACCCGCCGCGAGCCGCTGGATGCCGCGTTTTTCGAGCGCCGCTTCCGCGAGGCCGCCGCCCTGCGCCAGCGGTACCTGCCCGGGGCCACGGCCTGCCGCCTGGTCAACGCCGAAGGCGACCGGCTCAGCGGCCTGATCGTGGACCGCTACGCGGACGTGCTGGTGCTGCAAACCACCGCGCTGGGCATGGACCAGCGCAAGCCGCTGCTGGTCGAGGCGCTCCGGCGCGTGTGGGCCCCGCGCGTCATCCTCGAGCGCAACGACACCGCCGGGCGCCGTTTCGAGGGCCTGCCCGAGCAACACGGCCTGCTGGCGGGCGAACTCGCCGGCCCGGTCGAGGTAACCCTGCACGGTCTGCGCCTGAGCGTGGACCTGCTGGGCGGCCACAAGACCGGCCTGTACCTGGACCAGCAGGAAAACTACGCGCGCGTGGCCGAACTCATCCGCCTGCGTCCGGGGGCGCAAGTGCTGGATGCCTTCAGTTTCGTGGGCGGCTTCGGCCTCCTGGCGGCGCGGGCCGGCGCGGCGCACGTGCACCTGGTGGAACAGAGCGAGGAGGCGCTCCACGCCGCGCGCCGCCACGCCGAGGCCAACGGGCTGGCCGAACGCTGCTCGTTCGAGGCGGCCAACGTCTTCGACTGGTTCAAGGCCCGCACCGCCCGCGGTCCGCACGAGAAGCCGGTCCCGCCCTTCGACGTCATCATCCTCGACCCGCCGTCCTTCACCCGCACACGCGAGGCGGTCGGGGACGCCCTGCGCGGCTACAAGGAAATCCACCTGCGCGCGCTCAAGCTGCTCAAACCCGGCGGTCTGTTGGCCACGTTCTGCTGCTCGCACCACGTGGATGCCGTGACCTTTCAGAACGTCATTTTGGCGGCGGCCCATGACGCGCGCCGGCTGTTGCGGCGCGTGGCCGTCTTCACCCAGGCGCCGGACCACCCGGTGGTGCCCGCCATTCCCGAGACGGAATATCTCAAGGGCTACGCCTTCGAGGTGATGGATTGAACGCACCGGCGGCGCGGCCGGGTGCGCCGGTCCGGCAAATCGCCCGTCGCGTCCGCGCCGCGCGGCCCGGGGTTCAGGGCAACACTTCCCGCGCCCGGTAAAAGCTCGCCGGATAGCCCGGTGCGGTGGTGTCGGCGAAGAACCAGAAGCCCTCGGCCATCCGGTTGGTGGCCAGGGGCGTCCAGTCCTTGAGGTCGGTGCTGACGTCCAGCGCGAAGGTCCGGTTGCGTTCGGCGTGCAGGTACAGCTCGAACTCGCCCCGGGCGTTCAGACCCACCAGTTCCAGGGTGGCCGGGAGGTGGTCGGTGGGTTCGATCGTGAGCTGGTACTCGTCAAAGAGCAGGTAATTGTCCCCCGGCCGGCCCCGGGTGTGCAGGACCCAGACCGCGCCGATGTCGGACAAATCGAGCCGGGCCCCGGTGGTGGTGATGGGTTGGGCATCCACGACCACCTGGCCGTTCATGACCGCCTGCCAGTTGTTGCGGGCGAAGTTGAGCCAGATTTCCAGCCGGTAAATGACCTCCGTGCTGAAGGTGAAACCGGTGGCGCGAAACCCCTGGCCGTCGTCGAGCAGGTAGTTGATCTCGAGCGTGGCGTTGTCAAAGTCCAACGAGAAGAGCCGGTGGCCCTCGGTGTTGTAGGCGCTCCAGCGGAAGTCGTCGTACTCGCCGTTGGTCGAGTCCACGATCTGCATCCAGACCGAAAACTTCCAGACCGGTCGCTCCGGCGCGGGCGCGGGCACGTTGAACGGCCGCCACACGCTGAGCACCTCGTCCTTGGGGGCCGGCGGTGCGTAGCCCACAAACGCCTGCTGGCCCAGGCCCTCGAAGAAGTCCCGGACCAGGCCGTTGCCGCCCGAACCCTCGCCCAGCCAGCCCTGCTGCCCGCGCAGGGTCTTGCCGGCGTCGTAGCCCTCGGCCGCCTCGAAACCGGTGTAAAACAGCACCTCGGGCGCCGCCGTTGCAGCAGCCAGGCGCGGCGCAACAGCCAACACCCCTGCCGTCAGCACGCCCACGAACGGGAGCTTCATCGTGGTCAGAACCCCGGGAGGACCCATGGCGCGCCCGGCCGCTCAGTCCACGCGGTAGGCCCGCCCTCCCCCGCCGTTGCCGCGAGCGCCGGACTCGCTGCGTCCCGGCGCCACCGCCGCTCCGCCGAACCGCGGGCTCGGCCCGGCAAACGCCGGCGGACTGCTGAAACTTGGCCGCGAAGCGGGCGGATTGAAGGCCGGCGGGGCGGAAGGAACCGTCGCGCGGCTCGGCGCCTGATACGGGACGCTCGGAGTAACCGACCGGACGGGAGGCGGCGCAAAACGGGTCGCGGGGACACCGTTGTAGAAATTCGGACTTTCGGCTCGGGCGGGCGGCGCATACCGGGGCGCCGTGAAGGTTGGGCGCTCACTCCGCCCGGGTGCGGGCGCGGACTCGGGCGCGCGGCGTGACGGCGAGGTGGTGCCGGGCACCGACGCTGGGTTGCGCGCGGGCGGGGTTGGTAGGGGAGCGGTCCGCGGTTCAGCCGCGCGCGGCGCGGGCGTACCGCTGGAGCGGTTGGGGCGGACCGGCGTGCTGGCACCGGGTGCGCGGGGTTCTGGACGCGCGGGCGCCGTAGGTTGCATCGTGCCCGGAACGGCACGCGGAGGTTGGGTCGCTTCCGGCGCGCGCGCGGGCGGGGTGGAGCGTCCGGGGGAGGTCACGGTCGGGGCGCGCGCGGGGACCTCGGCGCGGGCGGGACTTTCGAGGCGACCGGGGGACGCACTGCGTTGCGGCGCGCGGACCGGGGTGTCTGCCCCCGCGGCACCACGGATGCGC
>JBBIJZ010000116.1:0-12881 GCA_037445715.1 Verrucomicrobiales bacterium | reverse complement strand
TGGCCAAGTTCGACAAGACCTTTCCCACCCTGGACTGCGCCGCCTGCATCCTCACCCCCAAGATGTCCGAGGTGGGCAGCCATCCCAACATCACCCTCTGGACCTGGTCCGAGGTGGTCAAGGTGGACGGCTACGTGGGCAACTACACCGTCCAGATCAAACGCAAGGCCCGCTACGTCATCGAGGACCTCTGCACCGGCTGCCAGGACTGCATCGCCCACTGCGTGTACAAGGAGCCGAAGTTCGACGACCTGTTCAACGAGCGGCTGGGCAAGCGCAAACCGGTGTACATCCCCTTCCCCCAGGCCACGCCCCAGGTCGTGCTCATTGACCCGGAGGTCTGCCTGAACTTCAAACGCAACAAGAACCCCGACGGCACCCCCGTCGTCAGCGACAAGTGCAAGAAGACCTGCGTCGAGGCCTGCGGCGAGAAGCGGGCCATTGACTTCACCCAGAAAGACCAGGTGGTCGAGATCAAGGTCGGCACCATCCTCGTCTGCACCGGCTTCAAGACCTTCGACGCCCGCCGCGTGCCCGCCTACGGCTACGGCGTGTACCCGAACGTGTACACCGCCCTCGAGGTCGAGCGGCTGGTCAACGCCTCCGGCCCCACCGGCGGCCAGGTCGTGCTGCGCCAAGGCACCAACCCGGACGGCTCCCCCAAGAACCCCCGCTCCATCGGCATCATCCACTGCGTGGGCTCGCGCGACAAAAAGACCAACCTCTGGTGCTCGCGCGTCTGCTGCATGTACTCGATGAAGCTGGCCCACCTGCTCAAGGAGCATACCGGCGCCGAAATCTACAACTTCTACATTGACATCCGCACCCCCGGCAAAGGCTACGAGGAGTTCTACAACAAGCTCCTCGAAGAGGGCACCCACTTCATCCGCGGCCGCGTCGGCGAAGTCACCGACTGGGCCATGACCCCCGAAGAGGAGGGCAAGCTGGTCATCCGCGTCGAGGACACCCTGGCCGGCGTGGTCCGCCGCATCCCGGTGGACATGGTCGTGCTGGCCACCGGCCTGGAACCGCAGGCCGATGCCGACGCCGTCCGCCGCCTCTTCAACATGAGTTGCGGCGGCGACGGCTGGTTCCTCGAGCGCCACCCCAAACTGGCCCCGGTCAACACCTTCACCGACGGCGTCTTCCTGGCCGGCTGCTGCCAGGGGCCGAAGGACATCCCCGACACCGTGGCCCAGGCCGGCGCGGCGGCGGCCGAGGCGCTCGCCCTCATTGACAAGGGCTACGTCGAGCAGGAACCCAACACCGCCCACATCCTCGACGCCGAGTGTTCCGGCTGCAAATCCTGCATCCCGCTCTGCCCGTACACGGCCATCCTCTTCGACGAGACCCGCCAAAAGGCCTACATCAACGAGGCGCTCTGCAAGGGCTGCGGCACCTGCGTGGGCTCCTGCCCGAGCGGCTCGATCGTGCAAAACCTCTTCGAGGACGCCGAAATCTTCAGCGAAATCGCCGGCGTGCTGGCCGACGAACCGGTCGCCGCCGGCCGCCCCGGAAATCTGACCCAAGCCGCGATCCCATGAGCCAAGCCCCCGCTCCCGCCGCCGCCCCTGCCGCCAACCCGCGCGATTGGTCGCCGCGTATCGTGGCCTTCTTCTGCAACTGGTGCACCTATACCGCGGCCGACCTCGCCGGCGTCTCCCGCCTCAAGTACGCCCCCAACGTCCGCGTCATCCGCCTCATGTGCTCGGGGCGCGTGGACCCGCAGTTCATCCTGGACGCCCTGGCCCGCGGCGCCGACGCCGTGCTCGTCGGCGGCTGCCATCCGGGTGACTGCCATTACGTCGAGGGCAACTACAAGATGCTCCGCCGTCACCAGCTCCTGCAACGGATGCTGACCGACCTGGGCATCGAACCAGAGCGGGTCCGGCTGGAATGGATTTCCGCCGCCGAGGGCGAGAAGGTCAAACGCGTCATCAACGAGATGACCGAGCAGATCAAGGCCCTCGGCCCGCTGGGTCTGCCGCGGAAATTTGCCGAGTGGGACCGCGAGGTCATCGCCCTGGCCCGCGAGGTCCACGCCCGCGACGCGGCCGCGGGCCCCTGCCCGGCCCACGCCGCGGCCCCTCAACCTGGAGAGACCGTCCATGCCTAAACCCAAAGTCGCCTTCTACTGGTGCGCCTCCTGCGGCGGGTGCGAGGAAACCGTCGTGGACCTGGCCGAGGACATCCTCGGCGTGGTCGAGAAGGTGGACATCGTGCTGTGGCCCGTGGCGATGGATTTCAAGTACAAGGACGTCGCCGCGCTGGCCGACGGAGCGCTCTTCGCCACGCTGCTCAACGGCGCCATCCGCACCTCCGAGCAGGAGGAACTGGCCGTGCTGCTCCGCCGCAAGAGCCGCTACCTCATCGCCTACGGGGCCTGCGCGCAGCTCGGCGGCATCCCGGCGCTGGCCAACCAGTTCCCCCGCGAGCAGGTCCTGCGCTTCAACTACGAGGAGGCCCCCTCGGTGGTCAACCCCACCCGCACCCGACCCCGGGTGCACTTCGAGGAAGACGGCCGCACCCCGCACCTGCCCGAGTTCCGCCACGTGGTGCGCGCGCTCGACCAGGTGGTGGACGTGGACTTCTACATCCCCGGCTGCCCACCCACGCCGAATCTGACCCGGGCCGCCTTCGAGGCGTTGCTCGGCGGGAATCTGCCGCCGAAAGGCTCGGTCCTGGCCCCGGACGTGGCCCTCTGCGAGGAATGCCCCCGCAAGGCCAGCAAGCCAACGAACGTGGCCTTCACCGAGTTCAAGCGCCCGCATCAGGGCCTGTGGGATTCGAGCCAGTGCTTTCTGGCCCAGGGCGTGGTCTGCATGGGCCCGGCCACGCGCAGCGGCTGCCAGGCCGCCTGCACCTGCGGCAACATGCCCTGCACCGGCTGTTTCGGTCCCACCTCGCGCGTGCGCGACCAGGGCGCCAAGATGCTCTCCTCCCTCGCGGCCAACGTCGCCGCCCGCGACGAGGCGGGCATCCGCCGCATCCTCGACGGCCTCCCCGACCCGGTGGGCACCTTTTACCGGTACGGGCTGGCGAAAAGCCTCTTGCGGCGTAAAGTCAACCTGCCGACCGGCAGCAACGGCCACTGAACCCGAGCCATGGAACCCGCCGTCCAACAAACCTTCAACGAGGGCAACCTCCGCGCCAATGCCGCCTACCGCGCCGCACGGCGCCAGGTGATCGTTGACCCCATCACCCGCCTCGAAGGCCACGGCAAGATTGACATCTACCTGGACGAACGGGGCGACGTCGAACGCGCCTACCTCCAGGTCCCCGAACTGCGCGGCTTTGAGGTCTTCTGCCTCGGCCGCCCGGCCGAGGACATGCCCCAGATCACCAGCCGCATCTGCGGGGTCTGCCCCACCGCCCACCACATGGCGGCGACCAAGTGTCTGGACGACCTCTACCAGGTCGAGCCCACCCCCGCCGGGCGCAAAATCCGCGAGCTGGTGTACAACACCTTCGTGCTCGAGGACCACGCCCTGCACTTCTACGTGCTGGGGGGGCCGGACTTCATCGTGGGGCCGGAGGCGCCGCCGGCCGAGCGCAACATCGTGGGCGTCATCGCCAGAGTGGGCCTCGAGGCCGGCAAACGGGTCATCACCACCCGCAAGCGCCTGCGCGAGCTCATTGCCTACTTCGGCGGCAAGGTGGTCCACCCGGTCCTGGGCCTGCCCGGCGGCGTCAGCAAGGCGCTGGACCCCGCCGACCTGCCCGGCTTCAAGGAACTGGCCCGCGACGCCGTCGCCTTTGCCGAGTGGACGCTCCAGATTTTCCGGGACGTGATCCTCAAAAACCCGGACTACGTCGAGCTGATCACCGCCGACACCTACACCCACCGCACCTGCTACATGGGGCAGGTGGACGAGCAGAACCGGCTGAACTTCTACGACGGCAAACTCCGCGTGGTGGACTGCAACGGCAACGAGGTTTGCAAGTTCACCGCCCGGGAATACCGCGACCACGTGGCCGAACACGTCGAGCCCTGGAGCTACATGAAGTTCACCTTCCTGAAGCCCCGCGGCTGGCAGGGCTTCGTCGAGGGGCCGGACACCAGCCTCTACGGCGTCGGCCCGCTGGCGCGGCTCAACGCCGCCGACGGCCTGGCCACGCCGCGCGCGCAGGCGGCCTACGAGGAGTTCTACCGCACCCTGGGCGGCAAGCCGGTCCACCACACCCTCGCCAACCACTGGGCGCGCGTCATCGAGATGGTCTATGCCGCCGAGCGGATGGCGCAGTTGCTCGACGACCCGGAAATCACCAGTCCGGACGTGCGCCGCGTGCCCACCGCCACGCCGCGGGAGGGCATGGGCGTGGTCGAAGCGCCGCGCGGTACGCTCTTCCACCACTACCAGACCGACGAGCGCGGCCTGATCACCATGGCCAACATGGTCGTGGCCACGGGCAACAACGCCGCCCGCATCGCCATGAGCGTCGAACGCGCCGCCAAAGCCCTCATCCGGGGTGTTCAGGACGCCGCCCAGATCCCCGAGGGTCTGCTCAACAAGGTCGAAATGGCCTTCCGCGCCTACGACCCCTGCCTGGGTTGTGCCACCCACACGCTCCCCGGCCACACCCCGCTGCGGGTGCGCATCTTTGGTGCGGACCGGCGCCTGCTGACCGAACAGGTGCAGGGCTGAAACCGTTCCCGTCCCGGCCCCGGCCCGGCACCTCCCACCCCGGCCCTCATGAACCGCGCCGCCCCGGACAAACCGGACACCGTCAGCAGCAGCCCCCCGGCGGACGCCGCGGTGCCGCCCCGTCCGGTGCTGCTGCTGGGCCTGGGCAACGACATCCTCACCGACGACGCCATCGGCCTGGAAGTCGCGCGCGCGCTGCGCGGGGAATTGGCCCGCGACCCGCGCATCGAGGTGCGGGAAACCACCGAGATGGGGCTGGCCCTGCTGGATTTCCTGGTCGGCCGCCGTGCCGTGCTCCTGGTGGATGCCATTCAAACCGGCACCGTGCCTCCCGGCACCCTGCTGGAACCGGACCCGGCGGACTGGGAGGCGCGGGGCGGGGGCAACCCGCACCTCTTGGGCGTGGCCGCCACGCTGGCCCTGGGCCGCCGTTGCGGTCTGCCCATGCCCGAGTGGGTGAAGATTCTGGCCATTGAGATCGCCGACCCCTTCACGCTGGGCACGGCACTGACCCCGGCCTTGCGCGCGGCCCTGCCCGCGGCCGTGGCGCGGGCCCGCCGGTTGCTTGCCGGACTGGCCGATTCGCCCTGAGCCGCTGCCGGCGTCTGCTGGGAAACGGTCCCGCGTGCCGCTGCCCCCACGACGCCGGCGAGCCGGCGCATTCCACGCGCCTTGCGACCGACCAGACGCCCCGGCCGTCCTCACTCCCTGGCGTCGGCCCGGCCCGAGAGGCTTTGCTTTGAGTTTTCGGCGCCGCAGGTTAAGCTTGCCCTCCCGATGCTGGCGTTGACCGAAATTCACTGGTGGCACTACGCGACCTTTGTGCTGGCAGTGTTGGTATTTCTGGCGTTCGACCTGGGGGTGCTGCACCGCACGGCCCGGGTGGTGCGTTTCCGCGAGGCGCTGGGGTGGACGATTTTTCTGTTCGTGATGGCGATGGTCTTTGCCCGGACCCTGGTGCCGGTGCGGGGCCGGGAGGAGGCGCTGGAGTTTGTGACCGGTTACCTCATCGAGCTGTCGCTCTCGATGGACAACGTGTTCGTCATCGCCGTCATCTTCAACTACTTCCGGGTGCCGTTGGAGTACCAGCACCGGGTGTTGTTCTGGGGTATTCTGGGGGCGCTGGTCATGCGCGGCCTGATGATCTGGCTGGGTACGGAGTTGATTGCCGCCTATCACTGGACGTTGTACCTGTTCGGCATCTTCCTGGTCCTCACGGGGCTCAAGATGATCGTCAGCGCCGATGAGGAGGTGGACCCGGCCCAAAACCCGGTCCTGCGCCTGGCCCGGCGTTACTTCCGCTTCAGCGCCGGGTATGACGGCCAGCGGTTTGTGACCTGGGAAAACGGTCGCCGCGTGGCCACGCCGCTGGTGCTGGTGCTGCTGATGGTGGAAACCACCGACCTGATCTTCGCCCTGGACTCGATCCCGGCCATCTTCGCCGTGACCCAAAAGCCATTCATCGTTTTCACCTCGAACGTGTTTGCCGTGCTCGGCCTGCGTTCGCTGTACTTCGTGCTGGCCGGGGCCATGGCCTACTGTTGTTACCTCAAGTACGGCCTGGCGGTGGTGCTGGTCTTCATCGGCTTCAAAATGCTGGTCGTGGACTGGGTCAAAATCCCGATCGGCTTTTCGCTGGCCGTGGTGGCCACGCTCATCGGCGTCTCGGTGATCGCTTCCCTCCTCGCCGTCCGACGCCGGCGCGCCTGCCGCCCGGTGCCCGAGGTGCTGCCGCCCCCGCCGGCGCTTTGACCCGGGCAGGTCGGGTGGGCAACCCCTCCTGCCCGCCCTGTGCTGCGCCCGGCGGCGACCCCGGACCGGCTGGCGGACTTCCGCCGCCGCAGACTCGCCACGCCGGGGGCCCCGGCTTAAACTCCCCCTCAAGCGCCGCGTCCCACGGGGCCGGCGCGCCCCCGACCCATGAAATACCGCTGGCAGGTGGCTCCGGCCGAGCCGTTGACGGCCTCGCGACTCGAGGCCGCGCTGCGGATTTCCCCCCTGCTGGCGCAGTGCCTGGTCAACCGCGGCGTGCGCACCCCGGAACAGGCCCACGCCTACCTCGCCCCCCGGCTCAAGGACCTGACCGACCCGGACCGCATCCCCAACCTGCCCGCCGCCGTGGCACGTCTCTGGCGGGCGCGCGACGCCGGCGAGCCGGTGGTCATCTTCGGCGATTACGACGTGGACGGCGTGTCCGCCACCGCGCTGCTACTCGAGGTCATGCGCCCGCTGGGCTGGCGCATCGAACCGTACCTGCCGCATCGCCTGGATGAAGGTTACGGCCTGACCCGCGACGCCGTGGCCAACTGCCTGCAACGCTTCCCGGCGCGGCTGTTGCTGGCCGTGGACTGCGGTTCGACCGCGGTCGAAACCATCGCCGGGCTCCGTCAGCAGGGCGTCGAGGTCATCGTGCTGGACCATCACCAGGTGGCCGATCCCCCCCCGGCCGCCTGCGCGCTGGTCAACCCCCAACTCGGTCCGGCCGGCCCGGAAGGTTTCCGGGAGCTTTGCTCCGTCGGCCTGGCCTTCAAACTCGCCCACGGCCTCATCAAGCACGGTCGCGCCCGGGGCCGGCCCGAGACGGTCCGTTTTGACCTCAAACCGCTGCTGGATCTGGTGGCCCTGGGCACCATTGCCGACCTGGTGCCGCTCACCGGCGAGAACCGCCGCCTGGTCGCCGCGGGCCTGCGGCGGATCAACCAGCACAGCACCCGTCCCGGACTTCAGGCGTTGAGCGAAATAGCCGGCATCCGCGGCTCCATCCGGCCCTACGAGGTGGGGTTTTTGCTCGCGCCCCGGCTCAACGCCGCCGGCCGGCTCGAAAACGCCAGCGAAGCCCTCGAACTGTTGCTGGCCCGGGACCCGGAGCGCGCCCGGGCCCTGGCCGCGTCCCTGGACGCCCGCAACACCGAGCGCCAAAACCTCGAACGCGGCATCGCCGAGGAGGTCATCGGCGCGGTGCGCGCCCGGTTCAACCCGGCCACGGACTACGTGATCGTCGAGGGCCAACTGCTCTGGCACGTGGGCGTGGTGGGCATCGTCGCCTCGCGCGTGCTTCAGGAATTTTACCGGCCCACCATCATCCTGGGCGGTGACGGCCACGAATGGCGCGGCAGCGGCCGGAGCATCGAGGGCTTCGACCTGGCGGCCGCCTTGCGGCAGTGCGACGACCTGCTGGTGCGCCACGGCGGCCACGCCCTGGCCGCGGGGTTGACCGTGCATCCGGAAAACGTCGGGGCCCTGCGCGCCCGCCTCAACGAACTGGCCCGTCGTACCCTCCGCCCCGCCCAGCTCCAACCCGTTTTGCGCCTGGACGCGGCGGTGTCCCTGGACGCGCTCACCGAGGCCGGCCTGGCCGAGATCGAGCGCCTGCAGCCCTTTGGCCAGGAAAACCCGCCGGTGCAGTTGCTGGTGGCGGGGTTGACCCACCGCCGCCCCCCGCAAAAGCTGGGCCGGGAGGCGCTGCACGCCAAGTTCTGGGTCGGCCAGGGCGGACGCACCTTCGAGGCGGTGTGGTGGGGCGGAGGCAACAAACCCTGGCCCGAGGGGCGGTTCGATCTCGCGGTCACTCCCCAGGTGCGCGTGTACCGGGGCGAACCGCACATCCAGCTCCGGGTGTTGGACTGGCGGCCGGCGGAGTGAGCCCGGGACGGGGACACAAGAGGCCCGGCTTGCGGAGGTGAGGCGCAGGAAAACCCCAACGGGGCGGAATGGTGCGCGCTGCAGGATTTGAACCTACGACCCCTTCCGTGTGAAGGAAGTGCTCTTCCGCTGAGCTAAGCGCGCCCGTGCAGCCGGTACGGCATGGGGGGACGAGCCACCGGCCAACACGCGCCGCAGCATAGGCAACCTGCCGGTCGCCGGCAACCCTGTTTTCGGTGCAGCGGCGCCCGGCCTGGGGAGCGCTTGTGGAGCCCAGGGGGCGCCGAGTCTCGAGGTTCGGCGGGGTCGCGCTGCGTCGCGGCCATGGAAAGCGGCGCCGGCGCAGCGGCGCCCGGCCGGAGCCGCGTCCCATCCAACGTCCTCCAACGACTCCGCCATTCCCTGTCGGTCACGCCCGCCCCCCGAACACAGCCGCCGTCCCAACATTCCCCCGCGAAGCCGCCCGGGAGACGTCAGCGGAGGCCTCAATGCGCCTCCAGCCAGTTGGGGCCCACGCCCAGACCGACCTCGACCGCCACGCCCGGCAGGGGCAGGGCGTGGCACATGGCCTCGCGGACCAGCGCCCGCATTTCCGCCTCTTCCGGCCCGCAGAGGTCGAAGACCAGTTCGTCATGCACTTGCAGGACCATCCTCGAACGCAGGCCGCGCCGCTCGATCTCGGCGTGGATGCGCCCCATGGCCAGCTTGATCATGTCCGCCGCCGTCCCCTGGATGGGGGTGTTGATGGCGTTGCGCTCGGCGGCCCCGCGCACGGTGGCGTTGGCGGAGTTGATGTCGCGCAACACCCGCCGCCGCCCGGTGAGCGTCTCCACAAAACCCTGTTGCCGGGCGGTCTCCAGCGTGCGGTCCATGTAGGCCCGGATGCCCGGGTAACTGGCGAAATAGTGCTCGATGAGCGCCGCGGCGTCCGTGCGGGAGATGCCCAACCGCTGGGCCAGGCCGTGGGCGGAGATGCCGTAGGCGATGCCGAAGTTGACCATCTTGGCCTGGCGACGCTGCTCGGGCGTGACGGCGTCCGGCGCGACGCCGAAGACACGCGCCGCCGTGGCGGCATGGATGTCCTCGCCGCGGCGGAAGGCCTCGATCATGGCCGGCTCGCCGCTGAGCGCGGCCAGGATGCGCAGCTCGATTTGCGAGTAATCCGCGGCCAGCAGGGCCCACGGCACGCCGTGCGGCCCGGGCGCGCGCGCGACAAAGGCGCGGCGGATTTCCTGACCCAGCTCGGTGCGGACGGGGATGTTTTGGAGGTTCGGGTCCTGGGAACTGAGCCGGCCGGTGACCGTGGCGGCCTGCAGGAAGGTGGTGTGGATCCGGCCGGTGCGGGGAGAGACGGCGGCGGGCAGGGCGTCGGCGTAGGTGCTTTTGAGCTTGGCCACGGCGCGGTATTCGAGCACGTGGCGCACGATTGCGTGTGCGCCGGCCAGGGCCTGGAGGGTCTGCTCGTCCGTGGCGTACTGGCCGGTGGGGGTGCGTTTGGGTTGGTCGGCCAGGCGGAGTGTTTCAAAGAGCACCTCGCCGAGCTGTTTGTTCGAGTTGACGTTGAACTCGCGGCCGGCCAGCCGGTGAATGGCCTGCTCGTGCTCGGCCAGGAGCCGGGCCAGCCGGGCGCTGAGTTCGGCCAGAACGGCGGTGTCCACGCGCACGCCCTCGAATTCCATCGCGGCAATGGCGGGCAGCACGGGCATTTCGACCTCGTAGAAGACCCGCTCGGCGTTGCGGGCGCGCAGCAACGGGAGGAACCGTTCACGCAACTGCCAGGCCACATCGGCATCCTCGGCGGCGTATTCGGCGACTTCCGCCGGCGGCACTTCCGCCAGGGTGCGCTGGCCCGGGCCCTTGGGACCGATGAGCCGCTCGATGGGGATGGGGGCGTAATTCAGATACACCTCGGCGCAGTAGTTCAGGCCGTGCCGCTGCTCGGGCTCGAGCACGGCGTGGGCGATCATGGTGTCAAAGAACGGCCCGCGCAGGCGGACGCCGTGGGCGCGGAGCACGTTGTGGTCGAACTTGAGGTTGTGCCCGACCTTGCCGCGCGCGGGGTCTTCAAACAGCGGCTTCAAGGCCGCCAGGGCGGGGTCCTCCGGTCCGGTCACGGGCACGTACCAGCCCGCGCCGGGAGCGTCGCTCAACGCCACGCCCAGGAGCCGCGCCTGGTGGGGATCGAGATGATCGGTCTCGGTGTCCACGGCGAACCAGTCCCGGCCGGCAAGCCGCTTGACCAGCGCCTCCAGCGCGTGCGGTTGGTCCACCAGTTCGTAGTGGTGCGGCACCTCGGCCACGGTGCGCACCCCCGGACGGGGCGGGGCAGCGGGTGCCGGTTCCGCGACGCGCTCCGCCTGCTGGGCGGGGGCGGCGGGTGCATCAAGGGGTTGGCCGAAAAGGTCCAGATCGGCCGAGCGGGCTGCCGCGGGAGGCGACGCGGCAGCCGACGGGTGCGGCGAGGCGCGCCCGGCTTGAAAGCCGTCGCCAAAAAGGCGCCGGCCAATGGCGTTGAACTCGAACTCGACGCACAGGGCCCGCAACGCCGCGTCATCGCGCGGGCCGATGCGCAGATCGTCGAGGGAGACCGCGATCGGGGCATCGGTGAGGATGGTGGCCAGGCGGCGGCTCAGGCGGGCCTGCTCGGCATGGTGGCGCAGTGCCTCACCGAGCTTGCCCTTGATTTCATCGGTGTGGGCCAGGACGCCCTCGAGCGAGCCATACCGGGCAATGAGTTTGGCGGCGGTCTTCTCCCCCACCCCGGGCACGCCGGGGATGTTGTCGCTGGCGTCGCCCATCAACCCGAGCAGGTCCACCACCTGGTCCACGCGGGCCAGGCCCCAACGGGCGCAGACCTCGGCCGGGCCCCAGATTTCCGCCTCGCCGCCGCGGGTGCCGGGCCGCCAGAGGCGGGTGCGTTCGGTGACCAGTTGGCCGAAATCCTTGTCCGGCGTGACCATGAAGGTCTCGCAGCCCTCCGCCTCGGCGCGGCGGGCCAGCGTACCGATCAGGTCATCGGCCTCGTAACCGTCCAGGACCAGGTTGCGGAAGCCAAAGGCCTCGACGAAGCGGCGCACGTGCGGCAGCGCGGCGGCCAGTTCCTCGGGCATTTCCTGGCGGGTGGCCTTGTAGGCGGGAAATTCGCGGTGGCGGGGCGTGGGCGCCTCGGTGTCGAACGCCACGGCCAGGTGGGTGGGCTCGCCCCGCTCGAGGATGTCCAGCAACGTGGTGACAAAGCCGAACAGGGCCGAGGTGTTGAAGCCGCGGGAGGTGCGGATGGGCCGGCCGATGAAGGCGAAGTGCGCCCGGTACACCAGCGCCATGCCATCCAGGAGGAACAGCCGTTTCGGCATGGCGAGAGTGTACGCGGCCGCGGGTGGGCTGGCCAGCGGGGCGCAGGCGGGAGCGCGGGGGCAATCGGGTCGAACGCCGGGGATGTCCGGCGTCGCCGCCACATTCTCGCCGCCACATTCTGCTTTTCCGGGCGGGGGCCGTTTTTAAGCTGACGCCGTGAACCCCACCGTATTGATCACCGGCGCCTCGCGGGGCATCGGCCGCGGAATTGCGCTCGAGCTGGCCGGATTGGGCTACGACCTGTTGCTCAATTACGCCCGCAACGAGACTGCCGCCGCCGCCACGGCCGAGGCGTGCCGGGCCGCGGCGCGGGCGCGCGGGCGAGAGGTGCGAGTGCTCACGGCGCGGGCGGACATCGCCCGGAGCGAGGACCGCGCGGCGCTGGTGGACCGGGCGCGCGCGGAGTTCGCGCGGCTGGACCTGCTGGTCAACAACGCCGGCGTGGCGCCGGCCGTGCGGGCGGACCTGCTGGAGGCCGGCGAGGAGAGCTTCGACGCGGTGCTGGCCACCAACCTCAAGGGCCCGTTTTTCCTCACCCAGGCCGTCGCGCGCTGGATGTTGGAGACGCCGGACGAGACCCCGAAGACAGCGGATGGGGCGGGCTTTCCTGCGGGGCGGGCGATCGTGTTCATTTCCTCGATCAGCGCCTACACTGCCTCGGTCAACCGTGGGGATTACTGCATTTCCAAGGCCGGGCTGGCGATGGTAGTGAAGCTCTTCGCCGCGCGGCTGGCGGAGGCGGGCATCGGCGTTTACGAAATCCGCCCCGGCATCATCGCCACGGACATGACCGCGCCGGTGAAGGCCCGGTACGACGCGTTGATCGCGCAGGGGCTGACGCCCATTCGCCGCTGGGGCACGCCGGCGGACGTGGGCCGGGCGGTCGCGGCGATTGCGCAGGGGCTGCTTCCGTTCAGCACCGGGGAGGTGATCAACGTGGACGGCGGCTTTCATCTGCACCGGCTGTGAACCGGCAGGCGGCCGGGCGACGGTCCCCGGCCGGACCTCGGCCCGGCCGCGGGAGCTCGCCGGTGTTGCTCCGGTGCCCGGGGCTTCAATCGCGGGCGCCGCCGTTCAAAAGCTCAGCAGGCATTGCCAGATGAAGGTGTTGCCCAGCGAGTCCACCTGTTCCCAGACGCGACGGATGAGCTCGGGATCGCCGGTGATCGGGGGGAGTTCCTTGACCTTTTCCGCCCAGGGCAGGCAGGTGCCGGGCGGCTTGCGGGTGGGCGCCGGATG
>JBBIJZ010000115.1:0-13068 GCA_037445715.1 Verrucomicrobiales bacterium | reverse complement strand
GCTCAAGGTCGCACCACCGCCTGGTGGGGCGGCAAAGGCCGGGTGGCCCTGTGGATCGGAATGGCCTTCGGGGCAGACAGCGCCAGCAAGCTGGCGCACTCCAGGCGCTGACGCACGGAGCGGGGTGCTGGAGCAATTCGCGAAGCGAGTGGAGTGCGCCGGCTGGCCGGCGCTTTGCTTCCGGCCGCGGCGCGCTTTCACAAGCGGCGCGGGCCGCTTAGGCTGCGCCCGGCATGAAACGCCACGACCTGGACGGCTGGACGCTCGCATTCCTGGGCCTGTTGCTGGCCTTTTTCGCCGCGTTTCTGTTTTACCCCGTGGCGTTCATGCTGCGCCGGGCGTTCGGCGCGGGAGGCGAATGGACCCTGGCCTACTTCGGGTATCTGGCCGCCAGCCCGCTCCTGCGCGAGGCGGTGTGGAACAGTCTGGCCCTGGCGCTGCTGACCACCGCGGGCACCACCGCGCTGGCCCTGCCGTTGGCGCACTGGATGAGCCGGTACGACTTCCGCGGCAAGGCGCTGCTGGGCGGGTTGATCCTGGTGCCGATGATCATGCCGCCGTTTGTCGGCGCCATCGGGTTGAAGCAACTGCTGGCCCGGTTCGGCTCGCTGAACCTGGCGTTGATGCACCTGGGGCTGCTGCCGGCGGACCGGCCGGTGGACTGGCTGGGCGCGGGCGGTTTCTGGGGCATCGTGATCCTGCAGGTGCTCAGCCTGTACCCGATCATGTTTCTGAACCTGACCGCGGCGATGGCCAACGTGGACCCGGCGCTGCGCGAGGCGGCGCAAAACCTGGGGGCGGACGGCTGGCGGCTGTTTCGGACGGTGACCGCGCCGTTGATCCTGCCGGGGTGGTTTGCGGGGGCGATCATCGTGTTCATCTGGGCGTTCACCGATCTGGGCACGCCGTTGATCTTCGGCTACGCGCGGGTGGTGCCGGTGCAAATCTTCGACGCGATCACCGAGTTGAACACCAACCCGGCCGGCTACGCGCTGGTGGTGCTGGTGCTGGTGCTGGTGCTGGCGTTGTTCCTGGCGTCCAAGCGGCTGGTGGCCGCCCGGCGCTACGAAATGCTCGCCCGCGGCCCCACCGCCGGGGCGGAGGTGCGGGCCACGCCGCGGCAAACCGCCCTGATCTGGCTGGCCTTTGGCGGGGTGCTGACGCTGGCGTTGCTGCCGCATCTGGCGGTGGTGGCCCAGAGCCTGGCCGAACGGTGGTTCTTTGCCGTGCTGCCCGACCGCTGGACGCTGGCCAATTACGGCGAACTCTTCGGCCACGGCCTCACCGCCCGGAGCATCCGCAACAGCCTCTTCTACGCCAGCCTCAGCGCCGGCCTGGACCTGGTGCTGGGCGTGCTGATCGCCTGGCTGCTGACGCGGCGGCGGATTCCCTTCGCCGACGTCCTGGACGCGCTGGCCATGTTGCCCCTGGCCCTGCCGGGGCTGGTGCTGGCCTTCGGGTACGTGGCCGGGTTCGACTTCCCCGTGTCCTGGCTGAACCCGCGCGAGAACCCGACGCTGCTGCTGATCGTGAGCTACAGCGTGCGGCGGTTGCCGTACATCGTGCGCTCCGCCTACGCGGGCTTCCAGCAGACCAGTGTCACGCTCGAAGAGGCCAGCGCCAATCTCGGCGCCTCGCCCTGGCGCACCCTGCGGCGCATCACCCTGCCCCTGGTGATGGCGCACCTGGTGGCCGGCACGATCCTCACCTTCGCCTTCGCCATGCTCGAGGTCAGCGACAGCCTCATCCTGGCCATGCGCGAGCAGTACTTCCCGATCACGAAGACGATCTACGCCCTGCTGGGCCGCATCGAGCCCAACGCCCCCGCCGTGGCCTGCGCGCTGGGCGTGGTGGGCATGGGCCTGCTGGCGGCCGCGCTGCTGGTGGCTGGGCGCCTGCTGGGCCGCCGCCTGGGGCAACTCTTCCGCGCCTGAGGCCGGCGCCCCGGCCCCGGCAGGTACCGGGCCGGTGAAAGCAGTCCGGCTGCAGTTCCCGCAGCGCCGGCTCGCCTTGCGGCGCCACGCGGAGGGCGTCGGCCATGAAGACGTACAGCGTCAGCCCCACCCCGAAGGTGGCCGCTGCCGCGAAAGCCGTCCGGGATCCGGCTCCCGGCGCTCGACCGCGGCGCTCGTCGTGGACGCCGCGGGCAACCGTCCTCAGCGATCGAACGCGGTCCGCCACGGCGGTCCGCGCTCCGCAAGCACGCGCCGCGCTTCCGCCACCGACACGCTCCACGTCCGCCTGTCGGGCGGCCGCGAGTCGCTGAATCGCGCGAACGCTTTCGCGAGCGTCCTCTGTTGATCCCGTGCCAATTCCGGCCAGGCCTTCGCGAGCGCCGGTATCGCATCGGCGCTCAGTCGCGCCGCGTACCGCGCATCAAAGGCTCGTCCTCGCCGCGCGAGTTCGAGATTTTGGCGAACCATCCACGCCTCCGGATTCCAGGCATTCAGCGCCGCCAACATGGCGAAGCCCGCCGTCACCGCTCCAAACACAAACCGGTCACGCCGGCCGGTCAGCACCGTCGCGCAGAACCACAGCAACGTCACCGCCAGCCAGCCCATGAACACGGCCACGTACAGCCGCAGGGCGGTCCAGCCGTACTCCGCTTGGTAGAGTCCGAGCCGGTGCCATGCCGAGGCGAGCACAACGCCCAGCATCAGCACCAGCAGCGCGGCCTGAATCCGAAAGGCCTTGCGGCCCGACTTCGCCAGCACCCAGTCCGCTCCGAGCAGGGTGGGCACCGCCAGCGCCACTGCGGCCACCAGTTGAAAGAACCCGGATCGCGCATACTCCGAGTACGAAAGCCCCGGCGTCACCTCCACCAGTCCGCTCCCGCCAAACAGGTATTGCACCTGCACGGTGATGAAGGTCAGAAAGAGCAGGTTCACCAACCCCAGCGCGACGTTCACCTCGGCCGCTCCGAGGGCAACGAACTGCGGCACCGTCAACCCGCGCGCCCGCACCCGGTCCGGCAGCAGGAACGCCACCAGCCACCCGCCCGCGAACCATGCGCCGAGTCCGATGGGCACGAGGTGCGACATGACCTCGGCAAAATCAATCGCCACCAGCTTCGCGAGTCCGCGCGCGAAGACGGCGTCGGCGGAGGCCAACAACCCGCCGAACCCGAACAGCAGCGGCGCCGCGATCACCACGCCGATCGCCACCGCACGCCCGCCCCGGCCTGGTCCGCGGCCTCCCGCCGCCGGGCGGCGCGAAGCCGTTTCCAGGAGCAACACGGCGAGTCCCGCGGTCGCGGCAACCCCCGCGAACAGGAGACGCCAGGCGTGCTCGACGACGCCGCCCACCCCGAGCCGCACCGCGCGCGCTTGCCACCAGCTCCAGGCCAGCAGCGTGCCGGCAGCGGCGACGTCCAGGAGCTTGAGCGCCGGTGAATCCCGCAGCGCCAGACCGGCCGCGGCCGCGAGGGCGAAGGTTCCCGTGACCCGCACGCGCGGGGGCAGCTCCACACCCAGCCGCCACGCCAGAACTCCGGTGAGGGTGAGGATCAGCAGCATCCAGAGCGGGAAGTTGACACCCCACGGCCCGGCGCGGAGCAGCAGGTCGGAGGCGATTCCCGCGGCCACGCTTGCGGCAATGATGCTGTGTGCGGGATTCCGCGCCTCTTCGGAGTTCGGCATGGCTCAGGCGGGTGGAATTCGAGGGGGGCGGCAGGCGCGGACGGCCAGTTCCACCACGGGCAAGCCCAATAACCCCAGCCCCAGCAGGTACCACAACCAGGGAAACCGCGCGGGCCACAGTTCACGCAGCGCCTGCTTGCCCAGCGGCGCCCCACGGAGGGCGTCAGCCATGAAGACGTACAGCGTCAGCCCCACCCCGATGGTGGCCGCCGCCAGGGAAAACCGGCCGGGCCAGAAGGGCCGCGCGGCGGTGTCGTTGAGGGCGACCAGGCCGCCGCCGATGATCATCAAGGCCGCGATCGCGGTGGGCGCAAGCACCGGCCCCCACCACGGCAGGGGCAGCAGAAACAGGATGTCCCAGTCCAGCAGCGAGCGTGGCCAGCCCGTCAGCAGCCGGAGAAAGATGTAATAGCCGATGTCCCAGACCCCGAAGGCCAGCACGGTAAACCCCAGGCGACTGCGCGCGGTCTGCCCCGCCAGCCCGCCGACCGTCACGAGCATCACCAGGGTCGCGGCCTCGCGGATCAACTCGGCGTAGCCCGGCACGCCCACGTCCGGCAGAGGGTTGGGCTGGTAGGGCTCGAGGCGGTTTAACAGGGTGCGCAGGTACAGCACCACCGCCGCCTCCACCCAGGCCATCGCCACGGCGTAACCCACCACCACCCACCCGCGGCCCCAAGGCTTGTTGGTCTTCATGGCGCGCGACGATCAGGCGGCCACCGGTTGTTCATGGACGGAATCGCCAGCCGCATGAATGACCGCGGCCGGCTCGGCCGCAGCGGCCCACTCACGCAAGCGCCGTTCAACCGCGTCAATGATCGTGTCCGGCGTGGATGTGCCGGCGGTGAGGCCAACCACCGCCGCGTCGTCAAACCACTCGCGCCGCAGGTCTGCCACGTCTTGCACGTGGTGAACGCGCGCGCCCTGCCGGGCGCAGGTGGCCGCCAGCTCGCGGGTGTTGTTGCTGTGCGCACCGCCGATCACGACCACCACGTCGCAGGCCCGCGCCAGTTCCGCGGCGGCGGTCTGGCGCTCCCTGGTCGGGCGGCAGACGGTGTCCACGAACTTCACCTCGGACGCCGGGAAACGCCCGCGCAACCGCTCCACCAGCGCCCGCACCCGCGCGACGGGCTGGGTGGTCTGTGCGGCCACGCCGAACCGTGGCCGCCAGGCCAGTGCGTCCACGTCCGCCTCCGTCAGCACCACGTCGAATTCCTCCAGATCGCCGGTCAGCCCGCGGACTTCAACGTGGTCCCGCCGGCCGACGATCACCGGATGGTAACCGGCGCGGGCGAGCCGGAGCACCGCGTGGTGAGCCAGGTGCACCAGCGGGCAGGTGGCTTCAAGCACCTGGAGGCCGCGGCCCCGCAACGCGGCGCGGGTGCGGTCGGCCGCGCCGTGCGCGGTGATCATGACGGCGGCGGTGGTGACGTCGGCCGGCGATTCCGCCAGGCGGATGCCGGCGGCGCGCAACCGGTCCAGCACGGCTTCGTTGTGCACAAGCGGACCGAGAATGGTCAGCGGCTGCTCGCGGGCGGCGCGCGTGGCCAGTTCAATGGCGTCGCGCACGCCGAAACACATGCCCAGATGGGAGGCGCGGAGGATTTTCATGGTCGGACACGGTGAGGGAACGGGGTTCAAGGACTTTGTATCGCAAAGCTCATGGGCAGTTGGATTCGCGGGCGGGCCTTTCGTTCAAGGGGCTTTGGTCTGCCGCACGATCTCCGCCAGCAGGTCCACGTACCGCGTGAACGCCTCGCGGCCGGCCGGCGTCAGCGCGCAGGTCGTCAACGGCCGGCGGTTCAGGTAGCTCTTGGTTATCGCCACGTAGCCCGCCTCCCGGAGGGTCTTCAGATGCACGCTCAGGTTGCCGTCGGTCATCTTCAACAGGTCCCGCAGTTCGGTGAACGACAACTCGGTGTTGGCGGCGAGCAACGACATGATCGGCAGCCGCCCTTTTTCATGGATGATCCGGTCCAGCCGCAGGAAAGGTTCCGGGTTCACGCTGCGGGCCTCCGGTTCTCGGTGAGGAGCAGGTAGCCACCGTACGCCAGGTGCACCAGGCCGAACGCGACGCCCATGATCGCGTTGGCCAGTTCCAAGCCGGCCTCCTCCGGCCGCAGCCAGACCACCCCGAGCAGCCCCGCCGAGCTGCCGCCGATCAACAGCCAGCCAAACAGGCGGATGCCGCGGGGCATGAAGAAGCCTGCCGCGTGCAGCGCGCCGCCGTACAGACCGATCCAGACGAACACAACCCGCAGCACGTCATCCTCCCCGGCCGGCGACAAAATCATGCCCAGCCCCAGCGTCAGCCCGAACACCAGCGCCGGCAGCAACGCGACCACGACTCGCCGTGTGGGCGGCGACCAGAACGGTTCGCCGGCCTGCAACGCCTGGCGGCGCATCAGCAGCAGGCAGCCGGTGACCGCGAGGGCGGCCACCAAAAACCAGTGCAGACAGAACTGGACGCCCGAGCCGATGGCCCATTGGCGTCCGGTCAGGGCGCCGAGCGTGCCCAGGCCGCCGGCGAGCAAGGTGGTGGGGGCGAGCGCGCGACGGTACAGCGCGGCGCGCTCCATGAGGGTGCGGATGACCTGCAGGTTCTCGGCCGCCCAGTCGTTTTGCATGGGGAAACTTTGCAATACAAAGTGACCGCGTCAATGCTTTTTTGCCCCGCGCCACACCAGGGCGCGCCCCCGCCCCAGAAGAGCCTCGACAGCTTTCCGCCGCCGCCGCGATATTCCGCCCGCGCAACCGCGCCCGCCATGAAGCCAACCGCCTACGCCGCCGCCGGAGTGGACATCGCCCTGGGCAACCGCCTCAAGGCCACCCTACCCGAACTGCTCGCCGCCACGCACCGCCGCGAGGTGCTGGGCCGGGTGGGCGGCTTCGGCGGCCTCTTCGCCCTGGACACCCGCAAGTACCGCCGCCCCGTGCTGGTCTCGAGCGTGGACGGCGTGGGCACCAAGCTGAAGATCGCCTTCGCCATGGACCGGCACGACACGATCGGCCAGGACCTGGTGAACCACTGCGTGAACGACATCGCCGTGCTCGGGGCCGAGCCGCTGTTCTTCCTGGACTACCTGGGCACCGGAAAACTCGAACCGCGGGTGTTCCGCGAAATTCTCCACGGCTTCGCGCGCGCCTGCGCCGAGAACGGCTGCGCCCTGATCGGCGGCGAGACCGCCCAGATGCCCGGCTTTTACCGGCCCGGCGAGTACGACGTCAGCGGCACCATCGTGGGCGTGGTCGAGCGCACGCGCCTGCTCGACGGCCCCGCGCGGGTACGCGTCGGTGACGCCGTGCTGGGCGTGGCCTCCAGCGGCCTGCACACCAACGGCTATTCGCTGGCCCGCAAAATCCTCTTCGAGCAGATGAAGCTCAAGCCCACCAGCCGCGTGCCCGAGCTCGGCGGCCGCGTGGGCGACGAATTGCTCAAGGTGCACCTGAGCTACGGCCCGCTCATCCACCGGTTGCTGCGGCGCTGCAACCCCGCCGCGCACCCGCGCGCCGGGGCCCTCCGGGCCCTGGCCCACATCACCGGCGGGGGCTTCGTGGACAACATCCCGCGCGTGCTGCCGCGGACCTGCGACGTGCTCGTGCGCCGGGGCACCTGGGAGGTGCCGCCGATTTTTCAACTCCTGGCCGCGCGCGGCCGCGTGGTGGAGGCCGAGTTGTACCAGGTCTTCAACATGGGCGTGGGCCTGGTGGCCATCACGGCGCCGGACCGGGCCGACGCCATCCTGCGCGCCATCCGCACCGCCGGCCACCGCGCCTGGTGCATCGGTGAAGTAGTCCGCGGCACGGGCCGGGTGAAACTTGTCTAGCCGGCGCGCGCCGCGTCGGGTGGGTGGGAGAACCGGGTGGGAGAACCGCTCCACCGGCCGGTCTGCCGGCTGGCGCAGCTCGGTCTCTGGCCGTGGCCGGGTTGGCCGTCGCGCAGACTTCCCAGTCGGCCGCATCGCGGGTTTTTCCAACCCGCCGCCCTTCCGCGTTCCGCCCGTACCGCCGATTGGGAAATCGGCGATACAGCAGGTTGGGAAACCGGCGCTACTACCTTGGCAATCCATGGAGTTTCACCCACACCCACCGCCGCGGCGCGAGCGCCATTGACCGGTCCCGGCCCCGGAGTATTTTGGCCCCATGAACCCGGAAATTCGTTCCAGCATCGGGCGCGCCCCGGGCCGGGCGGTGCCGCGTTGTCCAGGCGGCGGACTCACGCGCCGCGATTTTCTGCGCAGCCTGGCCGCCACCTCGGCCGTGGTCGCCGCCGGGCACGGTCCGACCGGAGCCCTGGCCGGGGCGGCGGCGGAGCGGCCGGTCCCGCGTGCGGTTACCAGCCTGGGCTTGTGCCAGCGCTACGACTACGCGGCGGTGCGGCGCGCGCTGGGGCGGATGTTCGACGAATTGGGCGACGTGCGCCGCCTGGTGCGCCGGCAGCACGTCACCGTCAAGGTCAACCTGGTCAACACCTCGGCCGCGGACGTGTGCGGCGTGCCGCTCTGGCTCACGGTCACGGTGCACCCGGTCGTGGCCCGGGCGCTGGGCAGCCTGCTGGTCGAGTACGGCGCGCGGGAGGTGGTCTTCTGCGACCAGTTGCCCTTCCGCACGCCGGACGCGGAGGCGTTTGCCGGCTACGGCTACCGGCTGGACGAGTTCCGCGCGGTCATGGACGGCCGCGTGCGCTTCGAGAACACCCGCAACCGGGGTCGCCACACCACCTACGCCTGGGTAAAGGTGCCCGAGGGCGAACTGGCCACGGCCTGGGAGGTCAACCGCACCTACGTGGACACCGACGTGCTGGTCTCGCTCACCAAGCTCAAGAGCCACGTCTCCGGCGGCATCACCGGCGCGCTCAAAAACCTCTTCGGCGTGCCGCCCAGCAGCCTCTACGGCGAAGACCTCGGGGACGCGCCGGACGAAAACGCCACCGGCTATCGCGGCGCCACCATGCACAGTTGCGAGCGGCTGCCGCTGACCTCGGCCCCTTCCTTCACCGGACGCTCGGTCCGCGGCGACCACGGCTACAACGTGCCGCGCTTCATCGTGGACCTGGCCGCGGCCTTCCCCATCCACCTGGCGGTCCTTGACGGCATCAGCACCATCCAGAGCGCCGAGGGCTGGTGGAACGGCGCGATGGTCACGGTCACCCGCCCCGGCGTGCTCATCGCCGGGCGGAACCCGGTCTGCACCGACGCCGTGGCGGCGGCGGTGATGGGCTTCAACCCGGACGCGCCGGACCGGACCTGGCCGTTTGTGAACGGCACCAATCACCTGGCCCTGGCCCGGCGGCGCGGGCTGGGCGAAAACCGGCTCGACCGCCTCGAGATCGCCGGCGTCGGGCTCGACGCGGCGCGGTTTGAATTCCACCCCACCTACCGGCGCCAGGCCGGCTGAACCCATGAGAGCGCCCCTGGCCCTCGAAGCTCCGGTGTGGACCGCCGCCGGCGGCGGCCCGGCGCGCACCGGGCTTTTCCCCGCCCGGGTGGACCTCAAGTCCCAACCGGTCCGCACGCTCCGCGCCCGCGGCGCGCTGCAGGCCGCGGCGGTCTTCGATGCCAGCGGCCGCGTGTACGTGGCGGACATGGCCGGCACGGTGCAGAGCTTCGACGCGGACGGCGCCCCGCGCTGGGAACGCGCGCTCGGGGGCGCGGTGTCCGCCACGCCGGCGGTGGACCCGGACAACAGCCGGCTGTTGGTGGCCACGCACGCGGGCCGGGTCTGGGCGCTGGCGGCCCTGGACGGCGCGGTGCACTGGCAACGTGACCTGCCCACCGCCAGCGACCCGCGCATCGTGGGCGACCTTCTGTATCTGCCGCGCGCCCGGCGGCTGGTGGTGAGCAGTTGGGGCGGGCGGTTCCACGCGCTGGAGGCGGAGTCCGGCCGCACCGTGGCCGAATGGGACGCAGGGTTGTACCCCTCGGCCGGTGCCGCCGCGGACGCCCGCGAAACGGTCTTTTGCCTGCGCGTGACCCGCGGCGCGGGCGTGACGCTGCTGCAACGAACCGCCGCGGGGCAGGAAACGGTGTTGCACCGCGAACCCGAAGGCCCGCGCGGCGCGGGGCGCACCCCGGTGACGGCCGCGCCGGTCGTGGACGCGGCGCGCGGGCGGGTGTGGTTTGTGGCCAACGATGGCCGGGCCGCGGCGCTGCTGGTGTGGGCGCTGGCCGAGGGGCGGTTGGCCGCACGCTGGCCCCTCCCGTGCGGCGTGCAGGCCCCGCCCGCGCTGACGCCGGACGGCGCGGCGTGGGTGGCGGACCTGGCGGGGAGCGTGCACCGCTGCGATCCCGCCCGACCGGAGGCCCGGGTGCGTTACGACTCCGGCGCGGAGTACCTGTTGGCCGCGCCGGTGTGCGACGCCGGTGGGCGCTGCTGGGTGGGTGATCCCCTCGGGCGGCTGCACCGGATCGAACCCGACGGCCAGGGGCGGGTCGTGTTCGAGGGCGCGCGCGGTTTCCAGGCCGCGCCGAGCTTCGATCCCGCCGGCCACCTCTACCTGCCCGGCTCGGACCGCCGGGTGTACGTGTTTGCGAACCGGACCTGACCCGGCCGGTTTGGGCGCGCGCGGGACGGCTCAGTCCGGATTTCCCGGTTCGCGGGCGGTGGGCTCCGCGGCGAACCGCCGGCGTTCCCGCAGGTGCGCGCGCACGTCCAGGCCGATTTTCAGGAAGACCAGCAACGCCAGCGCCCACACGGGCGAACCCAGGCCCATGATCAAAAACCCGCCGCCCAGGATGGCCACGTGCAACACCACCACCCGCCCGTAGGGCGCCTGCATGAGCGCCTCGACCCGGGCCTGCCGGTACTCGCCGGAGCGGAGGTAATTCAGGACGAACGAAACCCCGTGACTGGCCGTCAGCGCCAGCGCCGCCCAAAACAGATGTTGGCCGGTCAGCACCTGCCAGAAAAGCGCCGCGTCCGGGAAGCCTTTCACCGGCACCGTCCCGCGGCCGAACAAAACGAAGACAAACACCCCGTGCACGAAGCAGAACATTCCGTAGTGAAAGCCGAAGAACGGGACCATCGCCGCCTTGGCCACCCAGCCGACCGGTTGATCGGGCTGCGCCAGGAGCATCTTTAGCGCGTTGAACCCGCCCACGATCACGTTTTCCAGCCAGAACAGGAACACCAGCGGGAAGATTTCCCAGCCCAGGAAGAGCACGCCGCCCAGGGGGAGCAGGTTGGCCGCCACCAGTGCCAGGACGGAGGGCCGGAGCCACTCGGAGGCAGATGCGGCGGGCAGCGCGGCGGGCGTCGGCATGGGCCTTGGGTATCGGGACCCGGCCGCCCGGGCAACATTTCTTTCCTCCGTCGTGCCCGGCTGGTCGGCCCACCGCGGCCCGAGTGGCCGTGCCGGCCGGTGCGCACCGAATCGTGCCGACTCAGTCGGCCCGCGGCACGGCGCTCAGCGTGAGGTCGTCAAACCGGATCGGCGTGCCGGCGAAAGGCGCGCCCCAGATCGAGGCCCGGCCCGGGCGCGGCGCCTCGGTTTCCTCGCGCACAATCGTCCATTCGGCGGGTTCGGCGGCGCCCTCGGTCCAGGCCTTGCCCTCGATCTTCCACCCGCCGCCCGCCGTCCGCACTTGCAGGCGCAGGTGTGTCCATCGGCCGGATTCCCAGGCGTACGGCACGCCCTGCAGCACCGTTTCGGCCTTGAGCAGCTCGAGCTGTTTTTTGCCGGGGCTGACGCGGAGCTTGTAACCGTTGACGCCGCCCAGGCCGAGCGCAAAGGTCGGGTATCGCCGGCCGCTGCCCGTGCCGAAAAAGCGCGCGCTCACGACCACGTCGTTCGTCACCGTGGGTCCGAACAGCACGCCGAAGGTCTCGAGGGGCGCGCCGGGCAATTCGAGGAAGCGCTCCTCCCCCTCGGCCCGCACGGCAAACGCGCCGTCCAGCACCAGCAATTCCGCCGGCACCCGGCCCGGCTCGGCCTCCTGGAAGGTCATTTGGTACAACGGCGCTGCGCCGGCCCGGAGCAGCAGGCCGGCGCCCAACGCGACGAGGCACAGAGGCGTTTTGGTCATGACGCGAGGGGTTCGACGTGAAGTCATGGCCGGCTATTCTGGCGTGGCCCCCGCGGTGCGGCAACTGCGCCCGGGCCGCCCGGACGGCCGGGGCGCATCGCGGTTTCGTGCCAGGGCTGAATTGGCCGTAGCGCAGACTTCTTGGTCTGCGGTAGCGCGGGTTTCCCAACCCGCCGCCTCTCCGCGTTCCGCCCGTACCGCCGCTTGGGAAATCGGCGGTACGGCAGGTTGGGAAACCTGCGCCACCACCTCGGCCATCCATGAGGATGCGCCCGGGACCGGCCGCGCGGCCGCGCAATCCTTTGCCTTGCGTCCCGCCGGCTGGTACAACGGCAGCCGTGTCCGACGCCCTCGGCTCGATTTGGAACCGGCTGCGCGCGCCGCGGCGCCTGTGCGTGATCGCCGGTCCCTGTGTGATCGAAAGCGCGGCGCTGTGCCTGCGCGTGGCGGAGTTTGTGTCCCGCCACTGCGCGCGGCTGGGGCTGCCGTACGTCTTCAAGGCCAGTTTCGACAAGGCCAACCGCACCTCGGCCCAATCCTTTCGCGGCCCCGGGCTGGAGGCCGGCCTCGAGGTCCTGGCCCGCGTGCGCCGGGAAACCGGCGTGCCCGTGCTCACGGACATCCACACCGAGGCCCAGGCCGCGCCCGCCGCGGCGGTGGTGGACGTGTTGCAAATCCCGGCCTTCCTCTGCCGCCAAACCGATTTGATCGCCGCCGCCGTGGCCACCGGACGCATCGTGAACCTCAAAAAAGGCCAGTTCCTCTCGCCCGCCGAAATGGGCCGCGTCGTGGCCAAGGCCGTCGCCGCCGGCGCCCGGCGCCTGCTGGTGACCGAGCGCGGCACCACCTTTGGCTACCACAACCTGGTCGTGGACATGCGCGCCCTGGCCCAGATGCGCGCCTGGGGCTGGCCGGTGATCTTCGACGCCACCCATTCGGTCCAGCTCCCCGGTGCGGGCGGCGACCGCTCCGGCGGCCAGCGCGAGTTCGTGCCCGTGCTGGCCCGCGCCGCGGTGGCCGCCGGCGCCCACGGCGTCTTCCTGGAAACCCACCCCGACCCGGACCGCGCCCTGAGCGACGGCCCCAACATGATTCCCCTCAAACAACTCCCGCGCCTGTTCGAACAACTGGTGCGCCTGCACGAAGCCCTGGCATGAACCCCGAACCCACCCCCGCGACCAATCCCTCCCGCTTCCGCCCGCCCACCCGCCGGCCCGAAGATCCCCCGCCCTACGCGCGGCCCTATGCCGGCCCGCGCCGTTACGACCGGCGCGAGGACCGCGCCCCGGGCTACCCGTACCGCCGGCCCGCGCCCTACCCGCGCTGGGAGCCCCGGCCGCGGCCGTATGCGGACCGCCCCCGCCCGTTTCGCCGCCGATCGCGAATTGGAAGCGGCCATCGGCGCT
>JBBIJZ010000114.1:0-13201 GCA_037445715.1 Verrucomicrobiales bacterium | reverse complement strand
CCGGAGCGCCGGCGTCCCCGCCGGCTCCCGCCGACAGCGCCGGCGAGCTGGCGTTGCTGGCTGGGGCGCGGCGTTCTAATCTGGGCGGGTGCACCCGCCCCACACCGAGTCGCGCAGCGCGCTGCGCGGTCTCTACGCCGACCGCTACGAGCTGAGCATGGCCTGGGTGTACTGGCAGGAGGGCCGGGCCGGGGAGCCGGCGGTGTTCGACTACTTTTTCCGCACACTGCCCTTCGGCGGCGGCTACGCCGTGTTTGCCGGCGCGGCCACGCTGGTGGAGGCGCTGGGGGCCTTCCGGTTCGGCGAGGCGGACCTGGCGTATCTGGCCCGCGAGGGGTTTGCGCCGGACTTCCTCGAGTTTCTGCGCCGGTTTGAATTTCGCGGCTCGCTCTGGTTGCCGCCGGAGGGCGAACCGGTGTTTCCGCTCGAACCGGTCGCGCGCGTCGAGGGCGGCCTGCTCGAGGCGCAACTGGTCGAAACGCTGCTGTTGAACGTGCTGAACTTCCAGACGCTCGTCGCCACGAAGGCCGCGCGCTGCGTCGAGGCGGCGCGGGGTCGGCCGGTGAGCGAGTTCGGGCTGCGCCGCGCGCAGGGCCTGGCCGGGCGCTGGGCCAGCCGCGCCGCGGGGATCGGCGGTTGCGCCGGCACCTCGAATCTCGACGCCGCGGCCCGCTACGGGCTGGCCAGCACCGGCACGATGGCGCATTCGTTCGTGCAGAGTTACCCGGACGAGCTGACCGCCTTTCGCGCTTTCGCCGCGGTGCACGGGGCGCGCACGGTATTGTTGCTGGACACTTACGACACGCTGGGGTCGGGGCTGCCGCACGCGCTGGTCGTGGCGCGCGAGCTGGCCGCGCGAGGGCAACGTCTGGCCGGAGTGCGGTTGGACAGCGGCGACCTGGCGCGGCTGGCGCGCGCCGTGCGGGAGGCGCTCGACGCCGCCGGTTTTCCCGAGGTCAAGATCGTGGCCTCGAACCAGCTCGACGAGTATCTGATCCGCAGTCTGCTCGAACAGGGCGCGCCCGTGGACGTGTTCGGCGTGGGCACGGCCCTGGCCGCGGGCCTGCCGGACGCCGCGTTGGACGGCGTGTACAAACTGGCGGCCTGTGCCGGCCGGCCGCGGATGAAACGCGCCGACGGCCTGGCCAAACAAACCCTGCCGGGCCGCAAAACCGTCAGCCGTTACCGTGATGCCGAGGGCCGCCCGCGCGCCGACGCGATTCACCTGGCCGACGAGCCGCCGCCGGACCGGATGCTCGACCCGCGCGACCCGACACGCCGGTGGTCCCTGGCGGCGTGGCGTCCCGAGCCGTTGCTGCGGCCGGTGCTGGTGGACGGGCGGCTGGTGAACCCGTTGCCCGACGTGGCCGCCGCGGCCGCGCACGCCCGCGCGCGCCTGCAGCAGTTGCCGCCCGAACACCGGCGCTTCGAGAACCCGCAGATTTACGAGGTCGGCATCAGCCCGCGCCTGGCGCACCTGCGCGCGGAACTGCTCCGACCCTGGTTGGAATCGGAGGCCCCATGACCGCACTGATCATCGTGGACGTGCAACGGGACTTCCTGCCCGGCGGCGCGCTGCCCGTACCGGCGGGCGACACGATCCTCCCGCTGCTCAACCGCCTTCAGCGGCATTATCCGCTGGTAGCGCTCACCCAGGACTGGCATCCGCCCGGGCACCTGAGTTTCGCCGCGAATCACCCCGGCCGCCGGCCGTTGGAGGTGGTGCAACTCGACGGCCTCGCGCAGGTGCTCTGGCCGGTGCATTGCGTGTGGGACAGCCCCGGCGCGGCCCTGGCCGAGGGCCTCGACACCGGCCGGGCCGCGGCAATTTTTCGAAAGGGCATGGATGTGCGCGTGGACAGCTACTCCGGCTTCTTCGACAACGGCCGCCGCCGCAAGACCGGCCTGGGCGACTGGCTGCGCGGCCTGGGCGTGGACGAGGTGCACGTGGCCGGGCTGGCGGCGGATTATTGCGTGGCCTGCACCGCGCGCGATGCGGCGGACCTGGGTTTCCGCGTGGCGATCATCGAGGACGCCACGCGGCCCATTTCGGCGGAAGATTTCGCCCGCATCGCCGCGGAACTGCGCCCGCACGGCGTGCGCATCGAACCGAGCGCGCGGTTGCTGGAACGGGTGCGCGGTTGAAGTCCGTTTGGCGCGCCCGCCCGTGGTGCCTTTATGGATCAGGCCGGGCGGCGGCGGGTTGTGGCGCGGGGTGGGCCGCCTCGGACACCATTGCCTCGAGGGTGGCCAGGCTGCGCGCGCCGATGAAGCGCCGGCGCACCCGGCCGGCGGCATCCACGATCACCGTGGTGGGCAGTTCGCCGCCCAGGTAGCGGGCGCCGGCGTCGTTCCGCTCGTCCAGCAGCACGGGGTAGTTGATGCCGCGGGCGCGGACGGTGCGCCGCACCTTTTCCCGCACCCGCTCGAGCGCGCGGGCCTCCGGCCGGGCAGGGTGCGAGTGGTCGTGATCCTCGGCGTGGGCTTCACCGGCGGTGTGCTCCGCTTCGGCCGCGTGGCCGCCGATGTGCCCGTGGCTGTCCGGCACCGCGTCCAGCGACACCCCCAGAATCCGGATGCGATCGCCCCACCGCGTCTGCAGGGCGACCAGGGCGGGGATTTCACCGAGGCAGGCGGTGCACCAGGTGGTCCAGAAATTCAGCACCACCACTTGCCCGCGCAGGTCCCGCAACCGCACCCGCCGACCCTCGAGGTCCGGCAGCGTGAAGTCCGGGGCCGGCAGGGGGCGGGCCGCGGCACCGAGCTCTTCAGGGCGCACGGCGGGCGGTGCGGGAAAATCGCCGCGTTGGACCTGCCACCAGGTGCGGGCGCGTTCGGCGGCGGCCCGGGCCCGCGCCAGGCCCGCAGCGGGGAAATCGTCCGAGCCGGCGTAGGCCGCGCTTTGCGGGGAGAGGTCGGCGAGCTTGACCGCCCAGTCTTGGCCGGCGACGCGTTCGAGCAGCTTGAGTGCGCTGACCACCACCACCGGGTGCGGGTCGTCCAACAGGGTGGCCGCCAGCGGCACGGCCGTCGAGGGCTCGGCGGCCTTGAGCAGTTGCAGCCCCAGCAACCGGACCTGCGGGTCCACGTCGCGCAGTTGCGCCGCCACCAGCGCCGGCAGATGCGGATGCCGGCGGTCGCGCAGGTCCCGCAGGGCGGTTTCCCGCACTGTCAGGTCCGGGTCGAGGACGGCCGCGTGTATCAGGGCATCGAGAGGGGACGGCAGGGGCGCGGGCGGTGGCACGACCCGGCGCACCGACCGCACGGCGGCCTGGCGGTGCACCAGACGGTCGGCTTCCCAAGCGGCGCGCACGGCGGCAACGCCATCCGGGGCGGCGCTGATGGCGGATTCGACCAGTTCGGGCGGCGGGGCTTCGTTGGCCAGCAGGAGGGTCCATTCGAGGCGCTGGCGCAGCGGCTCGCGGTACCACCAAGCCACGGCCGCCAGCAACCCCAGTCCGACCAGCCAGGCCAGACGCTGCCGCGCGGCGGAACGCGCGACGCCGGGCGGGCGGGGTGCGGTCCGACCTTCGGCCGGGGGGTCTCCGGACCCGCCGGTGTTGGGGGCTTCAGCCATGCAACATTGAGGGTTCCGTGGCGCACGGCCGCCGTATTCGCAGGTTCGGGCCGGCCGTTGAAAGAGGAGAGCCGCGAGCGGCGCGCTTTATTCCCGATGTCCGTGAGCAACGTGCCTCAGGCCGGATCAAGGTGCGAATGCTCGTTCTTTTGAAAAACGGCTTTGCCGGCCCGTCCTCGCCCCGCACCGGGGACGCAAGTTGGCGTGTGTATCCGCCCGCAGGGGATGGAAACGCGACATTTGCCCAGGCCAGCTCCCCTTGGGGCGCCCCTTCGGGGCAGCCGCTGACGGCTGGAATCCTGTCAGGGAACCCTGGGCAGTGGGAGGCGCAGGCGGCTGCGGAGTTCCGGGGCTGGCCTGCCAGGAAATCCAATGTTGACTGAGAGTTGCCATTACGGGAGCATACATGCCTTTATGGCGCGCGTTTCAAAATCCGAGGTTGGTGCAATGAAAACGTCTTGGGGATCAGGGTTTGGGTTTCTTTCCTCCGTGGTGGCTGCGGGTCTTCTGGCCGGTGTGTTTGACTTGCCGGCCCTGACCCAAGTGGTGGGGTTGAATGCGGTTCGTACCGGGGCCTACACCAGCGATGGCTGGTTTGACCCGCACAGTTACCTGACCGGCATCACTTTTGCCTACGGGCCGGAATCGCGGGGAATGGTCGCTTTTGACCTTTCGGGCGTCACCCCCGGCCAGGTTACCTCGGCGGTGTTGACCCTCCAGAATCCCTACACGGTCAATGAAGTGGGCAACGCGGATTTGGAGTTGCGGCTCCACGGCCTGGCGACCTTGGACTCGTCGAACATGGGCATCCCCGGAACGTATTCCGCGTCACACACGGCCAATTTCAGCTACATCGGCAGCGCGCCTCAATACGGGACAGCGTGGGTTCCCGTGCATCCCAGCGGCGCTCCCAACCTCAACCCCGTGGTCTTCAATCTGACGGGTCCGGTGCTGGGCGATTTGCAGGCGGCTCTGGGGACGGACTCCTTTTTCGCCTTTGGCCTCCGGGTGATCAAGGCCGATGCCGAGGAACCCAAGCCCTTGCAATATGTGTTTGGCGGAACCGACTTGGGCGGCATCGTCCGCCTGGACCTGACCGTGGTGCCCGTTCCCGAGCCTTCGGGACTGGGGGTCTGGGGAGCCGTGGCGTTGGTTGCCCACAGCATCCTGCGCCGAAAGCGCGTTCCGGACACCCCGCGCTAGACAAGGTCGCGTTTCACTGACGTTTCTCCCGGCCGCTGGCCGACTCCCGGCGCCGCCCTCACCGCACAAAGGACCGCGTGAAGTCCTCGGCTGCGACCGCCACGACCTTTTTCTCGAACCGCGAGCCGGCGATGAGTTCTTGGAGCTTGGCTTCGTAGGCCGCGCCGTCCAGCGGCAGGGTGACGGTCTGGTCGGTGAGCGAGCTGTAGAGCATGGCGTTGGCCAGCTCGACCGAGTGCAGCCCCTCCTCGCCCGGCGCGATCAGGGGCGAGCCGTCCAGGATGGCGTCCACGAAGTTCTGGGTGAGGGTGGCGTGCTGGGCGGGGGCGTCGTCGAAGGGGATGTCCACGTGCCAGACGTCCGGCCGGGCGAAGCCGGTCCGGGCGGTGCGGCTGAACTCGAGCATGTCGGTCTCGTTGCGGGTGAAGGTGAGGCGGTGGTGTTCGAGGACCAGCTTGCCGCGGGTGCCGCAAAGTTCGAGCCGGTTGGTGCCCGGCGCCTCGCCGGTCGAGGTGATGAAGACGCCGGTGGCGCCCGAGGCCCATTCCCAGTAGGCGGTGACGTTGTCCTCGACCTCGATGTGGTGGTAGCGGCCGAGCTGGCAGAAGCCGCGGACCTTGGCGGGCATGCCGCAGAGCCACTGGAGGAGGTCCAGGTTGTGTGGGCACTGGTTCAGCAACACCCCGCCGCCCTCGCCCTTCCAGGTGGCCCGCCAGCCGCCGCTGGCGTAGTAGGCCTCGGTGCGGAACCAGTCGGTGATGATCCAACTGACCCGCACCAGCGGACCCAGTTCGCCGGCGGTGATCAGGCGCTTGATCTTCACGTAGCGCGGCTCGGTGCGGAGCTGGAACATGGCGGCAAAGACCCGGTCCGGATGCCGCCGGTGCGCGGCGATGAGCCGTTCGGCGTCGGCCTTGTGGACCGAGATGGGCTTTTCGACCATGACATGCAGGCCGGCCTCCAGCGCCGCGATGCCCAGGGTGGTGTGTTGGTAGTGCGGGGTGGCGATGATCACCGCGTCCACCGCGCCGGAGCGGAGGAGCGCCTCGCCGTCGTTGAACGTGCGCAGGCCCCGGACGGCCCAGGGCTCGAGCGGCGCCCGGGCGTCGGCCACGGCGGTGAGCTGGCCGCGCGGGACCTTGCCGTTGAGGAGGTACTCGGCATGGTACCGGCCGATGTTGCCCATGCCGATGATGCCGAGGCGGACGGTGTTCATGGCGCGAGCTTAGCGGCGGGCCGGCCAGTTTTTCGAGGATGTTTTCCGCAAGTACCTGCCCAAACATCCCCTGCTCGGGCGCAAGAACCCTCCCGTACTGAAGGTTGGTTTTACGTCACCGCTTCAGGGCACCAGCACCGCGGCGCCCTGCAGGTGGCCGGCGCGCAGTTGCGTCAGCGCCTCGTTGGCGGCGGTCAGCGGAAAGACCACCGTCCGGGTGCGCACCGGGATGGCCGGCGCCAGTTGCAGGAACTCGATCCCGTCCTGCCGCGTCAGGTTGGCCACCGAGCAGAGCGTCCGCTCTTCCCACAAGTCCCGGTAGGGAAAGGCGGGGATGTCGCTCAAGTGAATGCCGCCGCAGACCACCGTACCGCCCGGGCGGACCGCGCGCAGGGCCGCCGGCACCAGCGCGCCCACCGGCGCGAAGATGAGGGCTGCATCGAGCGGCCGGGGCGGCGGCTGGTCCGAGCCTCCGGCCCACACCGCGCCGAGGCTGCGGGCGAATTGCTGTGCCGCTTCATCCCCGGGGCGGGTAAACGCGTAAACCTCCCGGCCCTGGTGCCGCGCCACCTGCGTCACCAGGTGCGCCGCCGCGCCGAAGCCGTAAATCCCCAGGGCGCGCGCCGCGCCGGCCTTGCGCAGCGCCCGGTACCCGATCAACCCCGCGCACAGCAGCGGCGCGGCCGCGACATCGTCCAGCCCGGCCTCCAGCGGGAAGCAGTAGCGCGCGTCCGCCACGGCGCATTCGGCGTAGCCGCCGTCCACCGTGTAGCCGGTGAAGCGGGCCGCGGCGCACAGGTTTTCCTGTCCCGCCCGGCAAAACGCGCATTCGCCACAGGTCCGGGCCAGCCACGGGATGCCCACGCGCCGGCCCGGCGCCAGGTCCTTGACCCCGGCGCCCGCCGCCTCCACGTAACCCACGATCTCGTGTCCGAGGATCAGCGGCAGCTTCGGGTGGGGCAGATCGCCGTCGAGCACGTGCAGGTCGGTCCGGCACACGGCGCAGGCGGCCACGCTCACGCGCACCTGACCCGGCCCCGGCTCGGGCCGCGGCACCTCGCGCAGCACCAGCGGACGGCGGGGTTGTTCCATGAACATCGCGCGCATCAGGGCGGGAACATGCGCCGGCCGCGGCGCCGGGGAAAGTCCCGGGTGCGGCGGCGCACCGGGGAGCAAACCGGCCCGGCCGGTGCGCCGGGGCCGCGCCGCGCGCGTCACCGGCGATTCAGGGTTTGAGCGGCGCAAAGCCGGCGCGCTCCAGCCCCCGCCGGATGACGGCGCTGCGCATGAAGCGTTGCCAGACCCGGCCGGTGCGGTGGTTCTCGGCCATGATCAGGATGGGGCCCTGGTCAATCCCCAGCACGTCCGGGTCCCACCAGTCGGCGGTGAGGTTGAAGGCGTCGCGGAAACCGAAGGGCGTCCAGAGCCGCTCGCGGTACGCGTCGTAGAAGTGCCGCAACGCCGGCAGGCACACTTCCGGGGCAAAGGGCAGCGAGCCGCCGGCCGCGGTGGGCGCCAGGGTGCCGTCGTCGTTCTCCGGCGGGGGCGCGCCGCGGGCCATGTAGGCGTGGTACGGGGCGAAGCCCGGGCCGTCGCACGCGGTCAGGCCCCAGCCGTTCGGGCCGTACCCGCGCCAGCCGCCGGGGTTGGCGATGCAGTAGGCGCGGTTGGCCAGCGTGGCCCGGCGCGAGTTCTCGAAGTAGTCCAGGCCCCGCTCGCGCAGGTAGGCGTCCGCCAGGCCGCGGAAGTCCACCCAGCAATGCGAGTACTGGTGACCGAACAGGGGCGCGAACTCGACGTAACTTTGCCCGTAGTGCGTGGCCCAGCGGTAGCCGCGCGTCCACGCTGCCCAGCTCGAGGCGGGCAGGGGATCGCGGCGCGCGCCCAACGCCAGCAGGTAAAGGATCATCGCCTCGTTGTAGCCCACCCAGCGGCTCCGCAGGAACCCGGTCTCCGGATGCCAGCCCATCGTCAGCGTCTCGCCCCCGTCGGTCATCCAGCGCCAGTCCACGCGGTCCAGCAGCGCGTCGGCCAGTTCGCGGATGCGGCGTTCGTCCGGGTGGTCACTTGCGAAGTACTCGCGCGCCTCCAGCACCCCGGCCAGCAACAGGGCGGTGTCAATCGAGGACAGCTCGACCTGTTTGAAGCGCGTCGCCGTCCCCAGGTCCAGGAAGTGGTAGAACCACCCGCGGTGCCCGATGACGCCGGCGGCCGCCTCTCCTTGCGGGCCCTCCCAGAACGTGCGCAAGGTGGTGAGCACCCTCGCCCGGCCGGCGGCCCGCGAAATCCAGCCGTGATCAATGCCGATGCCGATGGCCGTCAACCCGAAGCCGGTGGCCGCAATGCTGCAAAACGAGTCCGGCGTGCTGCGGTCCTTGACCAGGCCGTTGGTCGGATTGGCCTCGCGCCAGAAAAAATCGAAGGCCGTGGCCTGCAGCAGTTCGAGGAACTCCGCATCGCTCGCAAACGGCCGGGGCGTGGCCGTGACCGTGAGCGGCCCGGCCGGGTGGCCGGCCACGTGGTAGCGGTAGGTCACGCCGTTGGTGACGGCCAGGTCGGCGAACCGCGGCTCGCGCAACGGCGCGCGCGTCAGGCGCACCCGGGGGGCGTCACCCGCCTGCCGGAACACCTCGAAGCGCGCCCCGGGCGCGGCGCGCCAGTGCAACACCACGCAGCGGTCGCCCGCGCGGGCCAGCAGGGGCGGCTCGGCGTCCGGGCTGGCGCCTGCTCCGCTCGGGGCCTGGCCGACGATGGGTCGGACGGCGAGTGCGGACAGGGTCAGCAGCGCGAATCGCCGGACGCGGCAGCGCATTCCGCGCCGGGGCGGTCGGCGCGGGAAGCCGCATCCGGGGGCTCGGAGCGGAAACTGAGTCACGCGCCAAGTCTCGGGTGCGACGCGGTGAACTCAATCGAAAAACCGGCGCCCCGCGCCGGGGAATTCCGAAACGTCGGGGGAGCGTCGCGCCCGGCGGTTGTCCGACTGCCCTGGGGCAAAAGCGGCCGCACTCATAACGCTGCCGCGCACGAGCGGGCGGCGCGGGAATTCGCGAAGCGTGTGGAGTGCGCCGGCTGGCCGGCGCTGTGCGTGGCCCCTGGCGGCCGCACCGCCGCGCGGCCTTACCTACCCTTGTGAACGCTGCCCTGCCCGGTGAAGACCCCGGCCGGTCTGGTCGGGCACCGTAGCGGCGTTTCGCCAGGCACCGCCGCAAGGAGTTCGGCAGAGCGCGGTCGGACAGGATTCGGTAGGGCGCCGCTGCGCCGGCGCCGTGGAGGGCTGAGGGTGCGGTGGCGGCCGGCGTCACGCCGCCGTGGAGCCGGATGTCACGCCCGGCGATCGAGCGCCGATTGGCCTTGGCGGTACCACCGAGGGTAACCGGTTCAATCTGACGGCCCGGGACGAAAGCGGCCGCACTCCAAACGCTGGCGCGCAGGTCGAGCGCCCACGCCGACGCGAAGCGCGTGGCGTGGCTGCCCGTCCTCGGCAGGCGGGCGCCGGTTGGCCGGCGCTGTCGCCGGGAGCCGGCGCGGACGCGGGCGCTCCGGCGGTGTAAGGGCGGACCTCTGGTCTTGCGTCGCAGAGTGAAGGGATTGGCTGCCCGACTAGGATTTGAACCTAGACAAACAGATCCAGAGTCTGCTGTGCTACCGTTACACCATCGGGCAACCGGCGCGCGCCCAGCCTAGGGCAAGGCCCCGGCCAGTCAAGCCTTGGCGGGCGGCCCGGGGCCCTCTACCTTACCCCTCCCGGCCGCCTGGCGGGCGGGACTGCCATGCCGCAAGAACGCCGACTCATCCTGCAGCACCTGGACGCGCCCGGTTACACGCCGGACCTGGACTGTTACCTGCGCCACGGCGGCTACGAGGTGCTGCGCCGCGCGCTGGCCTTGAAGCCGGTGACCACTGCCGATGGCAAAACCCTCAGCCCGCAGGAGCAACTGCGCCAGGAGGTGATGCTCTCCGGCCTGCGCGGGCGGGGCGGGGCGGGTTTTTCCACCGGCCTGAAGTGGTCGCTGGTGGACCGCAAAAGCGGCAAGCCCATTTACCTGATCTGCAACGCGGACGAGTCCGAGCCGGGCACGTTCAAGGACAAGCAGATCATTTACAAGGACCCGCACCAGTTGATCGAGGGCATGGTCCTGGCCGGCTACGCCAACGACGTGCACCTGGCCTACATCTACATCCGGGGCGAGTTCGTCGAGGGGGCCCGCATTCTGAACCGGGCGCTGGCCGAGGCGCGCGCGGCCGGGTTCCTGGGCAAAAACATCCTCGGCAGCGGCTACGACCTCGACATCCACGTGCACCGCGGCGCCGGGGCCTACATCTGCGGGGAGGAGACCGGCCTGATCGAGTCGCTCGAGGGCAAGCGCCCCTACCCGCGCATCAAGCCGCCGTACTTCCCCGCCGTGCTGGGGTTGTACCTGTGTCCGACCATCGTCAACAACGTCGAGACCCTGTGCGCGGTGAAGCACGTGATCGCCCTGGGCGGCGCCGAGTACGCCAAGCTGGGCACGCCCAACAACACCGGCACGCGCATCGTGTGCCTCAGCGGTCATGTCCGCCGGCCCGGTTACTTCGAGATCGAGGTGGGCAAGGTCACCCTGCGTGAGCTGATCTTTGACCCCGCCTTTGGCGGCGGCCTGCGCGAGGGCCGGCAGTTGCTGGCGATCATTCCCGGCGGCGTGTCGGCCAAGGTCTTTCGCGCCGGTGAAAAGGTGCGGCTCAAGATGCGCGGGCCCGACGGCCGCGAGGTCGAGCAGGAAAAGGACGTGCTGGACCTGCCCTACGACTTCACCACGCTCATCGCCGCTGGCAGCATGTCCGGCTCCGGGGCCATCATCGTGCTGGACGACTCGACCGACTTGGTGGCCGCGCTGGCCAACATCAGCGCCTTCTTCGCCCACGAAAGCTGCGGCCAGTGCACCCCCTGCCGGGAGGGTTCGCTCTGGATGGCCAAGGTCCTGGACCGGCTGGCCCACGGCCGGGGCCGGCCCGAGGACGCCGACCTGCTGCGGCACGTCGCGGACAACATCCCGGGCGGGCGCACCATTTGCGCCTTTGGCGAGGCGTGCTCCTGGCCGGTGCAAAGCTTCGTCGAGAAGTTCCGGGACACGTTTGTGGCGCGGGGGCAAGCACAGCCGGCATCCCCTTCCAGTTCTCTCCCAGACCGATGAGAAACTGGCGGCTACGGTGGACCTGTGCTTGGCTAGAGCGCATGAGCGCGGTCGCATCCGCCACCGTACCTTCTTCCCGGCGCCGTTCCGGCCGGGTGCCGCCGGGCAACCGCGGGCACGGGACCCCCGCCGGGTTCGCGTGGCCCGGACCGAACGTGCCCGGCCCGGACATCCCGTGCAGACGGCCTTCCACCGCCGGTTGATCAGCACCTGACATGGTCACCGCCGCCCCATCCAAAACCTCCACTTCTCCCGTGGCCGACACCCTCACCGTCACCGTCAACGGCCGGCCGGTTACTGTGCCGCGCCTGACCCCCGACTGGCAGGGCCGGCCGGCGCCCACGACCATGCTCCAGGCCTGCGCCGCGGCGGGCGTCACCGTACCCCACTACTGCTACCACCACCGCCTGCCCGTGGCCGGCAACTGCCGCATGTGCCTGGTCGAGTACGGCACCCCGGCGCTCGGGCCGGATCGGCAACCGCTGAAAAACCCGGACGGCTCGCTGGTCATCCAAAAATCGCCCCGTCCGGCCATTGCCTGCGCCACCCCGGTGGCGCCCGGCATGGCCATTTACACGGACACCCCGGGCGTGAAGGCCATGCGCGAGGGCGTGCTCGAGTTTCTCCTCATCAACCACCCGCTCGACTGCCCCATCTGCGACCAGGCCGGCGAGTGCAAACTCCAGGAGTACTCCCTGGAATACGGCTCGGCCGCCAGCCGTTTTGTGGAAACCAAGGTCCACAAACCCAAGCAAGTGGACCTCGGCCCGCGGATCATGCTCGATGACGAGCGCTGCATCCTGTGCACCCGCTGCATCCGCTTCACCCGGGACATCGTGGGCGACGACGCCCTGGGCATCCTCAACCGTGGCGGCTACAACGTGCTGGCCGCCTACCCCGGTCGGGCCTTCGACAACAATTACACCCTCAACACCGTGGACCTCTGCCCGGTGGGCGCGCTCACCTCGAAGGATTTCCGGTTCCGGATGCGCGTCTGGTTCCTCAAGGAAACCAAGAGCCTGTGCACCAGTTGCGGCACCGGGTGCAACGTCCTCATCGGCTCGCGCGAGAACGTCATCTACCGCTACACGCCCCGCGAAAACGACGCCGTCAACCGTTCCTGGCTCTGCGACTTCGGCCGCCTCCACTACAAATGGATCGGCCGGGCGGACCGCCTCCGCCAGGTGCGGTTGCGCGGCGAGCCGGCCACCTGGTCGCGGGCCCTCGAAGAACTCGCCGCGCGGCTCAAAACGGTCGCCCCCGGCCACGTCGCCCTGATCGCCTCCGCCCGCCTCAGCAACGAGGAGCTTTACCTCCTGCGCAAGCTCGCCCAACGCCTGGGCGCGGTGACCGACATCGTCCCCCGCACCGGCGAAGGCGACGCCCTGCTCGTGCACCCGGACAAAAACCCCAACGCCACCGGCGCGCGCCTGCTGGGCCTGGCCGCCGACCCGCCCGGGGCCAATCTGCCCCTGCTGGCCGAGCGCCTCCGCGCCGGCAACTTCACCGCCCTGCTGGCCTTCGGCGAAGACCCGCTCCGACACGGCTTCGAGGCCGAGGCCCTGCGCCGCCTCGAGCTGCTCGTGGTGAGTGACCTTCTGCCCAACGACGCCGCCGACCTGGCGCACTTCGTCCTGCCCGGTTGCGCCCATGCCGAAAAACGCGGCACGTTCACCAGCGCCCACGGCCGGGTGCAACGCTTCTTCAAGGCCGTCGAGCCGCCCGGCGATGCTCGTCCCGAGTCTGAGTGGTTGGCCGAGTTGTGGGAACGACTCACCGGTGAGCGCGCCCCCTCCGGGGTCGAGGCCCTCTTCAACCGCATGGCCGCCGAAATCCCCGCTTTTCACGGCCTGAGCTGGGTGGCCCTGGGGGACACCGGTCATCCGGTGGCACCGTCTGCCGCCCCCCGCTGAACCGTTCGGCCCACCGAGCCAGGGTCTTTTGTTTTGAGTTCATGAACGGGCGAGGAGGTGGAGGCTGCGGGCGGGACGGGAGGGGAGCCGTTCGCGCAACCGCGGCAGGCTTTGGGTTGCC
>JBBIJZ010000113.1:0-13210 GCA_037445715.1 Verrucomicrobiales bacterium | reverse complement strand
GGCCAGGCGGGGGGCCCGATTTCCCCCAGGGCCGCGGCGGCGTGGGTGACCACGCGCGGCGCCGGTGCTTCGAGCGCCCGGGCCAGGGCGGGCAGGGCGGGCGCGGCGGCGGGGCCGAGCGCGTTCAAGGCCACGGCGGCCTGCCAGCGGCGCTCGAGGGCGTTGCGCGCGCGCGTGGCCTGCATGGCCGCGACCCAGAGCCGGTGGGGCAGGCGGCCCTGGGCGGCGGTGACCAGTTGGCCGAGCCAGGAATCGCGCGCCTGGAGATGGCGCTCCAGCGCGGGGAGGGCGTTGGTGCCCAGCTCCCGCACCGCCGTCCGGGCCGGCTGATGCACCGCGGGATCGGGGGAAGTCAGGTCTCGCATCCAGGCCGAGAGCGGGCGGCCCTGGTACTCCGGCTCGCGCGGCCAGAGCAGGCGGTCTTGCACCACCAGCCCGCCCACGGCCAGGGCCAGGACCAGCGCCAGCCAGCCCAGCCAGCGCCAGCGCGAGGGCTTCGGCTGGGGGTAAGGGTCTTCCCAGGCGGCGTCACTGACGGGTGGGGGAACAACTTGCATGGATATTCCCAGGTGGGTTCAACGCGGTGGGTCGGGGCCGGTCGCCGCCGTCTGCATCGCCCGGTGGATCTGGGCCATGGCCGAACGCGCCGCCGAGCGGGCGTGCCCCACCAGCACGTCCTGCGTCGTCTCCACCGCGCCCAGCCGCTGCAGGGCCGGCAGGGCGTCCGCGGCGACAGCGCCCAAGCGGCCGAGGGCGTTGGCGGCGGCCATTTGTTCTTCCGGGTCTTCAGACGCGAGCATGGCGATCAAGCGCGGCACCGCCGGCGCGGCGGCGGCTCCAGGGTTGCCGAGGGCCGCCGCGGCATTCATGCGGACCTCCGCGGAGGAATGTTCCAACAACTTCACCACCCCGTCCACCGCTGCGGGCCCGATCCGGCTCAGGGCCAGGGCGGCCGCGTGCGGCGTGCGGGACGGCCGATGGGTGGGGGCCCGCTCGAGCAGGGCCAGCAACTCCGGCACCGCCGGCGCCGCCGCGGGCCCCATTCCGTAGAGGATTTGAAGCGCGTTCCACTGCAGGCCCGGCGAGGCCGCCCCGGTCGTGGCCGCGTCGCCCGGCAGAGTGTCCCGCAGGATTTGGATCAGAACCGGCAAAATTTCGAGGGCGGGCGGCCGCGCCGCCCACAAGGCCCCTGCCGCTGCCAGACGAAGCTGGGGGTCCGCCGCGTGCAACCAGGGTTCGATCCGCGCCGCCACCGGCCGGGCGACCGGGCCCAGGTGCCGGAGTCCGTTCAGCAGGTAAACCGCCGTCAGGCTGTCGCTGCCGGGCAACAAGGCGGCAAAGCGCTCCGCCATTTCCGGGCGGTCGGGATTGAGGCTGGCCAGGGCGAGGATGGCGCCGCGGCACGCCTCGGGGTCCGGGCCGCCGAGCAGTTCCAGCAGGGCGGGGTTCAACGTTTCGGCCGCGGGGCTGAAGCGGGGATCGCGCAGCGTCATCAGGGCCAGCCGGCGCACCCGGACATCCGGTTGTTGAAGGGCGGCCAGGAGGTGGGGCGCGGCGGCGGGGCCGATGGCCGCGAGGTAGCGGGCCGTCTCGGAGTAAGGTTCCCTGTCGTTGCGCAAGCCCCAGCGCAACAGGGCGGGCACGGCGTTGCTGGCGGCGGGGCCGAGGCGGGCCAGGAGCTCGGCGGCCAGGGTGTTGATGTCGCGGAAGCGACCGGGCGGGAGCGGTTGGCGCAGCAACCGGCTTCGCAGCGCCTGCCACACGGTGCGCCAGCGCGGCTCGCGGGCCTCCACGGCGCGGATGAGTTGCGGCACTGCTTCCGGACCGACCTGGTTCAGGACCATTCGGGCTTGGGCGCGCTGGCGCGCGTCGGGGCCCGTGGCCAGGGCCAGCTGGCGGGACAGAGTCTGGCCGTCGTAGCGCGGGCCGGTTTGGACTGCGAGCCATCCGGCCCAGCCGGCCGCCAGCACCAGCAACACGCCGGCGGCGATACCCAGCCAACGTCGCGAGCAGCCACGCCGCCGCGCGAAAAATCGGACCGACCTGCTGGGCGGGGAGGTGTTCACGACGCGGAGTTTCGGAGTTTCGGGGGTGACCACCTGCCCACCTACAAGCTTTCGACCTTTCGACCTTCGACCTTGTGAGCGCCGGCCTCCGGCCGGCAGCCTCATTCCATGCCCGCCACGTCGTCGGTTGCCCCGCCTCGACATTCAAGCCGAGTAATCCAGGTACACGGTCTTCAGGCGGCTGTAAAACTCGATCGCCCCTGCCCCCTGCTCGCGGAAGGTGTCGGTGCTCGACTTTTTCACGCCGCCAAACGGCGCCTGCAGGGCCAGGCCAGTGCTGAGCTGGTTGATCTTCACCACGCCCGCCTCCAGCCGCTCGGCCGCAAGCATCGCCTTCTTGAAATCGCGCGTGACCACCGAAGCGGACAGGCCCACGTCCACGCCGTTGGCCACGGCCAGGGCCTCGTCGAAATCGCCCACCTCGATCACCGCGAGCACCGGCCCGAACACCTCCTCGCGCGCCAGGCGCATGGCGGGGGTGACGCCGGCAAAAACCGTCGGCTCGATGAACCAGCCGTGGGCCAGGTCGCCCTCGGTCAGGCGCCGGCCGCCGCAGAGCAGCCGGGCGCCTTCGTCCTGCGCGATGGCCACGTACTCGAGGTCGGTCCGGAGCTGGGCCTCGTTCACCGCCGGGCCCATTTCGACCCCGGGCGCCAGGCCGGGGCCGACCTTCCACGCGCGCGCGCGGGCGACGAGTTTCTCGAGGAAGGGCGCGGCCACGGCGCGTTCCACGATGACCCGGCTGGTGGCGGTGCAGGCCTGGCCGGTCAGGCCGAAGGCAGCGCGGGTGACCAGGTTGACGGCGAGGTCCAGGTCGGCATCCGCGAGCACCAGCGTGGGGTTTTTGCCGCCCATTTCCATCTGGGACCGGGCCATGCGGCGGGCGAGCAGTTCGTGGATTTGCCGGCCGACGGCGTGCGAGCCGGTGAAGGAGAGCGCGGCCACGGCGGGGTGGGCGGCCAACTCATGGCCCACCTCGCGCCCGGCGCCCATGATCACGTTGAGCACGCCGGCGGGCAGGCCGGCTTCGGCCAGGGCCCTGGCCAGCTCGAGGGTCATGGCCGGGGCGGGCGTGGCGGGTTTGATGACCACGGTGTTTCCCGCGACCAGGGCCGGCGCCATTTTCCAGGCGGGGATGGCGATGGGGAAGTTCCAGGGCGTGATCAGGGCCACCACGCCGAGCGGCTCGCGGCGGGTGTAGAGCAGGTTGCCGGGCAAATCGTGGGGGAGGGTCTGGCCGCCCAGGGTGTAACTGAGCCCGCCGAAGAACCGGAAGATGTCCACCGCCCGCTGCACCTCGCCGGTGGCCTCGGCCAGGGTCTTGCCCTCCTCGCGGGTGAGCAATTCGGCCAGCGCGACCTTGCGTGACTCGAGGATTTGCGAGGCCCGGCTGAGCACCCGGCCGCGGGCCACGGGGGTTTGCCCCGCCCAGGCCGGAAAGGCGGCCTGCGCGGCGGCGAGGGCCTGGCGGGCCTCCGCGGCGGTGGCCAGCGCGTACTCGGCGACGACTTCGCGGGTGTCGGCCGGGTTGCGGGTTTGATAACGGGCGGCCGCGGCGCTGACGACCCAGTCGCCGCCGATGAAATTGGCGTAGGTTTGCATCGGGTTCCTCGTGGCGGCGTAACCTAGCCGGCCACGGCGCGGCGCACAGGCAATTTTTTCCGGGATTGACAGGCCACCGCGAAGGAAGAAATTGGCGGGTAACAAGCCCGAACCATGTCACGCATGAAAAATACGTTCCCCTGCGCAGCCCGGGGGCTCCGGCCCGCCCGGCTTGGCTTCACGTTGATCGAACTCCTGGTCGTCATCGCCATCATTGCCATCCTGGCCGGGATGCTTCTGCCGGCGTTGTCCAAGGCCAAGACCAAGGCCACCGGCTCGGCCTGTCTGAGCAACCTCAAGCAGCTCGGCCTGGCCTGGGTGATGTACGCCGACGACAACCAGGACACGATTCTGTACACCCGCCAGCCGCCGTTGCCGGACCTTTACGCCGGCGGTTTCTGGGTGGGCCCCACGCCGGGACCCAACTTCCCCACCGGCATCAGCACCGCCGAGGCGCAGAAGCGGGTCGAGGAAGGCATCCGCCGCTCGCCCCTGGCCAAATACTGCGACAGCCCCGGCGCGTACCACTGCCCCGGCGACCTGCGGACCAAGCGGCTGAAGCCCGGTCGTGGCTGGGCCTATGACAGTTACTCGAAGTCCGACGGCATGAACGGCGGCATGTGGACCGGCGTGGACCCGTTCAAGAAACTGGCCGGCATTCCCGAGCCGGTGATGTCGCTGGTCTTCCTCGAGGAGGCCGACCCGCGCGACTACAACAACGGCACCTGGGTGCTGAACGTGAGTCCGCCCGGCTGGGTGGACCCCTTCGCGGTCTTTCACGGCGACGTCAGCACGCTGGCCTTTGCCGACGGCCACGCCGAGGCCCACAAGTGGCTCGAGCCCACCACGCTCAAGGCGGCGCGCGACTCGGCCAACGGCATCCAGAGCTTCTACTGGCAGGGGGGCAACGTGCAGAACCGCGACTTCCGCTGGATTTACGAGCGCTTCAAGCACGCCCGGTGGAAGCCGCTGCAATAGGCCCGCGCGCCCCCGACACGGCGGGTTAACTCGCCGCTGACCCGGTTTCCGGGACCAGCCCTCGGTGTCGCGCTTCCGTGGCCGGGGCGGGGCTGGTAGCTTGGCGGCGTGAACCGCATCCGCCTCCTGCCCGAGCCGGTCGCCAACCAGATCGCCGCCGGCGAGGTGGTCGAACGCCCGGCCAGTGTGGTCAAGGAACTGGTCGAAAACGCCCTTGATGCGGAGGCCCGCCGCATCACGGTCGAGGTCCAGGCCGGGGGGCGCAGCCTGATCCGCGTGACCGACGACGGCCTCGGCATGAGCCGGGACGACGCGCTCCTGTGCCTGGAGCGGCACGCCACGAGCAAAATCCGGTGCGCGGAAGACCTGGCGGCCATTGCGACGATGGGCTTTCGCGGCGAAGCCCTGCCCAGCATCGCCAGTGTCAGCCGCTTCACCCTCACCACCCGCGAGCGCGCGGGCGACGGGCTCGAGGCCACGCAGGTGACCGTGGCCGCGGGCAAAATCCTCGATGTGCGCGCCGCCAGCGGCCCGCCGGGTACCTGCGTCGAGGTCCGGCAACTGTTCTACAACCTGCCCGCCCGGCGGAAATTTCTGCGCAGCGCCGAGACCGAGCGGGCGCACATCCAGCACTACCTGTTGCTGGCCGCCCTGGCCTTTCCCGAGGTGGGGTTCACCTTCATCCACGATGGCCGCACGGTGTGGCAACTGCCCCCCGTGCCCACCGGGCAGGACGCGGCGTCGCGCCTGGGCGCGGTGCGCGAGCGGTTGCGCGCGCTGTACGGGGCGGACCTGGACCTGTTGCCGGTGGATTTCACCGGCGAACTCCAGATGCCCGCCGCCGCCGAAGAAGAAGACGACAAGCCGGGCGTCGGGACGTTTCGGGAAGCCCCGCCGGCGGCGCCGTCGCGCACGACCCTGCGGGTCTGGGGGTTCATCGGCGCGCCGGGCGTCTCGCGCGCCACGCGGGAGGACCAGCACCTGTTTGTGAACCGCCGGCCGGTGGAGAATCGCGCGCTGAACTTTGCCCTGATCGAGGGGTACCATACGGCGCTCATGAAAGGGCGGTACCCGGTCTGCTGCCTGTTTCTGGAACTGGACCCGGCGCAGGTGGACGTGAACATCCACCCGGCCAAGCGTGAAGTGAAGTTCCACGCCGAGCGCCAGGTGCGCGCGCTGGTCACCCGGGCGGTGCGGCGCACGTTGCTGGCGTTTCATGCGGGTGGGCTAGAGGCGGAAGTCCGAAGTCCGAAGTCCGAAGTTCGAGGTCCGCAGTCGGAAATCCCAGGACCGCCGGCGGACGCGGGGGAGGTGCGGGCGGCACCCCCTACCGGCGCGGACGCGCCGGCGCCTTCGCGCCCGGAGAACCTGCTCATCCCCGCCGTGGCGGCCGCGTTGTCGGCACCCCCGGCACCGCCGGAGAAGGGGCCGCCGGTGCGTGTCCCGCCGCCCTTGCCGAGCCCCCGGCCGTTGGCCGGCGGCCTCGAAGAACCGCCGCCACCATCCGACTTCCCGCGCCCGCCGGCATCCGCGGAACCGGCCTCCGGCATCGAGCCTCCGGCCTCCGGTCTCCGTTCTGCCGCCGCCCCCCCGCGGCTCCCTGCGCGGGGGCTGGCGGGCCCGGTGCCGCTGCTCCGGGTGCCGCTCCGCCTGGTGGGGGTGATCGGGCGGCTGTACGTGGTGCTCGAAAGCGATCGCGGACTGGTGTTGATGGACCAGCACGCGGCGCACGAACGGGTGTTGTTCGAGCAGATGTTGGCCCGCCTCGAACAGGGGCCGGTGCCGTGTCAGCGGTTGCTCCTGCCGGAGACGGTCGAGGTGTCTGCGCGGGACGCGGTCTGGCTGCGGGGGTTGTTGCCGGTGCTGCAGCGGCTGGGGGTGCACCTGCGGGAGTTTGGCGAACGGACCTTCCTGCTCGACGGGCTGCCGCCGTTTGTGCGTGCGGGGCCGCCGCGGCAGTTCGTGCTCGAGCTGGTGGACGCCCTCCGTGCGGCCGGGCCGGAGGTCAACCCGCTGCGGCTGGGCGAGGAGATGGTGGCCAAGACCGTCTGCCGGCACGCGGTCAAGGCCAACGACCCGCTGCAAGGCCGCGAACTGGAAAACCTGGTGGAGGACCTTCGCCGCTGCGCCATGCCCTACACCTGCCCGCACGGCCGGCCGACCCTGATCGAGTTCAACTACCGGGAATTGGAGAAACGCTTTGGGCGCTCACAGTGAAGCCAGAAGCCGGATGCCGGATACCGGATACCGGAGGGGACGAGGCGACAGAAGACAGGAGTCAGAAGTCAGGAGTCAGAAGAGGCAGCGGCTGGGTTGAGGGCGTTTGCGCACCCGGCACCACGCTCTGCCTCCCGGGCTTTCCTGCTTTCCCCCATTCACCCTTTCACCCCTCTCCCCTCCGCCGTTTGACCTTGTTCCAGGTTTCCAAGCGTGGGCCATGCCGGGGTGCATTGGCGGGGAGGACTGCCGCTCGGGCAATCCGCAATCGTCAATCGTCAACCGTCAATCTACCCGAGTCGCGGCAGTCGGTGGGGGCGCCGTCACCTACTTCACCACCGGGCGCAGTACGATGTGGCGGTAGTCCACCGCCTCGTGGTCGCCCTGGAGGTAGATCGGACCGGGGCGGAATTCATCCGACCAGAGCGCGCCGCCGGTGCAGCCGAGCAGGGGCTGGTTGTCAATGATCTTGACCCCGTTGAGCACCACGGTGACGTGCCGGTCCACCAGTGTGATGTCGAAGGTTTGCCACTGGCCGGCGGGCTTGGCGGCATTGGTGGTGGGGGTGATGCGGCTGTAGATGCCGCCCATGCCGTGGGAGTCGGGCGGGCGGCCGTACGAATCGGCCACCTGCACCTCGTAGATGCCGCGCAGGTAGATGCCGCTGTTGCCGCCCTTGGGCACGTTGACCTCGAGGGTGAGGTTGAAGTCCTCGAATTCGCGCTCGGTGCGGAGGTTGCCGTAGTGCTTGCCGCTGTCCTTGTCCGGGCGGTTGAGGAGGACGCCGTCCTTGACGCTCCAGCCGTTGGCGGCATGCGGCTCGACCAGCCGCCAGCCGGTCAGGTCCCGGCCGTTGAACAGGACGATGGGGTCGCCGAATTTGACCTTCCCCAGGTCCGGCGCCGGGGGCAGCGGCGAGATGCGCTGGCCGCTGAACTCGGCCGTGTCCACGCCCAGCCCGTTCTCGCGCGGGTTGAACTGGCGGAACCAGATGCGGTCACCGTCCACCCGGCCGGCGAGCAGCTCGGTGAACTGCTGTTTGCGGACCACCTTGCCGGCGGCGTCCTTGCGGTTGACCTCGCGGGTGCGGGTCACATTGAGCGTGCCGTCGGTGAAAAACACGCTCGACACCGGCACCACGCTCCCGCCGCCCCAGAGGATCGAGCCGTCGTACCAGCCGTTTTCCTTTTTGATCTCCAGCCAGCCCGCGCCCCCGCCGGGGATGGTGAGGGCCCAGCGGCCGAGAAATTCCTCCTGGGCGGCGGCGCGGCTTGCGCCGCCGAAAACCAGGGCCCCCACGATCAACCCGCGCCACGCGCGGAACACCCGACGATGATTTTGCATGGCGGGGTTATCCGGTCTGCCTGCCGGGACGCCAAGCAAAAAGCAGGGGCCGGGGCGGGCAAGGGTGAAATTCGGCCCCGACCCGGGCCGGGCTTTTGCTCCGCAGCCTGGGATGGCCACAACCTCTGCCAAACCCACCAGGTCCATCCCGCCAAACCCGTCGAGATTTTGCCCGCGGCAGCGCGCCGCTGTGTCGCGGTTCGGTAGCGCGCCGCTGCGCCGGTGTCGCGTGGGGCTCCCCCGGTGGCCGCGTCACAGCGCGGCTCTACCCCCTGCGCGCCCAAAACAAAACTCCGGCCGGACCGGACGGCGGCCGGTTCAGCGGGCCGGTCCGTCCGGTCGGGTGCGGGGTCGCAAGCGACGGGGCGCCGCTTGGGGAAGGCCGGCGTCCTCCGCCGCGGCGGCCAGGGCCTGGCGGATCAGTTCCTCCTGGCTGTTGAGGCACGGTTCGCCGGGGCGGGGCACCACGCGGCGGTGCGTGCCGTCGGGCAGCAACTCCCGGGCCTTGACGTTGTCGGCCAGTTGCAGGCCGAGGATCTGGGTGATGATGCGCTCGCGCAGCCGGCCGTCCTCGATGGGGAACACCACCTCGATGCGTTTGAAGAAATTGCGCGGCATCCAATCGGCGCTGCCCACATAGACCTCCGGCCGGCAGGCGTTCTCGAAGTAGTAGATGCGGCTGTGTTCGAGGAACCGGCCGACGATGCTGCGCACGCGGATGTTTTCGCTCAGGCCCGGCACCCCGGGGCGCAGGCAGCAGATGCCGCGCACGATCAGGTCCACCTGCACGCCCGCCTGCGAGGCCTCGTAGAGGGCATCAATGACCTCGGTGACCACCAGCGCGTTCATCTTGGCGATGATGCGGGCGGGCAGGCCGCGGCGGGCGTGCCCGGTCTCCCGGCGGATCAGTTCCAGGATGCGGGTGTGCAACTGGTGCGGGGCCACCAGGAGCCGACGGGTGCCGCGGAATTCGCACAGGCCGGTGATGAGGTTGAAGAGGTCGGTGACGTCCTCGCCCAGCTCGGGCCGGCAGGTCAACAGGCCCAGGTCGGTGTAGAGGCGCGCGGTGATGGGGTTGTAGTTGCCGGTGCCCAGGTGCAGGTAGCGCCGGATGCCGTCCTCGTCCCGGCGCACCACCAGCGTGGTCTTGCAATGGATTTTGTAACCCACCACGCCGTAGATGACGTGCACGCCGGCGTCCTCGAGCTGGCGCGCCCAGCGGATGTTGTTGGACTCGTCGAAGCGCGCGCGCAACTCGACCACGGCCGTGACCTGCTTGCCGTTCCGCACCGCGTCCATGAGGGCGCCGACGATCCGGTCGTCTCCCCCGGTGCGGTACAGGGTCTGTTTGATGGCCAGCACGCGCGGGTCCGCCGCGGCCTGCTGCAGGAAATCCACCACGCTCTCGAAGCTCTCGTAGGGATGGTGCAGCAGCACGTCCCCGGCGCGGATCGCGGCAAAGAGGTCCGGCTGCCCCCGCAGGGCCGGGGCCACCGGCGGGACAAACGGCGGGTCGCGCAGCTCCGGGGCGCGCGGTCCCTCGCCAAGCATCAGGAGCCGGGCCGGGTTCAAGGGACCCCGGACCACGTAGAGGTCCTCCTCGCCCAGGTGCAACGTCTGGAGCAGTTCCCGCGTGATCTCGGGCGGGCAACCGTCCTCGACCTCCAGCCGCACCGCCTCGCCCTTGAGCCGGTTGTGCACCTCGGTCTCGACCGCCTCCAGCAGGTTCGGGCTGTCCTGCTCGTCCACGTAGAGTTCGCTGTTGCGGGTGACGCGGAACAGCCACGCGCCCGCGATCGTCTCCCCGACCAGCAGGTCCGGCAGGTAATGGGCGATGAGCCGGCCCAGAAAGACGTAGTCGGCCCCGCCGTTTTCCCGGGGCAGGTGCACCAGGCGGGGCAGCACCCGCGGCACCTGCACCACGGTCAGTTGATACCGCAGGCGCCGCCGCCCCTTGCGGCGGACTTGTACGATCAGGTTCAGCGACTTGTTGTGCAGGCGCGGAAACGGGTGGGCGGGGTCAATCGCCAGCGGGGTCAACACCGGGCGCACCTCGGCCCGGTAAAAGGCATCCAGCCAGGCGCGGTCGGCGCCCTCCAGCCGGGCGGCGTCCAGAAACCGGATGCCCTCGCGCTCCAGCGCCGGCACCAGCTCCTCGTGCCAGCACCGGCCCTGTTCCGCCACCAGGCGCCGCACCCGGCGGGCGATGGCTCGCAGGCAGGCGTCGGGCGTCAGGCCGTCCGGGCTGCGCACGCGCGCGCCGCTGGCCACCTGTTGCTTGAGCCCGGCCACGCGCACCTCGAAAAACTCGTCCAGGTTCGACCCCGTGATGGCGTAGAACTTCACCCGCTCGAGCAGCGGGTTGGCCGGGTCCCGGGCCTCCTCGAGCACGCGCTGGTTGAACTCCAACCAGCTCAGCTCGCGGTTCAGGTAACGCTGGGATTGCGGCGCCTGCATGGACGGCCCCTCATGGCGGCCGCCGAAATGGGACCAAGCCCCGCCCGCTTTGACCAGCGGCAAGTGCGCGCCCCGCCGGCTCACGCGCGCTCCGCCCGGCGCCGTCCCGCCGCCAGCAACCGCCGGACCTCCGCCGCGCCCGCCGCCTCGGCATAAATCCGCAGCAGGGGTTCGGTGCCCGAGGCCCGCCACATCAACCACGCCCCGTCGCGGTTCACGCACTTGACCCCGTCCAGCGCGCACACCTCGGCCACCGGCCGGCCCAGCAACCGGGCGGGCGGTGCGCGGCCAATCCGCGCCACCACCGCCGCGGCCGCGGCCGGCGCCATCGGCACATCCAGCCGGCCGTAGTGATGCGGGCCGAACTCGCGCTCCAGCGCACGCACCAGTGCGCTCACCGGCCGGCGCGTCCACGCCAGCAACTCCAGCAGGATCAGCCCGGCGGCCAGGCCGTCGCGCTCGGGCAGGTGTGCCGGAAATCCCAGGCTGCCGCTTTCCTCCAGGCCGAGGAGCACGCCCGGCTCGCGCAACGCCGCACTGATCTGCTTGAAACCCACCCCCGTCACCCGCACCGGCAGCCCGTGCGCGGCGGCGATGCGGTCCACCAGCGAAGTGGTGTTGAGCGACTTGACCACCACGCCGCGCTGGCCGCGGTGTGCCACCAGATGCCAGAGCACCAGGGCCATCACCTGGTGCGTCGTCAACGGCCGCCCCCGCTCGTCCAGCCCGCCCAACCGGTCGGCATCGCCGTCGCTCACCAGGCACACGTCGTGCGGATGCGCCCGCAGCCAGGCCGACGTGGCCGCGTAAAACTCCGGGATCGGCTCGGGCCGCTGACCGCCGAACCACGCGTCCGGCGCGCCGCGCACCGTGGTCACCCGGCAGGAAGTGCCGGCCAGCAACGCCTCGAAATAACCCGCCCCCACGCCGTGCATCGCGTCGTGCGCCACGCGCAGGCGCGCGCGCGCCACCGCCGCGAAATCCACCAGCCGCCGGACCGCCCGTTGGTGCGCCGGCAGCAGCTCGCCCCGGCGCACCAGCCCGGCCCGCAGGGCCTCCGTCAGCGGCCGGCGGCGCACCGGGGTCTGGTCCAGGCGCGCCTCGACCGCCCGGCACAACGCCGCGTCCGCCGCCCCGCCGTCCGCGGCCTTGAGTTTGTAGCCGTTGAACTGCGGGGGGTTGTGGCTGGCGGTGATCATCACCCCGCCCGCGGCCCGCCGCTGCTTGACCGCCAGGGAAACCGCCGGCGTGGGCACGGGTCGCGGCGAGAGCACCACCGTGAACTCGTTGCCGGCAAACACCTCCGCCGCGCACGCCGCAAACTCGGCCGAGAGAAACCGCCGGTCGTACCCCAGGACCACCCGCCGCGGCCCGGCCGCCGCCCAAACCTCGGCCGTGGCCTGGGCCACGCGCGCGACGTTCGCAAACGTGAAGTCCTCGGCGATGACCCCGCGCCAGCCGTCGGTGCCGAAACGCACGCCGTTCATGGCCGGCTCAGGCCCGGGCCCCCACCAACGCCGTCGGGGCCGGTGCGGCGGGGGCCCCGGGGCCGGCGGCGGACGGGGCGTGACGCCGGGCCAGCGCCCGCATCCGCGCGACGGCGCGGCGCAGATCGCGCGCCTGAAAGAGCGTGGTGCCGCTCACGAACGTGTCCGCCCCGGCCCGGGCGCATTCGGCGACCGTCTCGAAATTGATGCCGCCGTCCACCTCGATGCGGTAGTTCAGGCCCAGCTCCTGCCGCCAGACGCGCGCCTGTTGAATCTTGGGCACGGTCTCGGCAATGAATTCCTGGCCGCCGAAGCCGGGGTTCACGGTCATCACCAGCAGCAGGTCTATGAACTTCAGCCAGGGCCGCGCGGCGGTGATGGGCGTGGGCGGATTGACCGCCAGCCCCACGCGCGCGCCCAGGGCGCGGATTTTCCAGAGCAGGTCCACCGCGCGCTGGCCCAGCTCGACGTGCACCGTCAGCCCGCTGGCGCCGGCCTCGCGGAACGGCTCGAGCAAAATCTCCGGCCGGCTGCACATCAGGTGCACGTCCAGCGGCAGGCATGTGACGGCGCGCACGGCGCGCACCACGGCCGGGCCGAAGGTGAGGTTGGGCACAAAATGCCCGTCCATGATGTCCACGTGCAGCCAGTCGGCGCCGGCGCGGGTGGCGCGCCGGGCTTCCGAGGCCAACCGCCCCGGATTCGCCGCAAGGAGGGAGGGCGCGATGATCATCCGCGCGCCAAACTACGCCAGGGCCCGGAGCCGCCGCAAGCCGACGCCCGCGCCGGGCACGCGCGCCCGGACGGCGGCGGGCGACGGGACTTTTTCCGTGCGGGGGGCGCGCGCCGGCCTACACTGCCGCGCATGGCAAACGCGGCTTACCTCGCCCTCCTGGACGCCACCCTGGCCCATCTCGAGGTACTCCGGGACCGGGGCGTGCGCTTCGTGGAAGTGGACCCGCAACGCCTGGCCGCCCTGGCCGCCGGGGCGAAGTCCCGGGGCGGTCGGCCGGCCTTGGGGACCGCCCCGCCGCCGAGCCCGGCGGGTGCGTCCAAGCG
>JBBIJZ010000112.1:0-13269 GCA_037445715.1 Verrucomicrobiales bacterium | reverse complement strand
CGGCGTGCTCTGTGGCGTCACCAGCGCCGAACGATTCGCCGCCGCCGATCCGCCCGCGCTGACGCCGCCCGCGGCGCCCGTCCGCCCGGTGCGCCTGCCGGAATTGCTCGCCCCGGCCGGCAACTGGGACTGCGCCCGGGCCGCGGTCGAGAACGGCGCCGATGCCATCTACTTCGGCCTCGAGCGGTTCAACGCCCGGATGCGCGCGCCGAACTTCACCGCGGCCGATCTGCCGCGCCTGATGGCGTTCCTGCACCGCCGCGGCGTGCGCGGGTACGTGACGTTCAACACGCTGGTGTTCACCGACGAGCTGCCCGAGGCCGAGCGCCACCTGCGCGCGATGATCGTCGCCGGCGTGGACGCGGTGATCGTCCAGGACGTGGGCCTGTGCCGGTTGATCCGGCGGCTTTCGCCGGACTTTCCGATCCACGCCTCGACGCAGATGACCATCACCAGCGCGGCCGGGGTGGCGTTCGCGCGCGAGCTGGGTTGCCACCTGGTGGTGCTGGCCCGCGAATGTTCGCTGCGGGACATCGCGGCCATTCAACGGGCCGACCCCGCGGGCCTGCCGTTGGAGGTCTTCGTGCATGGCGCGTTGTGCGTGGCCTACTCGGGCCAGTGCCTCACCAGCGAGTCGCTGGGCGGTCGTTCGGCCAACCGCGGCGAATGCGCGCAGGCCTGCCGCCTGCCCTACGAGTTGGTGCGCGACGGTCAAACCGTACCCCTGGGCGAACGCCGGTACCTGCTCAGCCCGCAGGACCTGGCCACGGTGGAACTGGTGCCGGAGTTTGTCCGGCTGGGCCTGGCCTCGCTCAAAATCGAGGGCCGCCTCAAGTCACCCGAATACGTCGCCAGCATCACCCGCATCTACCGCGAGGCCCTGGACGCGGCGGCCGCCGGGTCGGCCGGTGCCCGGACCCCGGCGGCCGGCAGCGCGCCGTCCACCGCCGGACCGCTCGACGCGCGGTCGTACGAGATGCAAATGGCCTTCTCGCGCGGCCTCTACACCGGCTGGTTCGGCGGCCTCAACAACCAGGCCCTGGTCCATGCCCGTTACCCCAAGAAACGCGGCGTCTTCCTCGGCGAAGTGCTGCGCGTGGTCGGCCGGCGCGTCCACGTGCGGCTCGTCGGCCCGCTCAGGCCCGGCGACGGCGTGGTGTTCGACGCCGGCCGGCCCGATGAGCCCGAGGAAGGCGGGCGGGTGTTTGAAGTCCTGAGTCCGCAGCCGGCGGTCCACCGTCCCGGGGCCGCCGCCGGCAGTTCGCCGGCCGGGCCCGGGGCGCGCGAGGTCGTGCTGACCTTCGGCCACGGCGCGCTGGATTTCCGCCGCCTCCGGCCCGGCGACCGGGTGTGGAAGACCAGCGACCCCGAACTGGAGCGGCGTTTGCGCCGGACCTTCACCGGCGAGCCGATTCATTTCCGCCGTCCGCTGGACTTCGAGGTCCACGGCGCCCCCGGCCAGCCGCTCACGCTGATTGCCCGTGACGAGCAGGGCCACCTCGCCCGGGCCGTCTCGCAGCAGCCCTTGCAGCCCGCCGCCGCTCAACCGCTCACCGCCGGGCGCCTGGCCGAGCAACTGGGCCGGCTGGGCGGCACCCCCTTCAAGCTGGGGCGGCTGGACAACCACCTGCGCGGCCCGGTCCTGCTGCCGTGGAGCGAACTCAACCGCCTGCGCCGCGAGGTGGTGGCCGAGCTGGAACGCCAGCGCGCCGCGCCCCGACGCTGGACGTTGCACGAGCCCGGCCGCGTCTGCCCCGAACCCCGAACCCCGGACCCGGGAACCTCCACGCCGGCCGTGCCCGCCGCGCCGCAACTGATTGTTCTGACGCGCAGCCTGCCCCAGCTCGAGGCTGCCCTGGCCGCGGGCGTGTCCACCCTCTACTGCGAGCTGGAGGACCCCGGGCGCTACCGCGACGCCGTGGCGCTGGTGCGCCGGCACGCGGTCCCCGCCGGCGCGCGGCCGCCGGAAATCTGGCTGGCCCCGCCGCGCATCACCAAGCCGGGCGAGGAGTGGATTCTCCGGCGGGTGCGGGCCGCCGCGGCGGACGGCTATCTGGTGCGCAACCACGATCACCTCGACGGTTTCGCGGGTGCACGGCGCGTGGGCGATTACTCGCTCAACGTGGCCAATCCGCTCTCCGCGGAATACTTCCTCGAGCGGTTCGGCCTGGAGCGCGTCACCGCCTCCTACGACCTGAACAACGTCCAGCTCGAGGCCCTGCTGGCGGCGACGCCCCCGGGCCGCCTCGAGATCACCCTGCACCAGCACATGCCGATGTTTCACATGGAGCACTGCGTGTTCTGCGCCTTCCTGAGCACCGGCCGGGACTACCGCGACTGCGGCCGGCCGTGCGAGCAACACGTCGTGCACCTGCGCGACCGCCGCGGGGCGCGGCATCCGCTCAAGGCCGACGCCGGCTGTCGCAACACGGTGTACAACGCCCTGGCCCAGACCGGGGCCGAGTACGCGGGCCGCTTTTTGGCGCTGGGCGCGCGGTGGTTCCGGCTCGAATTCCTGGACGAGCCGCCGGCCGTGGTCGCCCGCACCATCGCGCTGTACCGCCGGTTGCTGGCGGGGGAGCTCACCGGCGCGGAGCTCTGGCGGGAGTTGAAGCTGCGGCACCAACTGGGCGTGACCCGCGGCAGCCTCGACCGCGAGGAACGCCCCGTCACCGTGCTTTGAGCCGGGGCGGCCCTTGAGCCGGCGCAGCCGCGGGGCGCGCCGCAAGCTCCAACCCGACCGTGGAACCCCCGGGGCCGTCCCGGCCTGCCGGCTTGCCCCGCCCGGGCCAAAAAACGGCAAAACTTGGGCAATTGGCACGTAGAACGCGGGACGGTTTGCCGAAAGCTTGATTTGCGTCAGGCCGGTCCCATTCGGGACCTTGAAGCCGGGGGCTGGTACGCCGAGATTCTCGGGTGAGTGCCATGAACACGCAACCGACCGCCGCGGCGGACCGCCGCGAGTTTCTGCGCGCCTGCGGGCGTTGGGCCGCCCTGGCGTGGCTGGGGGGCGGCGTGGCGGCACTGGCCCGCGCCGGCAAGGTCCGCGCCCGCTCGGCCGCCTGTTTCCAGCCCGCGCCCTGCGCCGGATGCGCCGTCTTCGCCCGCTGCGGACTGCCCGCGGCCCGGGCCGCCCGTGAACCGCTTTCCGGAGGTGCCGTATGAAGCCATCCCCACCGACGTCCCTGAGTCGCCGCGCCTTTTTGCGCACCGGCGGCGGACTGGCCGTGGCCGGTTGGGCGCTGGCCGGGAATCCCGCCGCCCGCGCCGCCGCGCCCGGCCGGAACAACCCGTGGGCCTACGATGTCAGCGCTTACGAGACCACCGACCCGGCGCTTCTGGCGTACACCGAACGGCGCCGTTTCAAGGTCCCGCGCGCGGAGGCCCGCCGGCTGACCCGCGGCCCGGACGGCCGGTGGTGGCTTTGCGCCGGCCACTACCTGGTGGCCCTGGAGGCCGACGGCCGGCCCGGACCGGAAATCGCCCTGAGCGCCCCGGCGCGCTGCGCCGCCGTCGCGCCGGACGGGACGCTCTACGTGAGCCTGCGCACGCATGTCGAGGTCTTCGACGCGCAGGGCACCCGCCGGGCCGTGTGGGAGGCGCCCCAACCCCGGGCGTGGTTGAGCGGCCTGCTGGCCACGGACGACGCCGTGTACGCGGCCGACTCGGGCAACCGCGTGGTCTGGCGTTGCGACCGCTCCGGGCGGGTGCTCGGCCGCCTGGGTGCGAAAGACCCGGCGCGCGGCATTCCGGGGCTGGTCCTGCCCAGCCCGCACCTGGACGTGGAACTGCACCCGGACGGCCGGTTGCGGGTCAACAACGCCGGGCGGCACCTGGTCGAGACCTACACCCCGGACGGCGAGCGGGTCTCCGCCTGGGGCAAGCCGGGCATGGGCATTGCCGCGTTCTGCGGCTGCTGCAATCCCATTGCCCTGGCGGTACTGCCGGACGGCCGCATCGTCACCGCCGAGAAGGGCCTGCCCCGGGTCAAGGTGTACCACCCGGACGGCCGCCTGGACGGCGTGGTGGCCGGCGTCGAGCATTTCCCGGAGAATGCCCGCGCCAGCCGCGGCGATACGGCCGGCAACACCCTGAACGTCAGCCTGGACGTGGCGTCCGACCCCGAGGGCCACCTCTACATCCTGGACCCCGTGGCCGCCGAGGTGCGGGTGATGGCGCCCAGGGCCCGCACCTGAACCGCCCGGACCTGCCGCCATGACCACTCCTCCGTCCGGCAATCCCCCGTTGAATCGCCGCCAGTTCCTGCGTGACGGTGCGCGCGTGGCCGCCCTCACCGGCCTGGGGGCGCTCTTCGGGCTGGCCGCCCCCCGCGTGGCGCGCGGGCAGAAGTACGTCTGGCAGATTGACCCGACGCGCTGCGTCTATTGCGGCCAGTGCGCCACGGCCTGCGTGCTCAAACCCTCCGCGGTCAAGTGCGTGCAGAGCTATCCCATCTGCGGCTACTGCGACCTGTGCACCGGCTACTTCGTGCCCGAGCCCAACGCCCTGAACACCGGCGCCGAAAACCAGGTCTGCCCCACCGCGGCCATCGAGCGCCGGTTCATCGAGGACCCCTACTACGAGTACAACATCAACGAGGACCTGTGCATCGGCTGCGCCCGGTGCGTCGAGGGCTGCACCCGCTTCGGCAACGGCTCCTTCTACCTCCAGGTCCGGCACGACCGCTGCGTCAACTGCAACGAATGCTCGATTGCGCGCGTCTGCGCCGGCGACGCCTTCCGGCGCGTGCCCGCCGACCAGCCCTACTACCTCAAGACCACCGCCCACGCATGAAGCTGACCCGGTTCAGTGCGCTCCTGCTCCTGGTGGTGCGTGGTTTGCTGGCCGGGGTCAGCGGGCCGGTCCGCGCCGGTGAAAGCGAACTGCGTTTCCCGCCGCCGGAGTTTGAAAGCGACTACGTCATGCCGCCGGGCATCACCACCCCGCCGCCCCGGGGCGTGGTGCGGGAATACGCGGACCTGGCGGTGCTCCTGGGGGCGTTGGGTGTGGCGGCCTGGCTGGTGCACCGCCGCCGCTCGCGGCGCGGGCTGGCGGCGCTCTCGATCTTTTCGCTGGTCTATTTCGGGTTCATCCGGCACGGCTGCATCTGCCCCATCGGCGCGCCGCAGAACGTGGCCTACGGCCTGTTCACGCCCGAGTACACCCTCCCGCTGACAGTGCTGCTGTTTTTCCTGGCCCCGCTGGTCTTCGCCCTGTTTGCCGGGCGCACCTTTTGCGCGGCGGTGTGCCCGCACGGGGCGTTGCAGGACCTCGTGCTGCTGCGGCCGGTGAAGGTGCCGCTGTGGGTCGAGCAGGGGCTGGCGCCGTTGCCGTACCTGTTCCTCGGCGCGGGGCTGGTGCTGGCGGCGACGGGCGCGGGTTTCTTGATCTGCCGGTGGGACCCGTTCGTGCCGCTGTTTCGGATGTCCGGGAGTTTCCTGATGCTGAGCCTGGGCGGGGTGTTCGTGGTGGCCTCGATGTTCATCGGCCGGCCGTTCTGCCGGTTCCTCTGCCCGTACGGCGCGTTGCTGCGGCTGGCCGCGCTGGTGTCGCGCTGGCGGGTGCGCATCACGCCCACCACCTGCACGCAATGCCGGCTGTGCGAGCATTCCTGCCCGTTTGGCGCCATCCGCGAACCGGTGAACCTGCCGGCGACGCCCGCCGCGCTGGCGCCGGAGCGCCGGCGCCTGGGCTGGCTGCTGGTGGCGGTGCCGTTGCTGGTGGCGCTGGGCGCGTGGGTGGGCCCGCGGGTGGCGGTGCCGGCCGCGCGGCTGCACCCGAACGTCGCCCTGCTCGAGCGTTATGTGGCGGAGCACGCGGCGAGGGCCGAGACGGCTTCCGCGGCCTCGGCCACTTCCTCAACGGCCGCCGCTACGCCCGTGGCCTCGCCCGCACCTCCTGGGGCCGGCGCGGCCGCGGTGCCCGCCGCGCCCACGCCGGAAAGCCGCGCCCTGGTACGGGCCGAACTGGAGGTCTCCCGCCTGGTCGCGCAAGCCGCCGAGCTCCGGCGCCGCCTCACCACCGCCGGCGCCTGGCTGGGTGGCTGGGTGGGGTTGGTGCTCGGCCTGCGGCTGGTCACCCTCTCGGTGCGCACGGCGCGGACGGATTTCGAGCCGGACCGCGGCGCTTGTCTGGCCTGCGGGCGGTGTTACCTGAGTTGCCCGAACGAACGCCTGCGGCGGGGCCTCATCTCGCCCGAGGAAGCGGCCCGGCTCACCGCCGCCCCGCCCCTGGCCGCCGCCCGCGGGGGGGCTTGAGCCATGCCCACACCCGAGGTCAACGCCGGTTTGCCCGCCGCGGCGCCGCCTCCGCCGGAGGTGGCGCGGGCCGTGCACCGCGCGTGGCAAATCGCGGCGCTGTTCTGTGCCGTGGTCGTGATGGTGCTCGTGGCGGTGCACGAGCTGGCCCGGCACGACGACCCGTTGAAGTCGCCGCAACTGGCCGCGCTCAAGGCCCAATTGCTCGTCGAGCCGCAAAACGAGGCGCTCAAGGAACAAATCCGCGCGCTGGACCTCCGGTTGCGCCGGCGCCACGCCTGGTTGCTGGCGGTGTACCGGGACGGCGCCTGGTTGCTGGCCGGCGCGGCCGTGGCGCTCGTGGTGCTGGGGAAACTGCACGCCCGCTGGCACGCCGAGCTGCCCCGGCCCCGGCCCCGACCCGACGCGGCGGAACGTTACGCCCGCGCCACGCACCGGGCCCGCGCCCTGGCCGCCGGGGTGGGCGCGCTCGCCCTCGCCGCGCTGGGGTGGTTGAGCCTTTCCGCGCGCAGCCCGGTGCCGACTGACCCGGCGGCACTGGAAAAATGGCTGGCCCGGCTCCCGGGCGGAACCCCCGGCGAAACCGCCGCCGCCGACCTGCCGGACCCCGCCGAGTACGCGGCGAACTGGCCGCGTTTCCTGGGACCCACCGGCAACCCGCGCGTGACCAACCTCGCCCTCGCCCTGAAGTTCGACCTCGCCACCGGCGCCGGCCTGCGCTGGAAAACGCCGCTGGACGCGCCCGGGTTCAACTCGCCCTTGATCTGGAGCAATCGCGTCTTCCTCTCCGGCGGCGATGCCGGCCTGCGTCGCGTCTTCGCCTTCGACCTGGCCAGCGGCCGGCTCGCCTGGGAACGCGCGGTCACCAACGTGCCCGGCTCGCCCGCCCGGCTGCCCGAGGTGCCGGAGTCCACGGGCTTCGCCGCGTCCACGATGGCCACCGACGGCCGGCGCGTGTACGTGCTCTTTGCCAACGGGGACCTGGCGGCCTTTACCCTCGACGGCGCGCCGGTGTGGGCGAAGAACCTCGGCGCGCCGCACAACCCGTACGGCCACGCCACCTCGCTGGTCACCTGGCGCGACCGCCTGCTGGTCCAGTACGACCAGGGCGAGCCGGAGGAAAATCTCTCGCGGCTGTACGCGCTGGAGGGGGCGACCGGCCGCGTGCTCTGGCAGAAGAACCGGCCGGTGGGCGCCTCCTGGGCCTCGCCGGTGGTCTTCGAGGCAGCGGGCAAACCCCAGATCGGCACCCTGGGCGGCGACTTTGTCATTGCCTACCACGCGGCTGAGGGCACCGAGCTCTGGCGCGCCCGGCTGTTGTCCGGCGAAATCACCCCTTCGCCGCATTTCGCGGCCGGCCGGTTCCTCGGCGTCAGCCCGGGGGACCGCCTCTTCGCCCTGCGCCCGGACGGCACGGGCGATGTCACCAAATCCCACCTGGTGTGGGAAACCGATGATCTGGTGCCCGACATCACCAGCCCGGTCAGCGACGACGCGCACGTGTTCACCGTGCTCTCCCACGGCGTGGTTGGTTGTCACGACCTCCAGACCGGCAAACTCGTGTGGGAACACGAGCTGGACTTCGAGGTCAATGCCTCGCCGGCGCTGGTCGGCGAGCGGCTGTACGTCTTCGGCACCAAGGGTGCGGTGGCGGTGCTCGCGGCCGGTCCCGCCGCGCGCGAGCTGGCGCGCCTGGACCTGGGCGAGGGCGTGTACGCCAGCCCGGCCCTGGCACAGGGGGTGATGGTGGTGCGCACGGTCCAAACCCTCTTCTGCGTGGGTCCGGACACGGCGCCCGCGCTGGAGGCCAAACGCCCATGAGCACCGCCCCCGCCACCCTGTCGGCCCCGCCCGCGGCCCCGGCCGAGACGGTGGACCTGCGCTTCGCCGCCGAGGTGCTCGAGCGGGTGGGGCGCACGCCGGACGCGGTGATCCCGGTGTTGCAGGCCCTGCAAGACCATTACGGCTACCTGCCGCGGGAGGCGCTCGAGTACGTCTGCCGCCACAGCCAGATCACCCCCGCCGCCCTCACGGGCGTGGCCACGTTTTACGACATGTTCCGGCACGAGCCGGTGGGCCGGCATGTCCTCCATGTCTGCCACGGCACGGCCTGCCACGTGGGCGGGGCCGAGCGGGTCGAGGAGGCCCTGCGCCGGCACCTGCACATCCCCGCCGGGGCGCACACCGATCCGACGCGGCAGTTCACCCTCGAACCGGTGGCCTGCCTGGGTTGCTGCACGCTCGCGCCGGTGGTGCGCATCGGCGAGGAGACCTTCGGCTACACCTCCGCGGAAAAAGTGCCGGGGCTGCTCCGGGAATTTGCGGCCCGCCAGGCCGCGCGGGGAGGGGATGGCGAGTTGACCTCGCAACCGCCCCGGCCGGACGCGCCCCAAATCCAGGTCTGCCTGGACTCCTGCTGCGTGGCCAAGGGCACCGACCGCGTCTTCCGCGCGCTGCGCCAGGAGCTGGCCCGCACCGGCGCCCGCGCCACGGTCAAGCGGGTGGGCTGCGTGGGCGCCTGTTACCGCACGCCGATGATCGAGGTGGTCACGCCCGACGGCCGCAAGACCACCTACACCGGCATGACCCCCGAGCGGGCGCCGGCCTTTGTCGAGGAACACTTCACCCCGGCGGGGCTGGACGGCCGCCTGGCCCGCTGGTGGTCGCGGTTGGTGGACGGGGTGTTGCTGCCCGAGCCGCCCGCACCGCCCGGGTCGGCGCCGTCGCCCGCGCCGTCCGCGGCCCCGACCGCGCTTCCGCCCGAGGCGGACGGCGAGGCGTTCTTCCGCCGCCAGGTGCACATTGCCATGGAGCATTACGGGCGGCTGGACCCGCTGGACCTGGACGAATACCTGGCCCATGACGGCTTTGTGGCGCTGCGGCGGTGTCTCGAGGACCTGGCCCCGGAGAAGATCATCGAGACCATCGAGCAGTCCGGCCTGCGGGGCCGCGGCGGCGCGGGCTTTCCCACCGGGCAGAAGTGGCGCGTGGTGCGCCAGCAACCGGGCGAGGTCAAGTACGTCATCTGCAACGGCGACGAGGGCGACCCGGGGGCGTTCATGGACCGGATGATCCTCGAGTCCTTCCCGTACCGGGTCATCGAGGGCCTGGCCATCGCCGCGGTGGCGGTGGGGGCGCACGAGGCCATTTTCTACATCCGGCACGAGTACCCGAACGCGCTCAAGCGGGTGCGGGCCGCGCTGGCCGAGTGCGAGCGGCGCGGCTGGGTGGGCGAGCGACTGCTGGGCAAGGATTACCCGCTGCGCTTCGCCATCAAGGAGGGCGCGGGCGCGTTTGTGTGTGGCGAGGAGACGGCCCTGATTGCCTCGATCGAGGGTCAACGCGGCATGCCCCGGCTGCGGCCGCCCTTCCCTGCCCAATCCGGCCTGTGGGGCCGGCCCACGCTGATCAACAACGTCGAGACCCTGGCCCTGGTGCCGTGGATTCTGCGGCACGGGGCGGAGCGGTTTGCCGCCATCGGCACCCGGACCAGCAAGGGCACCAAGGTCTTCGCCCTGGCCGGCAAGGTGCGGCGGGCGGGGCTGATCGAAATCCCGATGGGCACCACGCTGCGGGAGATCGTTGAGGACATCGGGGGTGGCGTGGCGCCGGGGCGCCGGTTCAAGGCGGTGCAAATCGGCGGACCTTCCGGCGGGTGCGTGCCCGCGCGCCTGGCGGACACGCCGGTGGATTACGAATCGCTGCGGGACATCGGCGCCATCATGGGCTCGGGCGGCCTGGTGGTGCTCGATGACACCGCCTGCATGGTGGACATCGCCCGGTACTTCCTCCAGTTCACCCAGAACCAGTCCTGTGGCAAGTGCACTTTCTGCCGCATCGGCACCAAGCGGATGCTCGAGCTGCTCGAACGCCTCTGCGCCGGCCGCGCGCGCCGCGCCGACCTCGACGAGCTCGAGCGCCTGGCCCGGCAGGTGGCCCAGGGCAGCCTCTGCGGCCTGGGCAAGACCGCGCCCAACCCCGTGCTCTCCACCCTGCGTTACTTCCGCGACGAGTACGAGGCACACCTCGCGGGCCGCTGCCCCGCCGGCAAGTGCCCCGCGCTGATCCGCTACACCATCAACGCCCGCTGCACCGGTTGCACGCTCTGCGCCCAGAATTGCCCCGTGGACGCCATTCCCCTGACGCCCTACCAGCGGCACCGGATTGATGTCGAGCGGTGCACCCGCTGCGACACCTGCCGCGTGGTCTGCCCCTACGGGGCGGTTGAAGTGCAATGAAGACCGAAGGCCGAAGTTCGAAGTCCGAAGTCAGCCGGCCGGCGCTAGCCGAGCCGGTCTGCCCGGGAATTCCTTCTGGTTTCTGGCAATGGGGCGACAAGGCGACCGATGACATGATTTTGCGGGATGCACCCCGCGAGGACACCTCGGCCGCCCCCGAGTTGGAAAAACGTGCCACCCGATTCGGCGAGGCTGTTGTCCGGTTCGCGCGGAGGATTCCCCGCGGGCCGGTCACCGACCGCCTGATTGACCAGTTGGTGGGGGCGGCAACCAGTCTTGGCGCCAATTACTGCGAGGCGGACAACGCGGTGTCGGGCAAAGATTTCAAAAACCGGATCGGCACCTGTCGCAAGGAATCGCGCGAGACCATGTTCTTCCTGCGCATGATCGCCACCGCGGAACCTTCCCTGGCCACGGAAGCCCGCCAGCTTTGGCGGAAGGCCAGGGAGATCAACCTCATCTTCGACAGCATTTGGCGAAAGTAATCCCATGCGCCCCCCGCCAGCCATTCGGCTTTCGGAATTCGGATTTCGGATTTCCGGCCGCGGGCCTTCGACCTTCGACCTTCGACCTTCGACCTTCGGACTTCGGCCCGCCCCATGACCACCCCGTTTACCCTCACAATTGACGGCCGGGAGGTCGAGGCCCGGCCGGGCGAGACCATCCTCCAGGCCGCCCGGCGCGCGGGCATCCGCATCCCCACGCTCTGTCATGTCGAGGGCTTCGCCCCTTCGGCCTCGTGCTTCCTCTGCGCCGTCAAGATCGAAGGCCGCCCCAACCTCTGGCCGTCCTGCGCCATGTCCGCCGCCCCCGGCATGGTGGTGGACACCGCCTCCGCCGAGGTCCGCGAGGCCCGCAAAACCGCGCTGGAATTGCTGGTCTCTGACCACGCCGGCGACTGCGTCGGCCCCTGCCAGACCGGCTGCCCGGCCCGGCTGCGCATCCCGGAGTTCATCGCCCAGATCGCCGCGGACAACCCCGGCGAAGCCGCCGCCATCGTGCACGACGACCTCACCCTGCCCGCCTCCCTGGGCCGGGTCTGCCCGCGCTTGTGCGAGCAGCGCTGCCGCCGCTGCCAGGCCGAGGCGGCCCTTTCCATCCGCAACCTCCACCGCTTCGCTGCCGACCACCACCGCCGGGCCGCCGGCCTTTACCGGCCGCCCCAGGCCGCCCCCACCGGCCGGCGCGTGGCCATCGTCGGCGCCGGTCCCGCCGGCCTGGCCGCGGCTGACCACCTCCTGCGGCGCGGCCACGCCGTGGTGCTCTTCGACGCTCATCCCAAACCCGGCGGCATGTTGCGCTACGGCATCCCCGCCTTCCGCCTGCCCCGCGACGTGCTCGACGCCGAGATCGAGGCCCTCCGCGCCCGCGGTGCCGAGTTTCGGCTGGGCCGGCGGCTGGGCCGCGACTTCACCCTCGAGGAGCTGCGCCGCCAGTTCGACGCCGTGCTGCTGGCCGTGGGCGCGCAGGGCTCGCGCACGCTCGGCTGTCCCGGCGAGGAACTGGCCACGCCCGCGCTCGCCTTCCTCGAACAGATCGAAGACGGCCCGCCCCCGCGCGTGGGCACGGACGTGCTGGTGGTCGGCGGCGGCAACACCGCCATGGACACCAGCCGCAGCGCGCTCCGGCTGGGCGCCCGGTCCGTGCGCGTGCTCTACCGCCGCACCCGCCGCGAAATGCCCTGCCTCATGGAAGAGGTCGAGGCCGCCGAGGAAGAGGGCGTGCAGATCGAATACCTCGTGGCGCCGCTCAAACTCGAGCGGCTCGACGGCCGCCTGCGCCTGACCTGCCAGCGCATGGCCCTGGGAGCGCCGGACGCTAGCGGCCGCGCCCGCCCCGAGCCGGTGCCCGGTTCGGAGTTCGTGCTCGAAGCGGCCACCGTCATCGCCGCCATCGGCCAGGAAGTCACCCTCGACCCCGCGCAGGCCCCGGCGCTGAACCTTTCCCGGCGCGGCATCGCCGTGGACCCCCACACCCTGGCCACCAAGCTGCCCGGCGTCTTCGCCGCCGGCGATGCCGTGACCGGCCCGGACGTGGCCGTGCGTGCCGTCGCAGCGGGCAAACTGGCCGCCGCCTCGCTGGACCAGTCCCTGCGCGGCCTGCCGGTGGTGGGGGCGCCCGAGGCGGTGAACGTGCTCATGGGCCGGCTGGACGAAACCGAACTGGCCGTGCTGCTGCGCGACATCGAAAGCCTGCCGCGCACGCCCATGCCCCACGCCCCGCTCGAGGTGCGACGCGCCTCGTTCGCCGAGGTCGAGCTGGGCTTTTCGGCCGAGGAGGCGCGCCAGGAATCCCGCCGTTGCCTGGGCTGCGGGTGCGGCAAGGCCATTCCCTGCCGGTTGCGCGCGCTGGCCACCGAGTACGGCGTGGACCCCGCGCGGTTCGTGGGCCAGCGCCGGCGCTTCCAACGCGACACCTCCCACCCGGAAATCATCTTCGAGCCGGGCAAGTGCATCCTGTGCGGCGTGTGCGTGGAGGTCGCGCGCCAGGCGGGCGAGGACTGGGGGATCACGTTTTACGGCCGGGGCTTCGACACCGTGGTGGCGCCGCCGCTGGACCGACCGATGGCCGAGGCCTTCAAGAAGTCCGGCCGCCGCGCGGCGGAGCTGTGTCCCACCGGTGCGCTGATGCTCAAGGGCATGGGCTGCGCCGCCTGCCGGATCGCCGCGGTCACCCCGCCCGCCCGGCCGGCGGCCGTGACCGCGTCTTGAGCTTCGGCAAGACCGGCGCTGTCGGGCGACGCTCTTGCGGGTCGCGCCGACGGGCCGTCGGCC
>JBBIJZ010000111.1:5087-13626 GCA_037445715.1 Verrucomicrobiales bacterium | reverse complement strand
CCGCTGCGGGACCCGGCCCGCAGGCCCCCGCCGCCGCCCCCGCGCCCGCCCGCCCCATGCCGGACCCGCAGTTGCAACAGCGCCTGCGTCGCGTGAAGCTCTTTTTGTGCGACGTGGACGGCATCCTCACTGACGCGGGCATCTACATGGGCGGCGTCGAGGAAACCAAGCGTTTCAACCTCCGCGACGGCTTCGGCCTGCGTCTGCTCCAAAAACAGGGCGTCAAAGTGGGCTGGGTGTCCCACCGCGCCTCCGTGGCCACCAGCCAGCGCGCGGAGGACCTGCAGATTGACTTCCTCCACCAGGCCCCGGGCAGCAAGGTCGCGGCGATCGAGGACATCCTGGCGCGCACCCAACTGACCTGGGAGGACGTGTGTTTCATGGGCGACGACCTCGTGGACCTGGGCGCGCTCAAACGCGCCGGCCTGGCCGTGACCGTCCAGCAGGCCATCCCCGAGGCCCGGGCCCTGGCCCATTACATCACCCGGGCCTCTGCCGGCCACGGCGCGGTGCGCGAGGTGGCGGAAATGATCCTCAAGGCCCAGGACAAATGGGCCCCGCTGGTGGCCGAGTTTTCCGCCTGACCGGCCATGCGCCCGCCCCGCCCGTCCCTGGTCCTGCTCGCGCTCGCCCTTGCCGGCGGCGGCCTGCGCGGCGGTGACTCGCCGTCCCGGCCGGCGGCCCGCGCGGGCGAGTTCCGCCTGCCGCTGCTCAGCCAGAACCAACAAACCGGCCTGCTCACCGGCACCGGCGCGCGCACCCAACCGGACGGCACCGTGTGGCTCGAGACCGCCCGCGTCGAACACCAGTACCCGGCCGGCCCCACCCACGTGCAACTGCTCATCCTGGCCACCAATTGTGTGGTGGACCTGCGCGCCAACCGCGTCAGCTCCGCCGCCGGCTTGCACGTGGCCACCGGCGACGGCCAGCTCGCCCTCGAGGGCACCGGTTTCCAGTGGCAGCAGACCACCGGCGAGTTGGTCGTCTCCAACCAGGTCCTCACCCGCCTCCGCAAACGCCCCGCTGACCCGGCGGCCACCGGCGACGTCCTGACCATTCGCGCCGGGGAAATGCAACTGCTCCTGGCCTCGAACCAGGTGACCTTCCGCCGCCAGGTCCACGCCGCGGACCCCGACCTCGAAGTCCGCGCCGAGCGCCTGGCGGCCCGCCGCAGCCCCGCCGGGCGTTTTGACCGGCTCGAGGTCGAGGGGGACGTGGAAATCCGCAGCCGGCGCGACGGCAGCCGCACCACCAGCGAACGCGCCGAGTATCGCCTGACCGAAGCCGGCGAAGTAATCGAGTTGACCGGCCGGCCCCGCTGGACCGATGCCGTGCGCGAGGCGCAGGCCGACCTTTTCCGGCTCGAGCGCGGCGCCGGCCCCGCCCCGCAGATTCTGCGCGCCCTGGGCCGCGCCGGGCTGAAACTCCCTCTGGACACCAACAGCCCGAGCCTTTGGCCCCTGCCGGAAAGCGCGCCCGCCGCGCCCAGCGGCGCCCCCGAACCGAGCCCCGATTTCATCCGCCTGACCGCCGAAGTCCTCACCCTGATTCTGCCCCCCACCAACGGCCCGGTGCAGGGCGTGCTGGCCGAAACCAACGTGGTCATTGCCGACCTCGCCGACGCCTGGCGCGCCACCGCCGCACGGGCCCGGTTCTCCAATGACGTGCTCGAACTGAGCGGTGCCCCGCACTGGAGCGGGCGCGGCCGCGAGGTCCGCGGCGAGCCCCTGCGCCTGAACCTCCGCGAGCACTCCGTGGAGGTGCTGGGCGGCGCCCGGTTGCGCCTGCCTGCCGGGGCCCTCGCCGCGGCCGGGTTCACCCCCCGGCCGACCAACCGCCCGCCGACCCCGGCGTGGACCAACCTGTTCGTGGAGGTCGAAGCCGAGGCCGCGCAGTTCGTGGCCGGCCGGCTCACCTTCGCCCCGCCGGTGCGTGCCCGGGTGTCCGCCGGCGGGCCGACGCTGGGCGAACTGACCTGCCGCGAGCTGACCGTGCTTTACCACGACCAGCTCGAGGCGATCGAGGCCGTCGGCGCGGTGCGGCTCGAGCAGTTCGCCCGGCCCGAACGTCCCGGGTTGACCCGCACCCTGGAGTGCGAGCGCCTGCGCGCCGCGTTTGCCGCGGACGGCACCGTGCGGCAGCTCGAGGCCGCCGGCGGTGTCACGGGCCGGCAGCGCGAATCCCGCGCGGCCGCCGGGACCGCGGTACTGACCGAGGTGCGGGCGCAAAGCGTGCAGGCGTGGTTCCGGCCCGGCACCAACCGCCTCGAACGCGCCACCGCCACCGGCCAGGTGCGCGTAAGCCGCGGCGACCGCCGGGCCGCGGGCGAACACGCCACGTACACCGCGGCCACCGGCCGGCTGGAATTGACGGGTCAACCGCGCGTGGAAACCCCCGAGGGCCGCATCACCGGGGCCGAGGTCCTGACCTGGGACACGCGCCTCCAGCGGGCCAGGGGCCGCGGCGCTTTCCGCGTCGAGTGGACGGCCCTGCCGGACCGGCTTCGCACCAACATCCTGGCGCGCCCGTTCGGGCGTTGAAGCCCCGCACAACCATGTCGCACGATACCCGGACCTCACCTTCACCGGCCGGCGCGGAAGGGGCGACGGGCGCCCCGGCTGCCGCCGAGCCGCTGCTGGAAACCGTCAAGCTCGCCAAGGAATACCGCAAGCGCCGGGTGGTTAACGGGGTGAGCATCCAGGTGCGGGCCGGGGAAATTGTCGGGTTGCTGGGGCCCAACGGCGCGGGCAAGACAACCACCTTCAACCTGGTGGTGGGCCTGGTGCGGCCGGACGCCGGCGAGGTGCGGTTCGCGGGCCGGTCCATTGACCGCCTGGCCATGCACCAGCGCGCGCGGCTGGGCATCGGGTACCTGACCCAGGAGCCGTCGGTCTTTCGCAAGCTCACCGTCGAGCAAAACCTGCTGGCCATCCTCGAGACCTGCCGGCTGAGCCGCGCCGAGCGCCAGTTGCGCCTGCGCTACCTGCTGGACGAGCTGGACCTGGCGCCGCTGGCCAAAAGCCGGGCCTACCAGCTCAGCGGCGGCGAGAAACGCCGGCTGGAGATCACCCGTGCGCTCATTACCAGCCCGCGGTTGATGCTCCTGGACGAGCCGTTCAGCGGCATTGACCCCATCGCGGTCTATGAGGTGCAGAAGATCGTGCGCCGGCTCAAGCAACGCGGCCTGGGCATCCTCATCACCGACCACAACGTGCGCGAGACGCTCAAGCTGGTGGACCGGGCCTACATCATCCACAAGGGCGAGGTGCTTTGCGAGGGCTCGGCGGAATTCCTGGTCAATGACCCCCGCGCCCGGGAGATCTACCTCGGCCCCGAGTTCAACCTCTGAGCCCGGTTTTTGCCTTGCCGCGGCGGCCGCCCGTCGCAGACTGCGCCCGCATCCAGACGCACCCCATGGCCGCCGTGAAATCCGCCCCCGTGCTCACCGTCGAGAAGTTCTACCAGGCCCATCACCGGGAGCTGGAACTGCGCCTGGTGGCCGGCCAGCGCGGCCTGGGGCGGCTGATCCGCGAGCCGGCGGTCAACCGCCCCGGCCTCATGCTGGCCGGCTTCCGCAAGTACTTCGCCGAACACCGCATCCAGGTCTTCGGCAACGCCGAGATGCACTACCTGGGCTCGCTGCCCCCGGCCGCGCGCGCCGCGCGCTACGCGGAGTTTTTCGCCACCCGCGTCCCCTGTGCGGTCTTCTGCCGCAGCGGGCAGCCGGACGAGGAGTTCAAACGCCAGGCCGAGGCCCGCGGGGTGCCGGTCTTCCGGTGCCCGATGGTCACGATGCGTTTCATCAACCGGGCCACGCTCGCCCTGGACGAGCACTTTGCACCCCGCCAGCGCATCCACGGCAGCATGGTGGACATCCGTGGCATCGGCGTGCTGATCCTGGGCGAACCGGGCGTGGGCAAGAGCGAGTGCGCCATCGGCCTGGTCGAACGCGGCTACAGCCTGGTGGCGGACGACACCACGCTCCTGCGCGTGCACGCCGGCCGGGAACTCATCGGCACCAGCCCCGAACTGGGCCGCAATTTCATGGAGGTGCGCGGCATCGGCGTGGTGGACGTGCCGGCCATGTTCGGCGTCAAGGGCATCCGCACCGAAAAACGGGTGGACCTGGCCGTCACGCTCAAGGTCTGGGACGCCGCCGCCGATGTCGAGCGGGTGGGCGAAGAGCTGGAAACCATCAAGCTCCTGGGCGTGACCGTGCCGCACATGACCATCCCTATCCGGCCGGGACGCGACGTGGCGCGGCTGGTTGAAGTGGCCGCGCTGCACATGAAGTTGCGCGTGCTGGGGTACAATCCGGCCCGGGCCCTGAACGACGCCCTCATCGCCCAGATGCAGAAGCAGGCCGGGCACTGACACCGCAGCCCTCCCTGTGCCGGCGCGCCAGGACCGGGTGCGGCGAGGAGCGCGATGCCCGGGAAAAGGCCGGCGGCCGACCGGCCCGCGGTGCAGCCAGGGCAATTCGAAAGCCCCCGGTCGCGCGGCCCTTCCAACCGGGCTTGCGAAATGCCTCCGGCTCAGCGCTCCGACGCGACGGCGCGGCGGGAATTCTTCTTGGCGCCGGGCTTGGGCTTGAACTGGAACGAGAACAGGGTCACCCCCTCGGCCTGCCCGGTCACCGGATTCACCGAGAGGTTTTGCGTGCCGTCCCCAAACTCGGGCGGCGCCAGCGGGTTGAACAACTGCCAGGGCCGCCGCGACTCGAGGGCCTGGCCGAGCACCCCGCCGTACCGGCTGGGCGTCAACGGCACGGGCGGCGGTGAGACCAGCAGCGGCGCCACGGTCGGGGGCAGGCGCGTGGTGTCTTCGGCGGCTTCCACGAGGTTGGTGGACGCCGCGGCGGGGGCGGGCGGCACCGCCGCGGGCGGCGGGCTTTCCGACGCTGGCGGAGCCGGGACCTGGGTGGAAGTTTCCCCGGCCAGGAGCCCTCCTCCCAGCGTGAGCGTGGCGACCAGAGTCAGCGCGTGGAACCGTTTCATGTGGCAAACTCCGCGCTCAAGGTCCGGCAGGACCCCGCCCCTGTCAACCTTGCCCCGTTCCCCGGGCCGGACGGTTCGCCGCCGAACCACCGGCCGAAGCCCGCGGTCTTGTAGGCCCGGTCCGCGGTCCGGGCGCGGGTCTCGCGTCCGCGTGGCCGCCCGGCACATTCCGCCCGCCCTTCCGCCTTGTCGCAAGCCGGTCCGCGGTTAAGCTGCGGCCATGACTTCACCGGCCGTTTTCCCGGGCGCCTCCCGGTCGGGGCGCAGTGCGGGTGCGTGGCTGGCGGGCGGGCTGGGCCTGTGGCTGGCGCTGGCCGGCTGTTCCCGCCCCGGTGCGCCGGACGCCGACGACGAGTTCACCCGCCTGATGAGCACGGGCAAGAACTACTACGACCAGGGGCAGGTCGAGAAGGCGCTGCCCTTGTTCGAGGAGGCCGTGCGCCGGGAACCCTCGCGGCCGGACGCCCTGCTCAACCTGGCCAACGCCCACCTGCTGGCCGGCCATGCGGAACAGGCCCTGCGCTGGGCCGGGGAGGCGCTCAACTTCGACCGCAACCTGGCCGCCGCGTACTACGTGGCCGGTTGCGCGCACCTGCGCCTGCGCCAGTTCGAGGAGGCGGTCAAGGCCCTGTTCGCGGCGCGCGACCTCGACCCGAACGTGGCCGCCGTGCACTACCACCTGGGCCGCGCCCAGGCCGAGCTGGGCAACCACGAGGACGCGGTGGCGTCGTTCCAGGAAGTGGTCCGCCTGGAACCGAAACACCCGGCCGCCTGGTACGCGCTGGGACAGGCGTTGATCCGCGCCGGCCGGCAGGAGGAGGGGCTCAAGGCCATCGCACAACACCAGACCGTCATGCCCAAGGACGCCCCGCCCGCCACCCTGGCCACTTACGAGCGCTGCAAGCACACCGAGGCCCGCGCCCCGGTGCGCCCGGAAAAGCCCGACCCCCGGGGCATTGCCGTCACTTTCGCCGACGTGACCGCGACCCTGTTTGGCGGGGACGCCGCCAGGTATAACGGCCCGCTGGCGGTGCTGGACTACAACCGCGACGGCCGCAACAGCCTCTTCGTGCGCGAAGGCGCCGAGGGCTTCCGGTTGCTGGCCAACGCCGGCGGCCGGTTCGGCCCGCTGGGCGACCGGCTGCCGCTCAAGGACGGGGCGCAGTACTTCCAGGCCATCGTGGGCGACCTCAACAACGACCGCTTCGACGACGTGATCGTGCTGGGCGACACCGCCGCGCACGCCTTCCGCTTCCAGACCAACGGCGTGGCGCGCGACCTGACCCGCGCCTCGGGGCTGGCCGGGTTGGCGGGCCGGGCCGGCGCGGTCGTGGACCTGGATTTCACCGGCAAACTCGACCTGCTGGCCGTCACCCCGGACGCCGCCCGGCTGCGCGTCTGGCGCAATCTGGGCAACATGTACTTCGTGGACATCACCGCCACGTCCGGTGTGCCGGCGGCCCTCGCGGGCGCGCACCAGGTGGTCGTGGACGACTGGAACAACGACGACCTGCTGGACGTGATCGTCTCGCGCACCAACGGCCCGCCCCTGTTGCTCCTCAAACAACGCGGCGGCCCGCTGGTGCCCACCAATTTCCCGCCCGGCCAGCTCGAGGGCAGCGTCCTGGCCGTGGGCGACGTCAACGGCGACTCACGCACCGACCTGCTGGTGGGCGGGAACGACCACCTGGACCTGCTCCTGGGCGGCATCCACCGCTTCCACCGCCTGCCCATCGCACTGCCCGAGCTGGCGGCGTTGCGGCTGGTGGACTACGACAACGACGGCTGGCTGGACCTGCTGGCCCTGGGCCGGGGTGTCCAGCTCTGGCGCAACCTGGGCGACGGCCGCTTCGAGAACGTCACCGCCCGCACCAAACTCGACGCCGGGCCGCTCGCCCGCGTCACCGACGCGGCCCTGGCGGACTTCGACGGCGACGGCGACACCGACCTGGTGCTGGCCCAGGAGGGCGCGGGCCTGCGCGCCTGGCGCAACGACGGCGGCAACGCCCACCGCCAGCTCAAACTGCGCCTCATCGGCAATCGCTCCAACGCCAACGGCCTGGGCATCCGCATCGAAATCGCCTCCGCCAACTTCCGCGTCCACCGCACCGTGCAGGCCCCGCCCATCGAGATCGGCGTCGGCCCGCGCGACCGGCTCGATTCACTCACCGCCCGCTGGTTCGACCTGCCCTTCAACATCGTGGACGTGAAGGTGGACCCGCAGCGCCCGCTGGAAGTGCCCGAGCCGGTCCTGCCCACCGGCTCCTGCCCCTACCTGTACGCCTGGGACGGCGAGCGGTTCCGTTTCGTCACCGACCTGCTCGGCTCGGCGCCGCTGGGCCTGCGCGTGGCCGACACCGTGTTTGCCGCCGCCGACCCCCGCGAGCACGTCTGGCTGGGCGACGAGTCCCGCTTCCGCCCGCGCGACGGACGCTACGTGGTGCAAATCACCGAGGAACTGCGCGAGGTGCTGTACCTCGATGAAGCCAAACTGGTCGTGGTGGACCACCCCGCCGGCACGGAGGTGCACACCACCGACAAGTTCCGCCCCGGCCCGCCGTTTCCGCCCGGGGAGTTGTGGACGCTGGAACACCGCGTGCCGCTGCGCGCCGCCACACGCCTGGACGGCAGCGATTGCACCGACCTGCTCCAGGCCGCCGACGACCGGCGCGTCTCCCCGCACCGGCTGCGCATCCCGCAGTTGCGCGGCCTGGCCGAGCCGCATGGCGTGGTGCTGGACTTCGGCCCGCTGGCGGTGGACCGGCCCCTGGTGCTGGCGCTCACCGGCTGGCTGCGTTTCGGCGGCGGCATGGCCAACGTGGCCGCTTCGCACCACCCCGACCTGCCCTTCCCGTTCCCGCAACTCGAGGTCGAAACCGCCCCGGACCGCTGGCAACCGGTGGACGTCGTGGCCGGCGCCCCCGCCGGGAAGACCAAGACCATCCTCATTGACCTGGCCGGCCAACTGCCGCCCGGCAGTCACCGCCTGCGCCTGACCACCGCCTTCGAGATTCACTGGGACCGCATCGCCCTGTTCGAGCGCCGGCTTGCCGGCGATACGCGCCTCGTGCGGCTGGCGCCCGACCGCGCCGACCTGCACTGGCGCGGCTTCAGCGAATACGCCGACCTGGACTGGACCTTCCCGCTCACGCCGGTGTACGAGCGCGTTTATCAAAACGCCCCTTGGACCATCACCCCGCGCGGCTGGTGCACGCGTTACGGGCCGGTCGGGGAACTGATCGCGCACGAGGACAACGCCCTGGCCCTTCTCAACGGCGGCGACGAACTGACCATCGAATGGGCCGCCGACCGCCTCCCGCCCCGGCCCCCGGGCACCGAACGCACGTTCTTCCTCTACACCGTGGGTTGGGACAAGGACGCCGACTTCCACGTCGAGCTGGGTTGGAAGGTCGAACCCCTGCCCTGGCACGGGATGGACGACCAGCGCTACGGCCGCGAGGAACGCCCGGCCTTCCCCAGCGACGCCCTCATGCGTCGCTACACCACCCGCTGGGTGCCGCAATACACCCTGCGGCGGGGCG
>JBBIJZ010000111.1:0-4987 GCA_037445715.1 Verrucomicrobiales bacterium | reverse complement strand
CGCTGAGCCCCGGCCACTTCCCCGGCCGCCCCGGACCGGAGCAACCTTGCCCGGCGGGGTTGTTCGCCGGGCTCAAGCCCCGGTCCGGACATTGACCACCGCCTGGCGCGGCACCGCAAAGTCCCGTTGGCCAATCCGAATCTCGACCGGGCCCCAGCCGTGGTACACGCGCACTCGCGTCGAGCGCCGCAACGGCTGGCCGTCCAGGCTGCGCAGCGTGAACATCGCCCCGCCCGGATAAGCCCGGCCCGCCCAGCGCGTGGCGTGAAAGGCCACCAACTCCGGCGCCTCCACCAGAAACCCGAACGGCGGCAACTCGACCTCCCCGCCCAGCGGCGAGCGCACCCGCAACGTGCCCGCGCCGGCGTTCACCGTCACCCGCACCGCCCGGCGCCCGGCGCCAAACACGGTCCGCTGCGCGCGGCGGTCGGCCGTGAGAAACCGGTGTTCGGTCAGCGGCAGTTGCGCGGTCAGTTCGTGCAGCGGCGAAAGCACCTCGTGCGTGTTCTTCACGAAGCGGTCGTAGGGATGCAACCCGGCGGTCCAGCCGTGGTCCCCGCGCAGAAACACCGCCGGGTCGGCCCGTCCCCCGGCCGGCGCCGCGGCGGGCTCGAAGCGGACCTGCTCGCCGGTGCACACCAGCCGCCCCACCACGTACCGGCGCTCGCCGTCGTCGGGCCCCGGCAGGGCGGCCCGCCGGCCGCTGGCCGGGTCGAACAGCCCCATGCGGATGTCGAACGCCCCGCGCAACCACGCGGGCACCTCGCGGCCGAAGGTGCCGAACTCCATCACGCCCGGATTCCACTGCGTGGCCGGCGTGTCCGGGTCGTGATCGTCCTGGAAGGCGATCTGGCCGTCGGGCGTGGTGTAGTGGACGAACACCCGCCAGTTCCGCGCGGGGGGGCGGTGCACGTGCCAGCGGTAGCTGATGAGGAACCGCTGCGGGCTGATGGCCTCGAACTCGCCAATGGCCGGGTAAACCGCCTCCTCCTCGCGCGCCGCCTCCCGCCAGTACCGGTGCGGCGGCACGTTGTGGTAATGCAGCGGCCGGCCGATTACCAGGTGGTCCAGCACGTAGCCCGCCGCCTGCCGGATGTCGTAGCCGTACTTGCCGTAGAGCGCGATGCAGTCGCGGTACACCACCTCGAACAACGGCACGCTCACCCCGCCCACCTTGGCCTCGAGCCCCGCGTCGTGGAAATGCCGGCCGCTGACCCCGGTCAGGCCCTCGAAGAAATCGCTGTGCGGGATGGCCCACTCCCGGCCGCACTCGCTGCCGAAGATGCCGAACACCCCGCGCGCATAGTCCGAGAGGGCCTGCTTCCAGTACAGGTCGTCATGCCGGGTCAACGGGTGCCGCGGGTCGAAGCATTCCAGCAGGCCGGCGGCGTAGGTCGTGTCAATGAAGTACGCGTCCGCCGCGGTGAGCGCGCGCACGGCGGGAAGGTTTTGCGGGCGGCGGGCCAGTTCGAGCGCCATCTTCGAGCAGGTCAACCATGCCCGCCCGCCGGCCCAGCGGCCGCCGCGCGCCAGCGAGCCGTCGCGGTTTTTCAGGATCAGGTTCTCGTCCCACGACGGCGAATCGCGGTAGAGGTCCTGGTAGTTGTCGTGCAGGCCCAGCACGTAGCCCAGGGCGCGGATGCGCCGGGCGCAGTCGGCCAGGGCGGCGTCGCCGCCGCACTCGGGCGCGGCGGGGAGGATGTCCGGGTGCTGGTTGTCGTAGCCGCGGTGAATCCACCCGCCCATGAGAAAGAGCACCCGGTCCAGCTCGAGGTCCCGCTTCAGGTGCTCGGCCACCTGCGCCGCCTCGTCAAAGGTCCAGTTCACCGTCACCCGCTCCTCGCGGGTGCTCTCCTCGTTCATGCGGCGGTCCAACAGGCTCCAGAGCTTGTAGTTCGAGGCGCCGAAGAGCCGCGCCCGGCCCGGGTTTTCCGCCAGCTTCACCGCCCAGGGCACCCCCCAGCCCTCGCGCCGGGCCACCTCGCGATACGCGCGCCCCACGGTGACGTGGTCGCCGCGCCCCAGGAACGCCACGCGGAACCGCCGCGCCGAGCCCTGCAGCACCAGGCTGGTGGTGACCACCTGGCCGCGCGCCGCGCCCGGGCGGTTGGTGAGCACGCTGTCCACTTCCGCGCGGATGTACGGGTCGCGCCAGTGCACCAGCACCGCCGTGCCCCGGCGCAACACGCCCAGCATCGTCATGTGGCATCCCTCGTAGGCGTAGGTGTCGAACTCGTGATGAAACGCCCGGCCGCTGTCCGCCGGAATGAACAGCCCCCGCCGCACCGGCACCAGCACGCCGCCGCCCTCGGCCGCCTCCACGCCCAGCGCCTGATCGAGCAACCGCACCCGGCGCACGGTCAGGCCCGCCGCCGCCTCCCAGGCAAACTCCAGCGCCCGGCCCGCCCCGGCCGCGCGCAGCTCCACCCGCAACCACAGGTCCGCCCGCTCCGGCACGGGCGCGAAGGTCAGTTCCAGGCGCTCCCGGTCCGCCCGCGCCGTGCAGCGCTCCAGCGGGGCGGTGAACGCCCGGTCCCCCGTCGTCACCTCCGCCGTGCCGAAGCGCGCGGCGAACGGATTCGAGCGCCACACCACGCCGGTGGCGCGGTCCAGGATGGCGTACGCGCCGGTGTTGGTGGCCACCGCCACCTCGAGCCCGGGGGTGCGCCAGACCAGGTCGCCGGCCCGGGCCGGAGCGGCGGTCCACCCCGGGCCGCTCAGCAGCCCGGCGGCCAGCAGGGGGAACGAACCGGAGAGCAGCCACCGAAAAACAGGGAGCATTGGCATGACGAAAACGCGCGGATGGTGCGGCACGACCCTTTGTGGCGCCGGCCCGCCCGCGCCACAAGCCAAATGCGCCGGGCCGCGGTCGTCCGGCCCTTCCAGGCCCCGGCCACCCGGGGCGGCGGGGCGCGGTCAGCGCCGCACCAGCACCACCCAGTCCTCATTCGGCTCGGCGGGCGGCGTCCCCAGGGCCACCGCGCCGGGCCCGGTCACGCGTTCCACCGTGCCCCGTTGGAGCGGCCCGCCGGTGCGCGGGTTGTACCAGCGCACCTCGAAGCTCGTGCGCGCCTCGCCCAGGTCCAGCGTCGTCGTCCCGCCCTCCGGCAGGTACACCACGTACACCGCGCCGGCCCGGGCCAGGCAGAAGCGCGAGTTGTCCCGGGTCGTGTTGCCCACGAGGGCGTCGGCGTTGGTCATTTCCCAGAACGGGATGCGGTGGGCGCGAAAAAACTCCAGCGCCACGCGTCCGTAGTCCCAGCTTTGCTCCCGGCTGCGCCAGTCCTCGCACTGGAGATCGTTTTGGGGCAGGCGGTAGCCGAAGTAGTACTCGACCCCGCCGCCGCCGGCCAGGAGGTTGCCCCAGAGGGCGTACTTGCGGATGTCGTGCAGGGTGTAGGGGCGGCCCTGGTCGAAGCCTTCGCCGCGCTGCCCGGCGTAGCCGGGGTCGGGCGGCACGCCGTAGTCGGCGGGGTTTTGCTCGTCGTGACCCACCACCCAGGGTTTGCCGGCGCGGGCCGAGGCCTCCACCCAGTGGAGCGTGCGCGGATGCGCCAGGCGCCAGGAGTTCTGGAGCGAAACGCCGGTCAACGCCGAGCGCCCGCCCAACAGGGGGGTGTACACGCGGTCCTGCTGGTCGGGAAAGGTGTGCAGGACGATGGGGTGCCGGTACGGGTCGGTCTCGTGGAGGAACTGCGCCATGGCGACCTGTTCCCCGGTGGACTGGGTGTTTTCCTCGCCCAGGTTCCAGTTGAGGGCCAGGAGGTGGCCGAACCGCGCCACCAGCTCGCGCAGGTACAGCTTGCGTTCCGGGCCCAGGCGGCCGCCGTCCAGCGCCTCGGGCACCAACCCGGTGCGGCCGGCCCCGATCCGCTGGTCATCCATCTCTTGTTCCTGGAGCTTGAAGTGCAGGAACAGTCCCCGCGTCGTGGCGTGGTCGAACACCACCCCCCACTGGTCCAGCTTCGAGCAGTCGTAGTGCAACTTGGTGTCGCGCTCGACAAACGGCCAGACATCGTCGCCATCGCCGCCGGCGTTGTAGGTCAGGAAACTGAACGCATTGGCCCCGCGCGCGGCCAGGTAGTTCAGGGCGCCGATGAGGCCCTTGCCCTTGCCGCCCTGCCAGGTGGGGTCGCCCGGGCGCCAGTCGCGCCGGTGGGGCGCCCAGGTCTTGAGGCGGCCGGCCGGCGCGTTTTCCCCGGGCCGCGCCTGCGTGCGGGGATTGGCCACGGTGCCGTCGAAATCGGCGCAGGCGAGCAGGTTCTCCGGGGCGTCCGCGCCGACCTTGAGGAAATACTCGCCCGAGCCGGCGAACCGCAGGTGGTGTCGGCCCACGTACTCGAGCCGGCCGTGCGCGCGGAAGTCCCGCCCCTGCTTGTCGGTGGGACCGATGGTGAATGTGCCGCCGGCCGTGAGCACGGTGGACGCGCGGGCGGCGGCCGCGTCGTCCACCGCGGCCCCGGGACCGCGCTGCAGCGTGAGGGCGTAGGTCCAGCGACCGGGCTGGTCCGGGGCCAGGTGCGCGCGCCAGCAGGTGCCGGACTCGGCGGAGGTCTCGGCCGCGTTACCGTCCGCCGCGAAATACCCGGGCACGCGGTAGCTCGGGGTCCCGCTTTCGTGGGTGAAAACCACGGTGAGCCGGTAATCCGTGAACGGGTTCGGGTCCACGTCGCGTTCATGGGCGAAGGGTCCGTCGAGCGTGAGCGTGACCTTGTGCCACTGCTTCAACTCGCCGGAGACGGTGACCGTGCCGGGGCCGTCGGGCCGGCGCGGGCGGGCGGCCTGGTCCTTTTTGAGGTTGGCCTCGATCCAGCGGGCGAGTGTCGAACTGCCGTAGCCGTACCCGCCGGGCAACGGGCCGAAGTCCGTGGTCTGGAGGCGCGGCGGCTCGCCCCAGTGGGCGGGGAAGGGTTTGGCGGTACGGGCGGGCCGGGCGGGCTCGGCGGCGGGGGGGTCCGCGGCGCGCGGGCCGGCACCGGCCAGGGTC
>JBBIJZ010000110.1:7376-13858 GCA_037445715.1 Verrucomicrobiales bacterium | reverse complement strand
CATGAGCATCCTCCTCATCACCCACAACCTCGGCCTGGTGGGCGACCTGGCCGATGAGCCGAGGGCGCTTGATTTGATCGGCCTTGAACAACGGGGACGCGGTCCGGATCAGGTCGGCGTCCTGAAGGTAAAGCAGCGTCTGGCTGTCCTCGGCCCACGTGTAGATGCGAATGCCGCGCTTCATGTCGGCGGTGACGATGCGGTCATCGTTCCGGCCCAGGGTGCGGCCCCAGATTTGCAGCACGTTGTTGGAATCCGGCGCCAGCCGGGCCGGGCGTTGGCCGTCCGGGGCGAGTTGCGGGCGGGTGCGTTCGGGATTGCCGAACAGCACGTCCCGCGGAATCAGGGGGGCATCGTGGCCAGCGCGTGGAGCGAAACCAGGAGCATGGGCAAACCAAGCCGGCTCCGACGGGTGAATCAAGGTTGGTGGTCGAAGCTTTTAAGGAGCTTTGCGCCGGGATTTGATCGGGCTTTTTTATCTGTAACCTTGTCGAGGACATGCGGGTAATCCCGCTAGCGAATGAAACCGCATCCACACCTCCCCTTCGCGGCTCACGTTGCCGGCTGCGTCGTCGGCGTGGGCAACTCTGAAGACGGCGTCCACCCCAGCACCGCCCGGGAACTGCCGGACCTGCTGAAGGCCCGTGACAGCGGGGCGATCACGCAAGAGGAATTCGAGCGGCAGCGCACGCGCATCCTCAACCGCCGGCTTGAACCGGCTCCGCCGCCCGCGGCGTCACGGCGGGCGGCCCAGCCTCACAAATCATGAACTCCCCCCTGTTCCTCCCCCGCCGCGACTTCCTCCGCACGCTGGCCGCGGGCGCCGGTGCGCTGGCCCTGCCGTCCGGCGTGCCGGCCGCGGACGCCCCGCGCCCCGCCTACGGCGGGCCGAACGTCTTCATCATCCGCTGGGGCGGCGGCGCGCGGCGGCGCGAGTCCATTGACCCGCGGTTCACCCACGCGCCCTTCCTCTGCCATGAACTGACGAAGCGCGGCGTGCTCTACCCGCGGATGGAGATCGAGCAGTTCAAGGACTACCAGACCAGCCACGGCGAGGGCACGCTGTACATCCTCACCGGCAAGTACGAACGCTACCGCGACATCCACGAGACGCGCGGGGCGCCGTGGAAGTTCCTCGGCGCGCGCTTCGAGGCCTCGGTGCCCACGCTCTTCGAGTACTTCCGCCAGGCGTACGACGTGCCCGACCACCAGGCCCTCTTGGTGAACGGCGAGGACCGCGGCGACGAGGAATTCTACAACTTCAGCAACCACCACCTCTTCGGCGTGGCCTACCGCTCGCAGACGCTGAGCCTGCGCCGGTACAAGACCTGGTTGCTGCGCCGCCAGCTCGCGGAGGGGAAGTTCAAGGACGGCGAGATCGCGAAGAAGCAGAAGGAGCTGCGCGAGCTCGAGTCGCTCGACTACCGCGTCAGCCGCACCGGCGGCGACTACGGCGCGCTGGCGGACTTCTGGGCCGGCTGGCGTGCGCACTACGGCGAGACCGGCCTCGTGAACCCCCGCGGCGACCGCCTCCTCACCGCGCTCACCCTCCGCGCCGTGCGCGAGCTGCGCCCGCGCCTCGTCATGGTCAACTACCAGGACTGCGACTACGTCCACTGGGGCTATAGCGACCACTACACCCGTGGACTCGCCATCATGGACGAGGAGGTGAACAAGCTCGTCAACCTCGTCGAGGCCGACCCCGCGTACCGCGACAACACCGTGTGGGTCGTGGTGCCGGACTGCGGGCGTGACGACAACCAATTCGCCGCCGTGCCGTTCCAGCACCACTTCGGCACGCGCTCGTCGCACGAGATCTTCGCGCTGGTGTTTGGGAAGGGCGTGCCGGCCGGCCGGGTCGTGGACCGCACGGTGAACCAGACGCAGCTCGCCGCGACGATCGGGCAGGTAATGGGCTTCCGGACCGATTACGCGGAGCCGGCGGTGCTGGAGGAGGTGTTTGCGTGAACCCGGAAGCAGCGACGGAGGGGCGGGCTTCCGTGAGCCCACAGCCATTTCCGCCCGCGTCGGACGTTCCCGTCGCCGGCCCGCGCCTTTCCTGGCTGCGCCGCGCCGGCTTCGGCCTCTGGAAGCTCTGGTTCGGCTCGCTTCTCAGCACCTTCTTCCTCGGCAGCTTCGCCGTCATTGGTTGGACCGCGCGCGCGGCCAGGCGCGAGGCCCTGAAGACGTGGTGGCGCCGCAGCCCGCACCGCGCCGCGGGCGGGCGCTTCGAGGACTTCGCCGCCGGCGACGCCGCCACCGCGGAGTTTGCCCGCTGGCCGAACTGGATCTTGGGAGCACGCCCATGCGGGACGGGTTTGCAACCCGTCCTCCATCCTCCCTCCGAAGCCGCCGCTGCCGGGCCGGAAGCCCGCGCTTCGCGGAAGCCCGCGCTGTTCCACCGCCTTCTCGGCGGCCTCGTCGCCAACGTGAGGCTTGGCGTGCAGATCGCCTTCAACACCTGGGTGTTCACGCTGCCCGGGTGCCTGCTCTGGGCCGTGGCCTGGTACGCCGGCTGGCAGAACTCCTTCAACAAGGGCTACGAGCACGCGTGGTTCGGTCCGTCCGTGTTCATCCTCGGGATGCTGCTTTTCTCGGCGGCGATGTTGTACGTGCCGCTGGCGCAGGCCCGGCAGGCCTGTACCGGGGCTTGGCGGCGTTTCTACGACTTCCGCGTCGTGTGGCGGCTGATCCGCCGCCGCTGGCTTGCCGCGCTCGGGGTGGCCTTCGCCTGGGCCTTTGTCTCCGGCCTCGTCCTCCTCGTGAAGGTCGCGCCCTTTCTGGCGCAGTACGATCCCAAGCTCATGGACCTGACGCCGGCCGCGGCGCTGGAGGTCTCGCGGAACTTCTTCGCGTTGGCCGCGCTGTTCCTCTTCCCGGCGTTCGTCGCGCTGCGCCTGCTGGCCGCGCGTGTCTATGCGAACGGCCTGCGCGACGCCTGGCAGGCCGGTGCGCTCGGGGAGGACGCACTGGGCGAGGCCGAATGGCACGCCCTGCGGCGGCTCGGCCTGCTGACGCCGCGGCCCGCGCCGGAGCGCGTGTGGTTCGTGCGGCTGGCGGCGTGGCTGGCGACCCGCGCCGGGCAGGTGACGGCGGCGGCCGTCGTGTTCGCCGGGTGGTTCGTGCTGTCGTTCTTCGTGGCCGTCTCGGAGTTCATCAACAAGACCGAGCACGGCCGCGGCTGGTGGAACCAGCCGATGATCCAGCTCCCGTGGTTCGACTACACCCCCGGCCGCCTCCGCGCCGCGGCGAGGCAGGAGAACGCCCCGGAGATGACGGCGGCGCCGACCGGGGCCGCGGAAGCGCCGTAAACACGCCCGGGACCCGACGCCACCCCACGCGCCGCCCAGCCCCCGCGCCAGGAACATGCTGGACTGGGGCCTTGATGCCAGACACACGGCGCGGCCGCACTGCCGCCTTTCCCTTGCCTTTGGTTGGATCTTCGAGGGGTCAAAGCTGCTGACAGTATTTTGCAGGTTCACTGCTTGATCTCGTGAACGGATCGGCATCAGCATTCAACTCGTTCCAAGGGTCGGGTGGCGGAGAGGGATCCACTGCGTTGACCTGAGAACTGACCAACAGCCAGAAGCCGTTTCGCGATCATGAGCATGCGAGTCCGGCCCGCGCTGGCGATCTTGCTCGCCTCGGCCCTTTGGTTTCCCCATCACGCGCAACAGTCGGGCGAGCGGCCCGTCCTCCAGTTGCCCGAGCGCCAGGCCGCCAGCGGTACGTGGCAGATCAGTTGGAGCAGCGTCGGGGGGCGCGAGTATCAATCGCAGCGCAGCCATGACCTGGAGACCAGGACCGAGGTCGCGACGCTGAGTGCGGCCGAAGCCTGCCAGCTCGAGTTTCGCCACGCCTACGATCAATTCGCCCAGGCCGCGCTCACCGTGCGCCCGGATGCGCCCGAAGATGCCGGTGCGCTGTTTCCGCCGGAGACGATCAACGCCCTGTCCGCCATTGCCGAGGCCTGGGTGGCGAGCGCACTCATTCCGGCAGTGCAGACGCTGCCCCTGCAGGAGCTCCGGGACCTGGCCGATCATCTCGGCCAGTCGGCCCGCGGCGCGTTCAACAGCAAGCTGCGCCTGCCCAGGCTCGACAGCGCCCTGACCATCGCCAATGCCAGCATCTTGAACGAGGGCGACTTCGACCTCAACGCGCACGGCCAGCTTCAACTGCCCGCCGGCAACCCCGCGGCGACGCTCCTCGTGCCGACGCGCCAGCCGCTGCACCTTTCGCACACGCGCAAGAACGGTCTCGGCATTGCGGGCAAGGCGCGGCTGCGCGGCGACCACGCCACCGCCCGGTGGCCGTTCGGCCGGGTGCGGGAGGAAACGCTGCCGATGGCTGACCGCGCCCGCCCAAGGGCGCCCTTGCCGGACCTGGAGCCCGGCCGCTTTGCACCAGCGGAGCGTGCCCAAGTGTCCCCCAAGCCGGCCTCCTGCCGGGGACCCGACGATGCGCGAAAAAGCGCGACCCAAATTACAGGGCCGGCTTTGCCGCCCACCTCGTCCCAGTTTGGGCGTGACTACCGAGCAGAAGCCGTTAAGTTCCCATCCAGTAGGAATGCCCTCGAGCGAACAGAACGACGCGCGAGCGTTTAGCCGCGGGGAGCGAAGCTTTCGCACGACCCACTGGAGCCTGGTGCTGACGGCCGGCCGCGGGGACGATGCCGAGGCCGTCGCAGCGCTTGACAAGCTCTGCCGCGCTTACTGGTATCCACTGTACGCCTTTGTGCGACGCCGGGGATATGATGCCGAAACGGCCCGCGACCTGACACAGGGTTTCTTTGAGGCGTTGCTCACGCGCCGGCAATTTGCCGTGGCGAACCCGGCCCGCGGGCGGTTCCGTTCCTTCCTGCTGCATGCCCTGACGCATTTTCTGGCGAACGCGCGGCGCGATGCGCAGCGGCACAAACGGGGCGGGGGGGCGGTCATTTTTTCCCTGGATGGTCTGGACGCCGAAACGCGCTACCGGCTCGAGCCGGTGGTGGAAAGTGACGCGGAAAGGCTCTTTGCGCGCCGGTGGGCTTTCACGCTGGTCGAGCGCGCCCTGGAGCGCCTGCGGGCCGAGCACGAGCGGGCCGGCAAAGGCCGGGTGTTCGCCGAGTTGACCGCTTTTTTGCCCGGGGGCGAGCCCCGCCGGACGCTGGCGGAAGCCGCGGCACGGTTGGGCATGAGCGAGGGGGCGGTCAAGGTCGCCGTGCACCGCCTGCGGCAGCGGTTTCGCGCCGTCGTTCGCGACGAGGTCGCCGACACCGTGGACAAACCCGAGGCCGTGGATGAAGAAATGCGCCTGGTCGTCGAAGCCTTGTGCTACTGAGGGGGAACCGGGCGCCTGGCTGCCATTCCCCGCGAGCCGGCGCAGCGGCCGCCGGGCCGGAGGCGTCACGTCGGGCGAACACGGGGTGCTGACCGGCGGGCGAGCGCAGCCTACTGCATGGGCCCGACCACCGGTTGTGCAGGGAGCGGTCCCGAGCGCCCCGCGTTCAACGGCGGTTCGCACGGGCTGCGGCGGTGGGGCTGGCGTCCTGCCGCGTAACCCGGGGGCGGGTTTGAGTTCAGGAAACCAGGCATGCCCAACGACATTGCCCCCTTACCCGAGTCGTCCGGTGGGCTAAACGGTCGCACCTGCTCGACTTGCGGCCATTTGTTGCCCTGCGACGCCCCGGGTGGACTGTGTCCGCACTGTCTGCGGCGTGAATTCCTTGGCGCCGAGCCGGAGCCCGGGACGGTTCCGCCGCCGGCCGCCGGGAACAGCTTCGGCGATTACGAGCTGCTCGGGGAAATCGCGCGCGGCGGCATGGGCGTCGTGTATCGGGCTCGGCAGCGCGGCCTGGGGCGGTTGGTCGCCCTGAAACTGATTGAATCCCGGCAGGAAAGCTCCCCGGAATGCATCGCCCGCTTTGAGACCGAAGCCCGCGCCGCCGCCAGCCTCGACCATCCCAACGTCGTGCCCATCTACGAAATCGGAGAGCACGACGGCCGGCACTTCCTGGCGATGAAGCTGGTGGAGGGCCCCTCCCTGGCGCAGCGGCTGGCCGACCGGCAAGCGCCCCTCGCGCCGCGCCAGGCGGCGATGCTCCTGGCCACGCTCGCCCGCGCCGTCCATCACGCCCATCAACGCGGCGTGCTCCATCGCGATCTCAAGCCCTCCAACATCCTCCTCGACCCCCGCGGTGAACCGCACCTGACCGATTTCGGCCTGGCCCGCCTGCTGGAGGGGCAGAGCACGGTCACCCAACCGGGGGCGGCGGTCGGCACGCCGGCCTACATGTCGCCCGAGCAGGCCGCCGGCGGCGCGGCTCAACTCACCACGGCTTCGGACATCTTCAGCCTGGGGGCAATCCTCTATGAAATGCTCTCCGGCCGGCCGCCCTTCCTCGGGGCCACGCCCCTGGAAACGATGCGCAAGGTGGTGGAGGAGCAACCGCCCCCGCCGTCGGTGGTTCGCCAAGCGGCGAAATCCAAGGGGCGGGAGCC
>JBBIJZ010000110.1:0-7276 GCA_037445715.1 Verrucomicrobiales bacterium | reverse complement strand
TGGTTCGCCAAGCGGCGAAATCCAAGGGGCGGGAGCCGGGAGCCGACAACCGTCCGCACGTCGCGACTTCACGCGACGCCTGCCCGCACTCCCGGAGGGGCGGCGGCCGGTTTTCGGGCTTCGGGGTACGGCCTTCGGATTTGGAACTCATCTGCCTCAAGTGTCTGGCCAAGGAACCGGCAGCACGCTACCCGACAGCGCTGGCGCTGGCCGAGGATTTGGAGCGCTGGCTCGCGGGGGAGACCATCCTCGCGCGACGCGGGGGGACGGGGGAGCAGCTCTGGCGCTGGGCGCGGCGCAATCGCACCGTCGCGGTCCTCGGGGCGCTCCTGACGCTGTTGGTGCTGGGCGTGGCCATCGGTTCCAGCCTCGCCGCCCTGCGGATTCGCGCCGCCCGGGACGAGAGCGTGCGCCGCCTCGTGCACCTGCACGCGAACGAAGCCACCAGCCGGGTGCGCCGGGGCGAAGACCTCCTGGCCATCCCCCACCTGCTCGCCGCGCTCCGGTCGGCGCGCGATCCGTGGGTGGCGGAGCTGTTGCGGCTGCGTTTGGGATGCACCCTGGCCGCGGTCCCACAGCCGGTGGCGATGGGGTTTCTCGATGCGATGATTACCGATCTGGCCGTCGGCCCCGGGGGTGACGTGGTGGCGGGAACCGGCGCGGGCGCGGTGTGGTGGTGGCGTCCCGCCCCCGCGGGAAAAGGGACCGAGGCGGTCGAACTTCTCCAGGCCCCGGGTGAGATCGCAAACCGGTTTGGCGACGCGCCCGTGTTCGATTTCATCGCCGTTCGCCCGCTGGCCCCGCCCGGCCGTTTTCGGCCCGCCATCGAATCCGTGGCGTTCAGTCCGGACGGACTTCGGGTCGCCGCGGGCGGACGCGATGGTGTCGCGCGGATCTGGAGCCTCGGACCGGGCGAAACCCCGCCGGTGGAGCTGCGCCACGGCCATTTCGTTTACCAGGTGGCATTCAGTGCGGACGGCGCATGGCTGGCGACCGCGAGCGCCGACGGCTCGGCGCGCGTGTGGGACGCGGCGACCGGCCGGCCGGTCACCCCGGCCCTGAGGCGTCACGCCGGGGTCACGCGGGTGGCGTTCAGTCCGGACCACCAATTCCTTGCGGCCGGCCATGCCAACGGCGAGGTGGCGACCTGGGACCTCGGCCAGGCCCGCGTGCGCTGGACGGCCAAACCGTACGACAATCCCGTGACGGCGGTGGCGTTCAGCCCGGACGGTTCCCGTTTGCTGGCCACGTTCCTCAACCGAAACGTCCTACTCTGGGACTTTGCGGGGCAGGTCCTCCTCCCGCCCGAGAAACACCACGCGAATGCGGTGGGGTACGCCGCTTTCAGCCGCGACGGCCGGCAGATGGTGACGTGTTCCTTCGATCAAACGGCGCGCCTCTGGGACGTGGCCAGGGGCATTGCCCCGGTGCCGTCGCTGCGGCACGCCTTCGCGGTCTATCACGCCAGTTTCAGCCCGGATGGGGCGCGCGTGGTGACGGCTTCCGGCGATGGCACGGCACGGCTTTGGCGCACGGACACCGGCAAGGCTTTCGGCCCGGTGCTGCCCCACGGGGGCCGCGTCCTGCGAGCGGCCTTCGGCCCGGACGGGCTCAGCGTCTTTACCGCGGGCGTGGACCAGACCCTGCGGCAATGGTTGCTTCCCGCCGCGCCGAACTTCCGGCCGCCGCTGCCCGGTGCGCCGCCCGGTACGCGCGTCCTCTTCCCGCCACGCGACCGGGGGCACTGTCTGGTCGAACGTACGGGCCGCTGGCGACTCTGCGACGCGCTGTCCGGTCAGGGGCTCGGGCCCGCCTTTGCACCGGCGGGCGGGGTGGCGGCGAGTTCCTCGTGCGATGAGCACCGCGCCCTGGTGGTCAACCGGGCGCGGACTGGCGTGCAAATCTGGGAGGTAAAATCCGGCCGTCCCCTGGGTCCGGAGCACCGCCTGGCGAGCCCGGTCATGTTGGCGCGGCTGCACCCGGCCGGCCGCAGCTTCTTCGTGGTCGGCGAAGCCCGGCCGAACGTGATCGAACATCGGGACGCGGTCACGGGGCAAACAGTCGGCACGGCGCTGACCTTCGAAGGACCGGTGCAGCGGGTGGAGCTCCCGGCGGCCGGCCACCGGCTTTTGGTGGCCTGGGAGCAGACGGTGGAGCTGATCGAGCCCGGCAGCGGGGCGCGCGTGGCGCGGTTCGCGCATCCGAGCCGCACGAGCGCGGCGTGCTTCAGCGGTGACGGGCGGTTCGTTCTGACCGCGTGCACGGACGCCTCCCTGGAAGCCTGCTGGGCGCGCGTGTGGAGCGCGACCACCGGCCGGCCGGTCACGCCGCCCTTGTGGCACCGGGACGGCGTCGTGGCCGCGGTGTTCAGCCCCGATGGACGGCGCGTGCTGACCACGGGTGAGGATGGCGTGGCGCGACTTTGGGATGCCGCCACGGGCGAACCACTTTCCCCGGAACTCGTGCATCCGTCGGCGCCGCTGCTTTATTCAGCGGTCAGCCCGGACGGCCGGCTCGTGGCCTCGCTGGCGGACGACTCGACCTTTCAAGTGTGGGACGCCGACACGGCGCAGCCCCTTGGAGGCCCCGTGCGCGTGCCGCGGGATTGGCGTTCCCTCCGCTGGGTGGACAATCGGCAGATCGTTTTCCAAACGCCGGATTTCGAGGCCTGGCGCTGGGTGATTCCGCGCGCCGACGCTTCGCCCGACCAACTCGAAGTGCTCAGCACGGTCCTGACCGCCCACCGCATTGATCCCTCCGGCAGCCTGGTGCCCGTCGAACCGGCCGGATTGAAGCGGGCCTGGCAGAAGTATCAAAGCGGCGCGCCCGCCCAAGGCGAATAAGCCCACAGGCTCAGTCCGGATACTTCACAGGCTGAACGTGGCGCAGACTTCCAAGTCTGCGGTGTCGCGCTGTGTCGCACGTTTCCAAACCCGCGGCGCACTCCGACGGCCCGACGCTCTGCCGACCGGGAACTCGGCGACACAACAGGGTTGGAAGCCTGCGCTCCTTGGGTTTCGCCCCATTCGGCCAAAACGTGGGCGAAAGCTCCAGGCCAGGGCCGAGCCGTCTTGTGCGACCACCCGCGCCCCCGGGCGCGCCACTTCATGCGCGTCGCACCAGGGTGAACCCTCCAGATCGTCAAAGTCCACCGGACGGCGCGGCGCGGGGTGACGCCCCGGCCCTCTGCTTCGGAGGCAACCTTTTCTCGATCGAGTGTAACCCCGGGCCCGGCGACGGTTAATTCCAATGACAGATCAACCAAACTTGAAAACCGCTCTCGACCATGCGCACACAAGCGTTAACCGAACTCGTTCAGCATCGCGGCGCCGGGTGCGTGCCGCATCGCGCTACCGCGTCGGCGTGGCGACCCTCACTCCTTGGGGCACTCAGGTATGGTCTGGCGTGGCTCGCTGTGCTGGCCTTTGCTGGCCCCGGTGTCGCGCAGACGTTCACGGACCTTTACCACTTCAGGCTTGAAGGCATCAGGATCGAATCACCGCTCGTCGAAGGTCCGGACGGCAATTTTTACGGCACGACCACCCACGGCGGTCCCTACAATTCCGGCACCGTTTTCAAGCTCACGCCCGCTGGTGAGAAAACCACGCTGGCGGTCTTCACGAGCGGCGGCTATCCACTTGGGGCCTTGGTCGTGGGAGACGACGGGGATTTCTATGGCGTGACCCATCTGGGCGGCGACTACGGCATGGGCACTGTCTTCAAAATGACCCCGGCCGGCGTGCTCACCACGCTCCTCCACTTCACGGGCAACGGCGCGGTGAATCGAGGGGCTGCGCCGGTTGGCCTGACGCGCGGCAATGACGGGAATTTCTACGGCGTCACTTACAGTGGCGGCACCTACGGCGGTGGCACCATCTTCCAAGTGACTCCGGCTGGCGCGCTGACAACCCTGGTGGATTTCCCGCAGAATGCCGGTTATCCGCTCGCCGCTTTGACGCTCGGCAGCGATGGCTATTTTTACGGGACCACAGCGGGCCAGAATGAGTTGCCCGACTTCGGGACGGTTTTCCAAGTGAGCTCCGAGGGTGACTTCAGGACATTGGTGAGTTTTACCGGCACCGAGGATGGAGCCCCAGGTTCGTTTCCAGCCGCACCGCTGGTCGAAGGCCCTGATGGTTGGTTTTATGGAACGACCTGGCGCGGCGGTTCTCTGGACGGTCATGGAACGGCCTTCAAGGTCAGCCCCGATGGAGCATTCACCTCACTGACCGCGCTGACGCAAGGCTTTGTCCCTTCAGGCTTTGCCCTGGGACCGGATGGTAACTTTTATGCCGTGATGGCTTATGGCATCAACCCCGGCCTGATCTTCAGAATGACGCCGGAGGGCGAGGTAACGACACTGGTGAATTTCAACCATCATGTGCTGGCCTCCGGGGCAACTCGTCTGGCGGAACTGATGCTGGCGAGTGACGGCAATTTTTACGGCGGCACTTCGGCGTGGGGGGACAATCCTTTCAGCTTCGGAGCCACGTTCAAAATGACCCCCGCTGGCGAGCTGACCACGCTCACGGAGCTTCATCTCGCCCCAACCGGGAAAGCACCGATCGGTGGACTGCGTCGCGGCGTGAACGGCCACTTTTACGGGCTGGCCTTCCAGGGCGGCGTTTGGCACGCCGGCACCGCGTTCGAAGTCACGCCCGCCGGTGTCCTCACCCTTTTGAAGGATTTCGATCCGGAGTCGGGCACGCCTCGGGGCCGGCTATTGCTGGCGAATGATGGCAATTTCTACGGGGTCACTTCGTTCATTCCTTCGGGCTTTTTCCAGAACGACCAGTTCCGTGGCACTGTCTTCCGGCTCACGCCTGCCGGCGATTACTTGAAGCTTTACGGGTTTGATACCGGCCAGAGCAAGCAGCCGGAGGCAGGGCTGATCCAAGCGCCCGACGGAAACATTTATGGCACCGCCACCGTGGGGCCGTTTGGATACTCCGGAACCGTCTATCGGCTCCTCGACGATGCTGAAGAGCCACTCGCCTGGTTCGGCCCCGGGGATTTTGGAACATTCACCAGCGGGCGTGTTCCTGTCGCCGAAGTCGTCCTGGGCGCAGACGATTATCTCTATGGCACCACCCGTGAAGGCGGCGCGTCCAACCGCGGGGTTATTTTCAAGAAATACCGCCACGATGCCAGCCCTCTGTCGGTGACCACACTGGTCGAGTTTACCGGCAACGGCGCCATGAACAAAGGCGGCACTCCGTTGGGCGAGTTGTTTCTGGCCGCGGATGGAAATTTTTACGGCACGACCTCCACCGGCGGCGCCAGTGACTTGGGCACGATTTTCCAACTGACGCCCGACGGCCTTCTCACCACGTTGGTCGAATTCACCGGCAACGGCGGCGGCAACAAAGGGGCGAATCCTGACGGCGGACTCATCGTCGCGGCGGACGGTAATTTCTATGGCGTGACCCCTAACGGCGGCGCGAACGGCCTCGGCACCGTGTTTCAAATGACACCGGCGGGCGTGCTCACCACCCTTCACGAATTTAACGGCGCCGACGGCGCAAATCCGACCGGCACACTGGCGCTCGACGCCACCGGAACCGTTCTCTACGGCATCACGGCCACCGGCGGTTTCGATGCCAACGGCCACGGCGGCGGCGGCACGATCTTTCGCGTTTCGCTCACCGGTCCCGTGGTCTTGCAATCGATCACCGTGAGCCCCGCCGCGGCCTCGATCGCCGACGGCCAGACCCAGCAGTTCACCGCCACGGGGAATTACTCCGACGGCAGCACCACCGACCTGACCGGCACGGCCACCTGGCAATCGAGCAACACCACCGTGGCGACGGTGAACAGCGCGGGCTTGGCGACCGGCCTCGCCGCGGGCAGCGCCACCATCACTGCGTCCCACGACGGCAAGAGCGGCTCCGCCATCCTGGTCGTGACCGCCCCGGAAGACCTGGATGGCAATGGCTGTGTGGATCGGGCGGACCTGAACCTACTGCTCCAGGCCCTCCGCAGTCGCTCCACCGATCCGCGTTTCGATCTGAACGGGGACGGCCGGGTGAACGTCGCCGACGCGCGCTGGCTGGTGTTGAAGTTCACCCAGCCCGGGGGTGCTCCCTGTGCGCCCTGAGACGTCAAACCCCGGACCGTTGACCGGCATTTCTCCCACCCTCCATGCGCCTCATGAAAATCCTCGCTACCGTGGCCGGACTTTGCCTGTTCGCCGCCGCCCCGCGCGTCGCGGCCGTCACCGTCGCGCTGCAACCCACCGCGCAGACCATCAACCCGGGCGCCCATGTGTTCTTGGACCTTGTGATCAGCGGGCTGGGCGCCAATTCGGCGCCGTCCCTGGGCGCTTTTACCCTCGAATTGACCTACAACCCCGCGATCCTGACGGCCGGTGCCGTGACTTTCGGCACGGGGTTGGATTTGGGAATCGCCGGGTCGGTGCAGAGCGTGGACCTGTCCACCCCCGGCACGGTGTGGCTGGCCGAAATCTCCCTCGAGACCGCCGCGGACCTGGAGCTGAACCAGCCCGGAGAGTTCACGCTGGCCACGCTGGATTTCCTGGGCCTCGGCGTTGGCGTCAGCCCTGTCACCTTCAGCCTGGTGGACCTGTCGGATGCCTCGGGCTCGACCCTGCCCGACGTCGGTTCGTTGCCGGGTTCGGTCACGGTAACTACGGTGCCCGAGTCCGGCTCCTCGGCGCTGCTGTTGGGAATCGTGCTCCTGGCATGGGGAGTGGGGAAAAAGGAGCGGCGTCCGACGCCCTCCGCCGTTTCCCCGAATCGCCCGGCTGGTCCGTCCGCAGACTCGGAATAGTCCGGCGCAGCGGCCCGGGATGATTGCCAGCCGCCGGTGAATCGTTAACACCCGCCGCCCCGGCCGGGAGGGCAGAATCAGCGGTGAGGAACCGGTCGTTGCCGGTCCCAGCAAAAACTCCCTTCGGACGGCGGTCGTCTCCACGACCTTGGGGCAGACCGCCGGCGCCGGCCGATGCCGCGGCAACGGCCTCCTCAGGAGCGACCGCGGTCGGGTGTATTACGCGACCGCGCCGCTACCGGGGGTCGCCCTCCCCCCCTGCCGCGTGTGCCGGGCGCCCTTGGCCGGTCGCTGCCGGCGTTCGGGCTGGCGCGGATGCTGTCCGACCGCGTGACCCGACAGGCCGGCTGGCTGCCCGTGCGGGCCTCACCGGTTTCGCTCCCCCGAACCGGTCCGCGCTCACGCAGGTCGCCCGGACGGCGAAGGTGCTTTCCGCTGGCTGGCCCTGGGGATTCGGGGAAGGGTATGGCCCGGCACGCAATGAACC
>JBBIJZ010000109.1:0-14182 GCA_037445715.1 Verrucomicrobiales bacterium | reverse complement strand
CGCGGGCGGCGGGCCGGCCGCGGGGGCGGGGGCCAGCGCGCCCAGGTCCACCAACAGTTCCTCGGCATGGGCCAGGGCCTGTTCCTCCGGCGGCTCGATCCAGCGGAAGCGGCGCAGGTCGCGCACGCCGGCGGCCTTGAGGGTGAGTACCACTTCGGCCAGGTCTAGGCGCTTGATTTCGGGCAGTTCACGGGCGGGGCGTTCGTCGTGCTCGCGTTCGGTCCAGAGCCGCACGCCGCATCCGGGGGCGGTGCGGCCGGCGCGGCCGGCCCGTTGGTCCGCGGCGGCGCGGCTGATTTTTTCGACCAGCAGGGTGTTGATGCCGCGATACGGGTCGTAACGCGGGAGGCGCGCCAGGCCGCTGTCAATGACCAGCCGCACGCCGTCAATGGTGATCGAGGTCTCGGCCACGTTGGTGGCCACGACCACCTTCCGCCGCTCGTAGCGCGCCACGGCGGCGTCCTGCTCCGCGGGGGGCAGTTCGCCGTGCAGGGGCAGCAGCACAAAGCCGCGCGCCTCGTCGCGGTGGCGCAGGGCCTCGAGGGTTTGGGCGATTTCAAACGCCCCGGGCATGAACACCAGCACGTCGCCCTCACCCCCGGCGCGCACGTACCGGGCGAAGGCGTCGGCGGCCAGTTCCCAAACCGGCGTGTGGTCCGCCGCGTGCGGGCGGTCCAGGTAGGCGATTTCCACCGGAAAGAGCCGGCCGGCGGACCGCAGGGTCTCGACGGGCCGCAGGTAGCGCTCGAGCAGGGCCAGGTCCAGCGTGGCTGACATCACGAGGAGCCGCAGGTCCGGCCGCGCGCTTTCTTGCAGGTCGAGCGCGCGGGCCAGCGTGATGTCGCCGTAGAGGTGCCGTTCGTGAAACTCGTCGAAAATCAGCACCGACACGCCCCGCAGTTCGGGGTCATCGAGCATCTGCCGCAGCAGCACGCCCTCGGTCACGAACCGGATGCGCGTCTGCGGCCCGGTGCGGTCCTCGAAGCGAATCTGGTAGCCCACCTCGCCGCCCGGCGCCCCGCCCAGCTCGGCGGCCACGCGCGCGGCCAGCAGGCGCGCGGCAAGGCGGCGCGGCTGGAGGATGACGATCTGGCCGTCGCCCGCCAGGCCGTGCCGCAACAACATTTGCGGTACCTGGGTGGATTTGCCCGAGCCGGTGGGCGCGGACACAATGAGGCGGCGCCCGGCGCGCAACCGCGCCACCAGGTCCGCTTCCAACTCGTAAATGGGCAGCCGTTCCGGCATGGCCCCACCGTGATAGGCCGGCCCGCCCCGGCTGGCGAAACCAAACTCGACGCCCGGGCTCCGGGTCGGAACACTCGACGGCATGAAACCACGCCCGTGCAGGACCGGCCTGTTGCGCCTGACCGCCCTATTGGGGGGCTTGCTGCTCGGCGGGCCCGGGTTGCCGGGGGAGCCGCCCGGCCCGGAGGCACCGCGGTGGCGCCTGCGCGCCCACGCCCACAACGACTACGAGCACCCCCGCCCGTTGCAGCACGCCCTCGAACTGGGCTTCGGCAGCGTCGAGGCGGATATTCACCTGGTGGAGGGCCGGCTCCTGGTGGCGCACGACCTCTGGCAGGTGAAGCCGGACCGCACGCTCGAGGCCCTGTACCTCGACCCGCTGCGGGAGCGCGTGCGCACCAACGCCGGCCGGGTCGTCGCGGGCGCGCCGACCTTCTGGCTGCTCGTTGACCTCAAATCCCCGGGCGCGACCACCTGGCCGGTCCTCCGGGCGGTGCTGGAAAAGTATCGGCCCATGCTCACCGTCTTCGGCCCCGACGGCACGCGGACCAACGCGGTGAGCGTGGTGTTGAACGGGAACGTGTCCCGCGAGCTGCTGGCCGCCGAGCCGGTGCGCCTGGCCGCGCTGGAAGGCCGGCCCGGGGAGCTCGAGGTCAACCCCGCCCCGCACCTGGTGCCGTGGGTGGGCGAGAGTTGGGGCCGGCTCTTCACCTGGCGCGGCGCCGGGCCGCTGCCCGAGGCCGACCGGGCCCGCCTGCGCGAACTGGTGGCGCGGGCGCACGCCCAGGGACGGCAGGTGCGGTTTTGGGCGGCGCCGGATTTCGAGCCGGGCTGGCGCGTGTTGCTCGAGGCGGGCGTGGACCGGATCAACACCGACCGGCGGGACGCGCTGGCGCAGTTTCTCGACACGGCCGGGGCCGCGCGGGCGGCCGGTTTTTGAACGGCGCCGCCGGTGGTTGGTGGCGCCACGGATGGGCGGTGCGGCATCGTCCACCGCCCCGCCGCCGGAGCCGGGTTTCCCGGATGGTCCCGGGCGGCGGGTGGGCGTAAGCTGGGCGCGTGAAACGAATTGGGCTTTTTGGCGGTTCGTTCAACCCGGTGCACCACGGGCACCTGCTCATGGCGCGGGCGGCGCTCGAGGAGGCGGAGTTGGACCGGTTGGTGTTTATCCCGGCGGCGCAGTCCCCGTTCAAGCCGGGCCAACCGCTGGCCCCCGCGGCCGAGCGCGTGCGCTGGTTGCGGCTGGCGCTGGCGGGGTGGACGCGCTGCGAGGTGGACGCCCAGGAGGTGGCGCGGGGCGGGGTCTCCTATACGATTGACACCGTCCGGCGTTACGCGGCGCAGGAGCCTGGGACGGCGCTGTTCTGGCTGGTGGGAGGCGACCATGTGCCGCTGTTGCCCCGGTGGCGCGAGGCGGAGGCGTTGGCGGGGCTGGTCGAGTTCCTGGTGGTGTGCCGACCGGAGGCGGAGCGCGCGAGCCTGCCCCCGCCGTTCCGGCTGCGTTATCTCGAGGGGGTGCCCACGGCGATATCGGCCTCGGCGGTGCGGGCGCGGGCGCGGGCCGGGCTGGCTCTGGAGCCGCTGGTGCCGGCGGCGGTGGCGGAGGCCATCCGCAATTCGGGGCTTTATCTTTGAGCCGGCTTGGGCCAACGTCCCCCGCGATGGATTCAAAACGACTGGCGCTGCGTTGCCGCGCCCTCGCCGAGAACAAGAAAGCCGAAGACGTGGTGATCCTCGACGTACGCAAGCTGTCCACCATCACGGATTACTTCGTGCTGGCCACGGGCACGAGCGAGCCCCACCTCCGGTCCATCGTGGACGAAATCGAGGAGAAATTACGCGAGGAACATCACCTGCGGCCCCACGCCCGGGACGGGACCTGGCAGAGCAACTGGGTGGTGCTGGATTACTTCGACGTGATTGTGCACGTCATGCGGGCCGAGACGCGGGCCCTCTACGCGTTGGAGAGTTTGTGGGGCGACGCGCCCCGGGTGCGGGCGGGTCGGGCGGCACGGGCGGTGCGGGCCAAGTCACCACCGGCGGGCTAGCTTTGCGGGGGCGACTCTGTGTCGGCCGGCGGCGGGGCGGGCGACTCGTAGGGGATTTCGGCCGAGGTGCGGGCGATCTCCGACAGCAGGCGCAAAAAATCCTCCAATCCCGGCGCGGGCACAATGACGGTGTCGTGCCGCCCGGACACGTCTTCGGTGATCCGGACGAAACGACCGCGGGGATTCTCGCGCAGGGAGAGGGTGAAGGTTTTGCGTTCGATCTGGATGCGTTCGCTGCGCAACAGCTTTTCCTCGACCGCACCCGGCGGAGTCCCCTCGGTCCGCCGGCCGCCTGAAGGCGCCAAGCGATGGTTCGTCATCATAAGCTTCCTCGCGTTCCAGCTTCCTTGCCCGCCAGCCTTGTCCCGGCGCACCGGGCTGTCAACCCCGGAATTGGGTTTTTTTCACGATGAACACCCGGCTGAAAAAGGGCGTGTCACGGGGGCAGGTCCCCCCGGAGGTTTCCGTCGGACGGGGGCTTCTGAAGCTCGCTGCCGCCCGCGTCACCACAAGGGCTTTGCCCGGGCTGTCCGCCTTTCAGGGGCCTGGCTGGTCGGCGTTCCGGGGCCGGTCTGGCGGTGGAAGTGCGCCACGGTCCGCCGCCCGCCGCCGCCGGCGGAGCGGCTTGAACAGGTCCAGTTGCGGCTCGCGGAAGAACTCGTAGTGCTTGAGCAGGCGCAGGGTTTGGAGCAGGTCGGACTTCACGTAATTGCGGTTGGGCCGGACGTGTTCGATCAGGTCGCCCAGCACGGCGCGAAACAACAGGACCGCATCCACCCCTTTGGCGCGCAGCAGGGCCAGGCTTTCGCGGCGCAGCGCCTCGCCCTGGGGCAGACCGGGCAAGACCAGCAACCGGGCGGGCGGCGGCCCCTCGCCCAGGGCGCGCACGGCCTGCCGGAAACTCGCGGGCGAGACCAGGCGGAACCACTCGGGGTGGGCGCTCAGGCGCGCGGGACTGAAGGTCTCGGTATGCCCGCCACACACCACCACCACGGCGCGGCTCAGACGCGCCAGGTCGGCGGGATCGAGGACAAACGGCAACGGGCCGTCCGCCACGACCGGCCGCGGGTTGAGCACCAGGAGGTCAAAGTCCGCCTCTGCGCGCACCCCGGGGGTCACATGCTTGCGGCCCTGCCGCACGAGAAACCCGCGCCGCTCGAAGCACTCGCGGACGATGGTTTCGCTCACCGGCATGGCTTCAGGCCGAGAGCGCCTCGAGCACCGCCTTTTCCGGTACGGGCACGCCCCAGCGCACCTGGCCGATGGCCTCGGCCAGGACGAACTTGAGCCGGCCGCCGCTGACCTTTTTGTCGAGCTGCATGGCCTGGAGCAGGCTTTTTTTCTGGGCGGCGGAGAGCCGGACCTCGGTGGGCAGGCCCACGCGGTCGAACAGCGCGCGGATGCGCTCGACGTCCGCCTCGGGCAGCCCGGCCAGGCGGCTGGAGAGCCGCGCGGCGGCCACCTGCCCGATGGCGATGGCCTCGCCGTGGAGGTACTGGTTGTAGCCGGTGATGGCCTCCAGCGCGTGGCCGATGGTGTGGCCAAAGTTGAGAATGGCCCGCAGGCCGGCCTCGGTCTCGTCCCGTGCCACGACCTCGGCCTTGATTTCGCACGAGCGCGCCACCACCGCGCCCAGGGTCGCTTCCTCCCGGCCCAGGAGCCGGTCCAGGTCGTTCTCGATCTGGCTGAAAAATGCCGCGTCGCGGATGATGCCGTACTTGACGACCTCGGCGATGCCGGCGCGGAACTCGCGCTCGGGCAGCGTGTCGAGCGTGGCCAGGTCGCACAACACCAGGCGGGGTTGATGGAAGGTGCCGACCAGGTTTTTGCCGGCGGGCAGGTTCACGCCGGTTTTGCCGCCCACCGAGCTGTCCACCTGGGCCAGGAGCGTGGTGGGCAGTTGCACCAGGGGCAGGCCGCGCAGGTAGGTGGCGGCCACGAAGCCCGCCACGTCGCCCACCACGCCGCCGCCCAGGGCCACGAGGCACGAGCGGCGCTCGAGCCGGTGCGCGGCCAGTTCGTGATAAAGCGTCTCGACCTGCTGGAGGTTCTTGGCCGGTTCGCCGGCGGGAAGGGTCAGCAGGACCGGTTCAAAGCCGGCCTTGCGCAGGCTCTCGAGCACCCGCGGGCTGTGGCGCGGGCCGACCTGGTCGTCCGTGATCACCGCGCACCGGGCGGCAAACCCGAGTTTCTCGCACGCGCGCCCGACCCGGTCCGCCACCCGGCGGCCGATCACGATCGAATAGCTCCGTTCGCCCAAGGGAACCTTTACTGTCCGCATGGTTCGAGTCTTGGGGATTTGCACCAACGTGTCAAAGGTTGCTGTCGGCCCCCGGCCGGCCCGCGGCGCCCGCCACGCTCCCGCCGGCGGCGCCGCATTCCGCGCTTGCATCGCCCGGCGCTTGGCTTTAACCGAAAACCCGCCGCGACGCCCGTCCCCATGCGCCAGTACCTGGACCTGCTCCGCCTTGTGCTTGAACACGGTCGCCCCAAGGCCGACCGCACCGGCACGGGCACGCTCTCGGTTTTCGGCGCCCAGACCCGCTACGACCTGCGGGCGGGGTTCCCCCTGCTCACCACCAAGAAGCTCCACGTCAAATCCATCATCTACGAGCTGCTCTGGTTCCTGCGCGGGGACACCAACGTGCGCTGGCTGCAACAACACGGCGTGACCATCTGGGACGAATGGGCCGACGCCGCGGGCAACCTGGGCCGCATTTACGGCGCCCAGTGGTGCGACTGGCGCACCGCCGACGGCCGCTCGATCCACCAAATCCGCCGTGTCATCGAGGAACTCCGCCGCCACCCGGACAGCCGCCGGCTCCTGGTCACCGCCTGGAACCCGGGCGAGCTGGACCAGATGGCGCTGCCGCCCTGCCACACCCTGTTCCAGTTCTACGTGGCCGAGGGCCGCCTGAGCTGCCAGCTCTACCAGCGCAGCGCCGACCTGTTTCTGGGCGTGCCCTTCAACATTGCCAGTTACGCCCTGCTCACGCTCATGGTGGCCCAGGTCACCGGCCTCGAACCCGGGGAGTTCATCCACACCTTCGGCGACCTGCACCTGTACACCAACCACCTCGAACAGGCCCGGCTCCAGCTCACCCGCGAACCCCGCCCGCTGCCGCGCCTGCGGCTCAACCCCGCCCGGCGCTCGCTCGAGGAATTCGTCTTCGAGGACTTCACGTTGGTGGGTTACGACCCCCACCCGCCCATCAAGGCCCCGGTGGCGGTTTAGCCGCGCGCGGCGCGGCTCTCCCGGGAGCCTCACGCCCCGCCCGCCGGCGCGCCCGGCGCCTCGATCCGGTACAGCTTCGAGCGGCTGCGCAAAAACAACGCCCGACCGGAGACCGCGGGCGAGGCCATGAAACCGTCGCCGAGCTGGTTCTCCGCCAGCTTGTGAAAAGCGGGCGTGTCCGCGGCCACCACCGTGGTCTTGCCCTCCTCGCTGAAGAAGTACACCCGCCCCTCCCCGGCCAGTGGCGAGGCCGAGTAGTTGCCGCCGAGCCGCTCGTTCCACAGCACCCGGCCGGTGCGCGCCTCCCAGCACGTGGCCACGCCGCCGTCCTCGACGCCGTAGAGCCGCTCGCCCACCAGCACCAGCGAGGGTTTCTTGGGCACGCCGCGGCGGGTCATCCACACCACCTGCAACTGTGTGTCCGGCCGAGCTGGCGCGTTGGCGTCAATCACCTCGCCCGGGCGGCCCGGGCGGATGGCCAGCAACTGCCCGCTCGAGAACCCGCTGGGCGCGAAGATCAGCCCGTGCCCCAGGACCGGTCGGGTGCTGGCCGAGTGGTTGTTGCGTTCCTCGACGCGCCACCACTCCTCGCCCGTGAGGGGGTCGTAGGCGTAAAAGGCCTTGGCGCCCTGGCTCAGCAACGTGGGCCGGCCCTCGATCACTGCCACGTGCGGCGTGGCAAAGGCCTTGCGCAGGTCGCCCTCGATCATCGGCCGGCCCTGGGCGTCGAGGTCCTGGAAATCAATCGAACGCGGCCGTTCCCAGACCGTCCGGCCGGTGTGCTTGTCCAGCGCCACCACGTACTGCCGGTCGCTGCCATCGAAGTGCAGGATCAACAGGTCCCCGTACACGATGGGCGAGGAGCCGGCGCCGCGGTAGTGGTTGCAGACGAAGTCCCGCCGCTCCCAGAGCTTCGCGCCGGTGCGGGTGTCCACCGCCGCCGTGCCGGCCGCGCCGAAGGTGATGTAGAGCCGGCCCGCCTCGAGCACCGGCGTGGGCGAGGCGTAGCTGTTGAACTTGTGGCAAAACTGGGGGTTATCGACCGTGAACAGCTTCAGGTCCCGCACCACCCGCCCGCTGTCCCGGTCCACGCACACCGCGGAAAGTTCGGTGCCGTCCTCGGTGGCGTTGGCCAGCCAGATTTGGTCGCCCCAGATCACCGGCGAGGCCCAGGCCTTGCCCGGGATGGGCGTCTGCCAGACCACGTTGCTGGACTCGCCCCAGTGCAACGGCAGGCCGGTCGAGGTGGTGTGCCCGTCGCCGCGCGGGCCGCGGAACTGCGGCCAGTTCCAATCCTCGGCCAGCGCCGGGCTTCCGGCCAGCAGGGCCAGCCCGGTCAGGAAGTGCAGTGGATGCATGGGGCAGAGCGTACCGGGCTCCCATCCCACCGGCAACCGCGACGCGGGTTCCGCAGCGACCGGGGCGGTCGCGCTCCTCATCCGAAGACGCCAGATGCCGGCTGGAAGCCGGCGGTACGGCAGGCTGGGAAGCCTGCGCTACGCTGTGGCCCAGCGTAGCGGCGGGCGCGACCCGGCGGAGCGGAGGTCCGCCGCGTCACCGCGGCGGCTACCGGTATCGGGCATCCCCATCCGCAATCCGACTTCCCGAGTTCCCAATTCAACCCCGACCGCTTACGCCGCCGCGCTCTTCGAGCCAGCGACGCAAGGCCGCCCAGTCGCCCCCGGGCGAGCCGTCCGGATTCGTAGCCCCCAGCCGCCAGGTCTGCCAGCCCTGCGCCCGTGCCGGGGTAAGGTCGTTGTCCTCGCGGTCACCCACCATCAACGTCTCGGCCGGGCCGATGCCCCGGGCGGCCAGGCGCGTCGTCAGGATGCGGAAGACGTGGGGATCGGGCTTGCTGAAGCCGTGCTGGCAGGACCAAAAGCGCAGGTCCGGTGCAAAAAGGTCCGGCGTCAACCCCGCGCCCCGCAGGGCGGCGTCCAGCTCCCCCCAGGTGTACGCCTGGGCGTTCGAGGCCAGCCCCAGCGCCAGGTCCGCCCCCGCCAGCGCCCGCAGGGCGGCCGCCGCCCCGGGCATCAGCCGCAACGTGCGGCCCAGTTGCATGTGCGCGGCGATGAACTCCGCCTGGCGCGCGGGCGCCAGCGACCGCAAGACCGGCAGCACCTCGGCCACCACCGCCGGCCACCACACTTCGGGGTGGGCAATCCCGCACGCGCGCGCCGCGGCGTGCTCGCGGGCGATGACCCGGCTGCAAGCCGCGGCAAACTCGACCAGGGACAACGGCGGTTCCTGGCCCAGGGTTCGCCGCCACAACGCCGCCCACTGCGCGGCTGCGTCGGGCGGCGGCGGGCCCACCTCCAGCAGCGTCTGGTACACGTCGCAAATGACGGCGCGGATGTTCAAGCGGCGGGACTCCATAGCAACGGGTAGGGTCGGTCCAGTGCCAGACGCGTGCGCACCGCGTCGGCCTGGCAGCGCGCGGCCGCGGGTTGGGGGGCGTCGCGCCACCGGCGGGCGGCCCGCCAGGCGCGGAAAAACCGGCGCGCGTAGGCGCGGCCCCCCAGCCAACGCTCCGCCCCCGCCGGCCAGGCGCTGACTTCGAGCCCGCCGGCGGCGGCCCGCTCGCGCCAGACCCCCAACCAGGGATTCAGGGTATCGGCCGCGGCCAGGCTCACGGCCGGCGGGTGAACCAGCACTTCCAACTGCGCGCTCAGGGTCAGCCGGCTGAACGGCACCGGCCCGGGTTGGTCCGCTTCCAGCAGGTCCGGCGTCCGAACCCAGCGCCGGTACGGGGCGGGCACGTTGCGGCGCCAGACCCGGAAAAGCCGCGCCTGGCGCGCGCGCTCGGCGCGCCAGGCAAACAGTTCCGCGGGAATGAGCACCTCGCGATAGGTTTGCGGGAACCGGAAGCCGAACCGCGCCAGATCGGGCGCAATGTTCGGCAGCGCCCGCGCGATCAACGGCCGGCGCGCGGCCGCGGCCTCGAGGTAGGGCAGGCCGAAACCCTCCACCAACGAGGTCAGCAGGAGCACCTCGCTGGCGGCCATCAACGCGGGCAGTCCGGGCCGGGTGGATTCGTCACCGGCCAGCACGCCCGGGCGCAACGGCCAACCGTGCGCGCGGGCCGCCGCGGCCAGGCGCGCCGCGTAGGGTTCTTCCTCGGCCGAGCTGGCCCCGCCGGTGGTCACCAGCCAGGCCCCGGGCCGCAACCACCGCGTCAGCAACAGCGCCTCGGCGAGGTTTTTGCGGCGCAGCAGCCGCGCCGGCACCAGCCAGACCGGGGCGCCGCGGGGGACCTGTGTCTGCAACCAGCGGCGGGCGGCGGCGCACGACCGGGCCGGCACCGGCGCGGGAGGGTCCACGGGATTGGGCAACCAGACCACGCGAGGCCCCAGCGCGGGACGGAGCATCGCCGCGTCGGCCGCGTTGATGACCAGGTGCTGCATGGTTGCGCCGCCGAAGAGCACCCGGGCCACGGCCTCGAGGGTGCGGAAACCGGCGCGGCGCATTTCGGGCCAGCGGCTCCAGCGGTGGTCGAACCACCAGTCATGATGGTGGGCCAGCAGCGGGATACCGCGCGCGGCGCAGCGCCGGGCCAGTTCCCGGGCGAACGGGAGGTTTCGACCCAGACTCAGGTTGTGCGCCCAGACCACCGTCGGCCCGGCCCCGGCGTCTCCCAGCAATTGTGCCAGCGCGCGCCGGCAGCGGGCGCGCACGTCCGCGGTCCGGTGCCTTTGCTCGGCCAGGTAGCCGAAGGCGGGTTCGAGGAACAGGGAGACCGGCACCGGCGCCAGCGCGGCGGTGAAGCGGTCCCACCAGGGCGTGTCGGGCGCTTCGCCGCCGGCGAGCACCACGGCCGTGCCACGCGCCGGGGCACCGGCGAGCAGATGCGGCGCGGCCACTTCGATGACCCGCCGCACGCCGCCGGGGCGAAAATGATGATGGACGATGACCAGCCGCACCGCGGGCGGTATTGCACGCGAGGGCGGCGTTGGAAGCAATTCCCGGGTTCGCGGCTTGACGAGTGCCGCCGCCGGAACGGAGAATCGCGTTCAGACTGAGGTCTTGGGCCGGCCGCATCGGCCGGCGGAAGGGTCCGGGACGGGGGAACTCCCGGAGGTTTGGCGCGACGGTCGGGCCGCCGTCGTTTTTTTTGCCCCGCCCGGCGTGAGGCCGTTCTCGGGCAAGACAACACGGGTCGCTTATGTCCGACTTTTTTCAAACCGGCGCCATTGCCACGTTGCATCGGTTGGGCACGTCCGACGTGCCGCGGATGGAGCGGGAGTTGACGGCGTTTGCGCAGGAGACGCCGGTGGCCCTGGTGCTGCCCTGCCACGTGCGCGAGCTGGGGTCGAAGGCGCTGCGGCACATCGTGCGCGAACTCAAGGCCGTGCCCTACCTGGCCCAGGTGGTGGTGGGGGTGGACGGCGCGACGCGCCGGGCGGAGTTCGAGCAGGCGCGGCGGCTGTTCGGGCAGTTGCCCCAGCCGACGGCGCTGTTGTGGAATGACGGGCCGCGCCTGAAGGCGTTGCTGGCGCGGCTGGAGGAGGCGGACCTGAGCGCCGGGGCCGGGGGCAAGGGGCGGAATCTGTGGATTTGCTTCGGCTACGTGCTGGCCTGCGAAAAGGCGCGCATGGTGGCGGTGCATGATTGCGACATCCTCACCTACAGCCGCGAACTGCTCGCCCGGCTGGTGTATCCGGTGGCCCACCCCAGCCTGGGGTTCGACTTTTGCAAGGGCTATTACGCCCGGGTGACCGACCGGCTCAACGGCCGGGTCATGCGCCTGATGATGACCCCGTTGGTGCGGGCGCTCAAAAGCATCCTCGGTCCCCACCCGTACCTGGTGTACATGGACACCTTCCGCTACCCGCTGGCCGGAGAGTTTGCCATGGACCTGGACCTGGTGCGGCGGGTGCGCATCCCCCACGACTGGGCCGTCGAGGTGGGGCTGCTGGCGGAGGTCTATCGCAACTGCGCCCCCCGCGCCATTTGTCAGAGCGAGCTGTGCCAGAACTACGACCACAAGCACCAGGAAATCTCGCCGCGCGACCCGGACAAGGGCCTCAACCGCATGGCCGCGGACATTGCCGCCTCGCTCTTTCACCGCATGGCCGCCGAGGGCATCAAGCTGGACGCCGGCCTGTTTGACACCCTGCTCAGCGCCTACAGCCGCCAGGCCGAGGACACGCTGCGGTTCTACAACGCCGATTCGGCCATCAACGGCCTGCACTACCCCCGGCACGAGGAGGAAAGCGCCGTGAGCACCTTTGTGCGCAGCATCCGGCGCGCGGCACGCGAGTACCTGGAGGACCCGCTGTCCGCGCCGCTCATCCCGAACTGGAATCGCGTCGAGTCGGCGCTGCCCGAGTTTCTCGCCGACCTCCGCCAGGCGGTGGAACAGGACAACGCCTGAGCCTACGGCCGGCCGCCGAGCAGGCGCGCGGGCAGGTAACACAGGGCGCGGACCAGCGCCAGCAGGCCACCCAGCACCGCACCGGCCAGCCGGAAGGGCAGCATCAACAGCCAGACCAGCGGGAATAGCAACACGGCCAGCAACGCCAGCGGCCAGCACCAGACCAGCAGCAGGCACCACAGCAGGAAGGCGCAGAACAATTTCATGGGCGTGGGAGGGGTGGGTTGGCGCGGCGGCGTGCTCACGGCCACGGGGCGATGGCGCGGGGGCGCGTCCGCTGGCTGCAGGCCTGCCAGGCGCGCAGCAACTCCCCGTGGTGCCGCCCCGCCCAGCGCAGGACCAGCTCGCGCACCCGCACCGGGGCTCCGCCCTGAATGATCCGCAACGGCTGGAGCCCCACCACCAGTTCGTCCTCGCCGCAGATGGCGTGGAAGCGCGCGCCCAATGCGGGGGCGAAGAGCATGCCCACCACCACCCCGCTGAATTTGCTGAGCACCGTCATGGGCAATCGTTCCGTGGGATTTTGGCCCGGCGGCGTTCCGGCCCCGCCCGCGCCGTATGCCCGAGAAGACACGGGGCGGGCCGTTCCGGTTTCAGCATTCGGCGACCCACACGGTTCGCCGTGCGGGGGCCTCGCCGCGCTTGCCCGGCGGCCCGGGCCGGTTAAAGCTCCGGGAAAACCACCCGTCCCGATGAAACCCTGGTCCCGCCTGGTCGCGCTGCTGGGGCTGGCCGGAGTCGCCGGCCTGGCCGAACCCCTGCCCCCCATCCCGCTGTGGCCCGGCGCCGCCCCCGGCGCGCTGGGCGACGAAGACGCTGACCGCCCCACGTTGACGCCCTACCTGCCCGCGCCGGGAACGGCCAGCGGCGCGGCCATCGTGGTCTGCCCCGGTGGCGGCTACGGCGGGCTGGCGGCCCACGAAGGACGCGACTACGCGCTCTGGCTCAACCAGCACGGCCTCGCGGCCTTCGTCCTGAAATACCGCCTGGGCTCGCGCGGTTACCGGCACCCGGCGATGCTCCAGGACGCGGCGCGGGCGGTGCGCACGGTGCGCGCGCGCGCGGCCGAGTGGGGGTGCGACCCGCGTCGGGTCGGCATCATGGGCAGTTCCGCCGGCGGGCACCTGGCGTCCACGCTGCTGACCCATTTCGACGCCGGCCGGCCGGACGCCGCGGACCCGGTGGAACGCGTCAGCTCGCGGCCGGACCTGGGCATTTTGTGCTACCCGGTGATCACGCTGGGGGAGTTCACCCACGCGGGCTCGAAGCACAATTTGCTCGGTCCGAATCCACCCGCCGAGCTGGTGGAGTGGCTCTCGGGCGAGAGGCAGGTCAGCCGCGACACGCCGCCGTGTTTCCTGTGGCACACGTGGGAGGACCCGGTGGTGCCGGTGGAAAACGCGCTCCAGTTTGCGGCGGCCCTGCGGCGCGCCGGGGTGCCGTTTGACCTGCACATCTACGAGAAGGGCGGGCACGGGCTGGGCCTGGGCGACAAGCCCCCTTTTGCCCGGACGCATCCCTGGGCCGCGGACTGCCTGTACTGGCTCAAGGCCCGGGGCTTCATTCGGTGAGGCCCGGCCGGCGGGTCCGCCGGTCCCGAAGACCATGACTCCAGAACCGTTCCAGACGCCGTCGGTGCCGCCCCGCGGCGGCAGCCGTGCCGGGCCTCCCTCGCCCCTGGGGCGGCGGGAGGCGCATTTCCGGGACCGGGACTGGGCCGACGTGGTCCGCCACAACCGCGCGGCCTGTGAGCGCGAGTGTGCGCTGCACGGTCCCAACCCGGAGACGCAGGCCGCGGTGGCCCTGGCCTGGGCGGCGGCGCAAGCGATGGAGCAAACGCTCGGGGCGGCGCTGGATTTTCTGCGGGAATGCCGGGAGCGGTCGCCGTTTCTGTTTGAGAACGCGGCGACCTTTGCGGCCATCGGGCGGGAGTTGATGCAGCCCTGGTTGCTCCATCTGCCGCCGGCCCGCAGCCGGGCCATCCTGGTGGCGGTGGCCGATTACGTGGCCGGCGCGCTGGAGCGCGCGAGCCTGGTCGAGATCGTCGAGGGCCTCTGGGCGGAGGACGCGCTGCGGCCGGGCATGCGGGTCAAGACGCTGCGCGGCGCGGTCGAGGGCGTGGTGCTGCAGCTTTTGCCGGAGCACCGGGTGTTGTGGCGGCCGCGGGGCAGTGCGGCCGATTTGGTGGCGGAGGCGGCCAGTTTGCTGCCCGTGCGTCCGGAGTTCCGGCGCCCGCCGCGCGAGCCGCGCTGAGCCGTGCCGGGAGGGCGGCGCCGGGGG
>JBBIJZ010000108.1:0-14407 GCA_037445715.1 Verrucomicrobiales bacterium | reverse complement strand
GCCCGGCGGACCTTGCTGGCCGGCCTGGGGCAACTGGGCGGACCGGAGGCGCTGGCAGCGGTGCGCGCGGCGCTGCGCGACCCGGACGCCGCCGTGCAGTCCGAAGCCCTGGCCACGCTGGCCGGCTGGCCGGACGCCGGGCCGTTGCCCGATTTGCTCGAACTGGCCGAGACCGCCCAATCGCCCACGCGGCGCATCGTGGCGTTGCGGGGGGTCACGGCGCTCGCGGACCAGGCCACCAACCTGCCGCCGGCGCGCCTGCTCGAGGTGTACCGGCGCGCGCTGGCCGCGGCCGCGCGGCCCGAGGAGAAACGTCTGGTGCTCGCCGGGTTGTCACACCTGGCCGAACCGGCGGCGCTGGACCTGGTGGAACCGCTGCTGGCCGAGGAGGCGTTGCGCGAGGACGCCGCGCTGGCCGCCGCCCAATGGGCCGCGCGACTGGCCGCCACCCACCCCGACCGCGCCCGTGCGGCGCTGGCCCGCGCCCGCGCGGCCACAAGCAGCCCCGCGGTGCAGAACCTGGCGCGCGAAACCCTCGACGCGCTCGAGCGCGACCGGGACTTCATCCGCGTCTGGCGGCTGGCCGGGCCGTTTACCGCGTCCGGGCCGGGCAGGTTGATGGACCTCGAGTTTCCGCCCGAGACCGGCGGGCCGGTGGAGTGGCAACGGGTGACGGCGCCGGGGGGGATCGTGGACCTGGCCGGGCGGTTGGGCGGCGAGCAGCGCGTGGCCTATTTGCGGGCCACGGTGCACAGCCCGCGCGCGCAGCGGGTGCAGTTGCAACTGGGCAGCGACGACGGCCTGAAGGTCTGGCTCAACGGCCGGGTGGTGCACCGGGCGGACGTGGACCGCGGGCTGGTGCCGGGGCAGGACCGGGTGGAGGTGGACCTGCGCGAAGGCGAAAACACGTTGTTGTTGAAGGTGGTTCAGTACGGCGGCGGCTGGGCGGCGTGTTGCCGCATTCGCGGGCTGGACGGGACGAGTGTGCCGGGGCTGACCGTGAGCGCGGATTGACCGGCCCCGCATTCCGGGCCGGCGCCGGCCGTGGGCCGGTTTCCACCCGGCCGCCAACGCTTGCTTCCGCGGTTTGCTTCTCGCTCCGGTCTCCTGAATCCTGACTCTTTCCCCGCCGCGCCCGGCTTGACAGGGCGGTGGGCCGTTTCAAGACTCGCCACGGTGAAAGCCCAAGCAGCCCGCCGGCCCGGTGTGTGCGCACCGGGCGGGTGAGCGGGACCGATTGCAGGAAAGCGGCGCCGCGTACCCGCAACAACCCTGGACCATGCCCCAAGTGACCCTCCTCCCCGTGGACCTGACGGCCGAGGTCGCCCCGGGCGAAAGTCTCCTGGACGCGGGGCACAACGCCGGCGTCGAGATGACCGCCGGTTGCTTCAACACCTCCTGCGGGGGCTGCGCGGTGATCGTGGTCCGGGGCATGGAGAACCTCGCGCCGCCCGGCCCCGAAGAGCTGAATGTGTTGCGCGCCCACGGCCGGGACCCCGCCCGGTACCGCCTGGCCTGCACCGCCCGCGTGCTCCAGGGCGCGGTGGTCATCCGGCCGTTGGAGTGATGCCGGTTGGTTGGCGCAGACGAGCTCTCCGGGGGCTGGGTTGCGGTTGGGGGATCCGCCCGCGCCCCGTCCCGCCAAATCCAGCGGCACCCCCGGCGTGTTCTGCCCAACCGCGGCCCGGTACCGGACCGACCAGGCAGGGCGCCGCTGCGTCGGCGCCGGATTCCGGCCGCGCTGCCGCGCGGCCCCCTCCGGGTTTTGCAGTCCGGCATACCCGCCCAAGGGAAGGCCGAACGCCCGGGTTGCGGCGGCCGGGTAGCCCGCCGCCACGGGCAGGTTGCCCGTTTCACCCTCGGGATGGTTCCGAGCGCGAGTTGGACGGCTGCGGCGCCCGTTCCTTCCAGAGCCGGCGCTGCTGTAGCCGGCTTTGAACCAATTCCGGTTTGGCGGCCCCGACACAGCCATCTACACTCGGCGGCGAATCGTGACTTCGCCCTTCGCCACCCTGCGACGCGCCCGGTTGGCCCTGGTCGTGCTGGCCGGTCTGCGCCCGGGCGACGCCCAACCGGGGGAAACGGCCCCGCCCGCCGCGTTGACCACCCCGGCGGCGTCACTGGTGGCGCGGCCCGGACCGTTGGTGATCGCCCATCGCGGCTTCAGCCGGCAGGCCCCGGAAAACACGCTGCCGGCCTTCCGCCTGGCGCTGGCCGCGCGCGCCGACCTGGTGGAGCTCGATTACCACCCCACGGCGGACGGCGTGCCGGTGGTCCTCCATGACAACACGCTGGATCGCACCACCGACGCCACCAACCGCTGGGCCGCCACGAACCTGCCGGTCCGCTTGCGCCGCGTGGAAGAATTGGCGGCGCTCGACGCCGGACGCTGGTTTGCGCCCGCGTTTGCCGGCACCCGCCTGCCGACGCTGGTCGAGGCCCTCGAGACCATTCAGGCCGGTGGCGTGACGCTCATCGAACGCAAAGCCGGCGACGCCGAGACCCTGGTGGACCTGCTTCACGCCCGCGGCTGGCTCGGGCACGTGGTGGTGCAATCCTTTGACTGGGACTTCCTGCGCACCGCCCGCCGGCTCGCACCGGAACTGATCCTGGGCGCGCTCGGGCCGCCTTCCACGCGGTCGGGTCGGAGACTGACCGACGAGGAAAAGGTCCTCACGCTGGAGGACATTGCCGAAATCCGGGCCCTCGGCGCGCAACTGGTCGTCTGGAACCGCCAGGTGACCGCCGCGGCCGTGGCCCATGCCCGCGCCGCCGGTCTGCGGGTGTGGGTGTACACCATCAACGACCCCGCCGAGGCCGCCGCGCTCGTGGCGCGGGGCGTGGCGGGCATCATCACCGATGACCCCGCGGCGGTGCGGGCCCGCTTGCATCCGCAGGCCGACGAAACCGCCCCGGCGCCGCCCACACGCCGCATCCCCGCGCCGTTGCCCGAGCACCCCGGCAACATCTTCCTCGAAGGCGAACCGGTGACCGCGCACCTGCCTGAAGGTCTGCCGGCAGATGCCCACCGCTGGCGCGTGCTCGACGATGCGGGCCGCGAACTGCGCCGCGGAGCGCTGGAGCCCGCTGCACCGGCTGCGCGGTCGCCGCTGGCGCTTGGCCCGCTGGGGGTGGGATGGTACCGGATCGAGTTCGACACGCCCGCCCGCACCAACGCGGTCTGGACCACCGCCGCGGTGCTTCGTCGCCTGGCCGCGCCCGTGCCCGGGGATTCGCCGGTGGGCCTGGACGTGGCCGCGGCGTGGTTCGCCCCTAACGACCGCGCCGGTCAGGAGCGCTTTGCCAGTCTCGCCGCGCTGGCCGGCGTCAACTGGGTGCGCGACCGCCTGCGCTGGCGCGACCTTCAGCCCGCGCCCGGGCCGCTGGTGGCCCGCGTCACCACCTACGACACCGCGGCCGAGGTCCAGCACGCCGCGGGCCTGAAGGTCTTGCAGGTCTTCCACGACACCCCGCCCTGGGCGAGCGGGGCGCCGGACGCTACCGGGCGGTTTGCCCCCGACCTGCGGCACGTCCACGCCCTGGGCCGCGCGCTGGCGGAGCGTTTCCGGGGCCGCGTCGCCGCGTGGGAACCGTGGAACGAGGCGAACATTGCCACGTTCGGCGGCCACACGGTGGACCAGATGTGCGCGTGGCAAAAGGCGGCCTGGCTGGGCTTCAAGGCCGGCGACCCGGACGTGATCGTGGGCTGGAACGTCACGGCCGCCGTGCCCACGCCCGCCCACACCGCCGGCGTGCTGGCCAACGAGACCTGGCCGTACTTCGACACCTACAACCTCCACACCTACGACTGGGCCCACGCCTACGCCGGGCTGTGGGGACCGGCGCGCGAGGCGGGGAGCGGCCGGCCGCTGTGGATCACCGAAGCCGACCGCGGCGCCAAACACAACCAGCAGGCGCCGTGGTTCGACCTGGACCCGCGCCTGGAGCGGCTCAAGGCCGAGTGGCAGGCCCAGTCCTATGCCGGCAGCCTGTTCGCCGGCGCGCGCCGGCATTTCCACTTCATCCTCGGCCATTACACCGAGCCCAACGGCGTCCAGTTCGGCCTGCTCCGCCGGGACCTCACCCCGCGCCCGGCCTACGTGGCCCTGGCAGCGGTGGGCCGTTGTCTGGCCGGGGCGCGCGTGCTCGGCCGCTGGCGGCCGGAGCCGGAGGTGCACCTGTACGCCTTCCGCGCCCGACCCGACGGCGTGGAGCGGGACGTGCTCGTGGCCTGGGCGGAACGCGAGGTGGACTGGGAGGCGCGCGGGCTAACCCGCGTGGCCTGGAAACCGCCGCTGCCGCTCGAGGTGTTGGCGGTGACGGATTACCTCGGGCGCACGCTCCCCGCCGAATGGCCGGCCGCGCTCGGCGGCGCGCCGGTCTTCGTGTTCCTGCCCGCGGGCCAGGCCGCGATGCTGCCGCTCGAACCGCCGCCGCCCCTGGCTCCGCCCCGGCCCGGCACGCCTTCGCCCGTGGTTCTGCAACTGAACTGGCCGCGCGAAGCGGTTGTGCGGGTGGAGGACCTCCGCTGGTCCGAGGGCTACGCCTACGGCCTGCGGGCCGGGGCGGCACGGGAAGCCACGCTCCGGGTGTACAACTTCGGCCGCGAGCCGGTGCGCGGCCGGGTCAGGGTCGAGGCCGCCCCGGCGGGCTGGAGCGTGGATCTGCCGGAGCCGGACTTCGCGGTGCCGCCGCAGGAACGCCAGGCGCTGCGGGTGGTGTGGCGCGTGGCGGCGGAAGCCGCGCGGGAGGGTTGGGTGGTGCTCCGCGCCGAGAGCGGCGGTGCCGACCGGCCGGTCCTGGCCTTTCGCGGGGTGGTGCGGGAGTGACGCGCCCGGCGCCTTTTCCCGCCCGGACCTGGCCGGTTGGCCTCGGGCGGCGCGCCTGTGGGCCGGGCTTGCCAACCGCGGGCCGGCTTGGAAGGCTCGCCCGCGAAACACGTTGACCCACCATGCCCATCCTTTTTGACCGACCCGGAACGCGCCGGGCCTTTTTGCAAACCACCCTCCTGGGCGGGGCCGGTCTGGTCTTCGCCGGGTGCCGGACCGGCCGGCCGGACGTCGCGCACACCCCGGCCGAATTGCATCTCGCCCTGCTGGCGGACACGCACGTGCCGGCGGACCGCGCCAACACGTACCGCGGATTCCGCCCCTGGGAAAACCTCCGCGCCGTGGCGCCGCAAGTGGTGGCCGCGCGCCCCGAGGGCGTGGTGTTGGTGGGCGACGCCGCCCGGCTGGAAGGGCAGGAGGCCGATTACCGCGAGTTGCAGGGCCTGCTGGCGCCCGTGGCCGCGGCCGCGCCGGTGTACCTCGCCCTGGGCAACCACGACCACCGGGCGAACTTCCTGAAAGTGTTCCCCGCGCCTCCCGGGCAGTTGGCCGGCGTCAACGGCAAACACATCACGGTGATCGAGCATCCGGCGGTCCGCCTTGTCGTGCTGGACTCGCTCTTCAACGTGAACCAAACCCCGGGGCTGCTCGGCCGCGCCCAGCGCCAGTGGCTGGCCGCGCAGTTGCCCCGGCTGGCGGACCGGCCGGTGGTCCTGTGCGTGCACCACACCCTGGGCGACGGCGACGGCGACTTGCTGGACGCCGACCGGCTCTTTGCGCTGGTGGCGCCGCAGCGCCATGTGAAGGCGATTGTCTTCGGCCATTCCCACGTCTGGGCCCTGAGCCGCCGGGACCGGCTGCACCTGATCAACCTCCCGGCGGTGGGTTACAACTTCAGCGACACCCAGCCGGTGGGCTGGGTGGACGCGCGCTTCACCCGCACCGGCGTGAGCCTGACGCTGCGGGCGCTGGCGGGCGAGCGCACCCACGACGGCCGGACTTTCCGGCTCGCCTGGAGTTGAGCCGGCGGTCCGCCCCGGCGGGGGCGCACGCGGAGGCGTGCGGCGGAGACGGTCGCGGAGCCGGGGGTCAGGCCGGGAAGGTGCGGACCTCGCGCCAGGGCGGCAACGCGGCGATGCGCGCCATCAGGCTGTCGGCCATTTCCTGGTACAGCGCCTTGAGTCGGGCTTTGTCGGCGGTGCGGGCCAGGGCGCGCCCGGCGGCGAAATCCAGGGGCGCGCCGTAGTTGACGACCAGCCGGTGGGGGCGGGGCCAACGTTGGTGCCGGCTCCAGGCTTCATCGGTGCCGAAGATACGCACCGGCACCACCGGGCAGGTGGATTTGGCAATGACCAGGCCGATGCCGGCCCGCGCCCGCTGAAGGCGGCCATCGTGCGTGCGGGTGCCCTCGGGGAAGAGCAGGATGGCGCCGCCGGCCCGCAGCCGGTCGAGGATGGCCTTGAGTCCGGCGGCCCCGGCGCCGTCGCGATCCACCGGCACAACCTCCCAGGAGCGCAGCACGGCACGCAGCAGCGGGGAGTCGAAGAGGGTGTGGCGCGCCAGGAAGTGGACCTTGCGCCGCAGGCCGGCGCCCACCAACGGGGGGTCGAGGTAGCTGGCGTGGTTGGCCGCCAGGATGACCGGGCCGGAGCGCGGCACCTGTTCGGCCCCGTAGAAGCGGGCCCGGAAAACCACCCGGAAGACCGCCCGGGCCACACACCAGCCGAGCGCGTAACTCAGGTTCATGCGTGAGTGGCCGGGTTGCGGTCCGCGCCCGCAAGAACGTGCCCCCTGAACCTGGGCCGGCTCATGACGCTTTGGCGGCCGTCCGGCCCGCGTCCCGCGCGGCCAACCGCCGCCGGATTTCGGCCAGGATGAAGGCGCTGGTCTGTTCGGGGGTTTGGCCGGAGGTGTTCACCACCCGCGCGCCCAGCGGCACCATCAACGGGGCGGCGCGGCGCTGGCTGTCGCGGTGGTCCCGGGCGGCCAGGTCTTCCTGGATGCCGTCGGCCTGGCGGCGCCGGGTGCGCTCGTCCAGCGTGGCGTCGAGGTAAAACTTGAACTCGGTCTCGGGGAAGACCTGCGTACCGATGTCCCGGCCCTCCATGACCAGATGGCCGAATTGCGTGCAGGCCCGCTGGGTTTTGACCATCCATTCCCGGACCTTGGGGATGGCGGCGACCAGCGGCACCGCGGCGCTGACCTCGGCGGTGCGGATTTCCTTCTCGGGGTAATAGCCGTTGACCAGGAGGCGCACGTGGCCGTCCACGCATTCCAGGCGGGTCTTCCAGCGCCGCAAGACGGCGGTGACGGCGCGGGGGTTGTGCACATCAATGCCGTGCTTGAGGCAGTACCAGGCCAGGGTCCGGTACATGGCGCCGGTGTCCACGTAGGCGAAGTTCAGGGCGCGGGCCACCAGGCGGGCGTTGGTGCTCTTGCCGCTGGCGCTGGGGCCGTCAATGGCGATGATGATCGGCGCCGGTGCCGCGGCGGGGGACGGGGCGGAGGGGGCGGGTTTCGGACGCGAGGCGGACATGGCAAAACTTCCCTTCAAGGGGCCACCAGGTCGGCGAGTGCCGGTCGGCGGCCGGTGGTCGGGTCGCGCAATTCCACGCCCAACCCGCCCGGCGGCGGGGCGGCGAGTTTCTGGAAAAAGTTGGGGAAGGTCTTCCACACGCAGGCCGGATTTTGGATTTTGAGGCCCGGCACCTTCAATCCCAGAATCGCAAAGCACATGGCGAGGCGGTGGTCTTGGTGCGTTTCGATCGTCGCGCCGTGCAACGTGGCCGCGCCCGGGTACACCGTGAGGGTGTCGCCGGCCTCGACCACCCGCGCGCCGCAACGGGTCAGGCCCTCCCGCATGGCCGCCACGCGCTCGCACTCTTGCACGCGCAGCCGGCCCAGGTCGGTGAACCGCACCGGATGCGCCGCCCAGGGCGCCAGCACCATCGCCGTGAGGATGCTGTCGCCCAGGTCCCGCGCCCGCGAGATCGTCCCGGGCAGCGGCAGGTAACGCGGGAAGCGCGCGTCCACCTGCCAGCCGGAGGCGGGCCAGCGGGCCACCTGGACCCGGCCGGCGCCGCCCAGCAACCAGTCCGCCGCCCAGAAGTAACTGGCGCTGGACGCATCGGGCTCGATGTCGAACCGGCCGCCGCCCGCGGGAAAGGCGCGCACCAGGTGCCGGGTCATCTCGACGTACGGTTGCTCCTCCGCGTTGTCGCCGGTCACGGTGACCTCCCAGCCGGCGACCCGCCCCGCCAGCAGGAGCGCCGAGGCGAACTGGGAGCTTTCCGCCACGCTCACCGTGCAGCGGCCCGGCCGCGGGCCGGCTCCGTGCAAAACCGCGGGCAGACGGTCGTTGGGGGACTCGACGCGGTAGCCCAGTTCGCGCAGCGCCGCGAAGAGCGCGGCCTGCGGACGCTCGTGCATGCGCGGGGTGCCGTGCAGGCGGTAAGCCCCCGTGCCCAGGCAGGCCAGCGCGGCGAGGAAGCGCGCCGCGGTGCCGGCGTTGCCCACGTACAGCTCGAGCGGCTGCGCCGCGCTGCCCCCGCGCGGGACCCGCCCGCCCTGGCCGTACACGGTGAGGGTGCGGTTGGCCGCCTCGTCCGGGTCGGGGGCCACGGTGACCAGGAAGCCCAGTTCCTGGAGGCAGGCGACCATGATTTCGGTGTCCTCGCTCCAGAGGGCGCCGCGCAGCTCGGTCTCGCCCTCGGCGAGGGCGGCCAGCACGAGGGCGCGGTTGGTGAGGCTCTTGGACCCCGGCACGGTCACCACGGCCCGGGGGGCGGCGGCCGGCGGCACAATTTCCAGCAATTCGGGCAGGGGCATGGCGCGGGCGGGCGGGGGTTACCCGGCGGGATCGGGGTGGGCGGACCGGCGCCAGGCTTCGCGGCGGGTGCGGGCGGTGGTCAGAAACGCGTCCAACGCCGCGGCGTCACCGGCGGCCACGGTCCGGCGCAGGGCCTCGAGCCGGCGGGCGAATTCGTCCAGGGCGCGCACCACCGGCTCGCGGTTGGCCAGGAAGATGTCGCGCCACATTTCGGGGGAGCCGGAGGCGATGCGGGTGCCGTCGCGGAAGCCGCCGGCGCAGAGTTGGGCCTGCTCGCGCGGGGCGGCCGGGTCCAGCACCAGGTGCGCGAGCGTGGCGGCCAGGGCCTGGGGCAGATGGCTGGCGCGCGCCACCAGTTCGTCGTGGGCCTCGGGCGTGAGACGGAGGGTGTGCGCGCCCAGCGCGGTCCAGAAGCGGGTCAGTAGGGTCACCGCGTCGGGGTCACTCGTCGGGGTGGGGGTGAGCACGCACACCGCGCCGTGGAACAGGTCGGCCCGGGCGGCGGCCACGCCGGTGCGTTCCGAGCCGGCCATGGGGTGGCTGCCCACGAAGCGGCCCCCGGCGGCGGCCACGAGCGGTTCGAGCGCGCGCACCACCGGGCCTTTGACACTGCCGACGTCAGTGACCAGGGCCCCGGGGCGCAGGGCGGGGGCGGCTTGCGCGGCCAGCGCCGGCATCTGCCCCAGCGGGGTGCAGAAGACCAGCAGGTCGGCGTCGCGCACCGTCGCCCCAAGGTCCGTGTCGGCCGTGTCCACCGCGCCGGCGGCCCGGCATTCGGCGATGGCCGCGGCCCGGCGCACGTAGCCGTGGACGCAGGCCGCCAGGCGCCGTTGGCGCAGGGCCAGGCCGAGCGAGCCGCCGAGCAGACCCACGCCGATGAGGGCCACTTTCTGAAACAGCACGCCGTGAAGTTGCCGAACCGCCCGCCGGAGCGGCAAGCGGCTTCTGCCGGATGCGGGACCGGCCCCCGGCGCGTTCTTGACCGGGGGACCGGTGGGGCCTTACATGCCGGGCCATGAAGTTTCCCGCGTTGTTTTCCGCGCCGGTGGTGCTGGGCGGCTGGCTGATGGCGGGTGGTTTGGTTTCCGGTCTGGCCGGGGTGAACGAGTTGACCGCGGCCGAAAAAGCCGAGGGTTGGCGGCTGTTGTTCGACGGCAAGAGCACCGCCGGCTGGCGCAGTTTCAAGAAGGCGGCGTTCCCCGCCCGGGGCTGGGTGGTCGAGGAGGGTTGTCTCAAGCACCAGGCGCGGGGCGGCGGCGGAGACATTCTGACCGAGGCCACGTTTGAGGATTTCGAGCTGTCCTGGGAATGGCGGCTGGCGCCGGGCGCCAACAGCGGGGTGAAGTATTTTGTGACCGAGAGTCGCCCGAGCGCGCTGGGGCACGAGTACCAGTTGGTGATGCCCGATCACCCGGAGGCGACCAGCCGGCCCACCAAACACGTGACCGGCAGTTTTTACGACGTGTGGCCCACGCGCGTGCCCGTCCGGTGGCGCCCGCCGGGGGAGTTCAACCACTCGCGCATTGTGGTGCGTGGCCGGCGGGTCGAGCACTGGCTCAACGGGGAGTTGATCCTGGAGTATGAGTTGGGCAGCCCGGCGCTGAAGGCGGCGGTGGCCGCCAGCAAGTTCAAGGACGTGCCGGGGTTCGGCGAGAAGGTGCGCGGGCACATTTTGTTGCAGGACCACGGCGGGGAGGTGTGGTTCCGCAATCTCAAGGTGCGCGAGTTTTGAGGGGGAGAGGCAACGCGGCCGGCCCGGAGAGGCGCATCGGCCGGAGCGCGGTGGCGCCGGGTGTTTTGCTCGGGAAACGCGGGGGGCGGAGGTGCCGCGCCGGAGCCGGCGCTTGCCAATGCGGAGGCCGCCCGGAAGCATCGGCCAAAAGGTCATGAACGTGTCCGTCATTTTGGCCCATCCCAGGCCGGGCAGTTTCAATCACGCCATTGCCCAAACGGCGCGGGAGACCTTGAGCACGCTGGGGCACCGGGTCTGTTTCCATGATTTGCAGGTCGAAGGGTTCGACCCGGTGTACACGGCGGCGGAGCTGGAGCGGGAGCCGGTGTTGCCGCCGGTCGTGGCCCAACATGTGGAGGAGGTCTGCGCGGCCGACGGGCTGGTGGTGGTGCACCCGAATTACTGGAGTCGGCCGCCGGCGATTTTGTGCGGCTGGGTGGACCGGGTGTTGCGGCCGGGACGGGCGTACCGGTTTGTGCCGGACGGCCGGGGCGGGGCGCGGCCGGAGGGGTTGTTGCGCGCGCGGGCGGCGCTGATCTTTAACACGGCCAACACGCCGCAAGAGGTGGAGGAAGCCCAGTTTGGCGACCCCTTGGAGGTGCACTGGCGAAAGGTGGTCTTCGGCTTGTGCGGCGTGCCCACGGTGTACCGGCGGAATTTCAGCCCGGTGATCACCAGCACGCCGGCGCAACGTCAGGCCTGGCTGGCAGAGGTGTCGCGGGCCGTGCGGGAATACTTGCCCGGCGAAGGAGGCTGACGCCGCGGAGTCGCGGGCCCGGAATGTGTCCCCGGCTTGACCCGCGAGGCGGTGCGTGCCAGACATGGGCCATGCACCCGTGGCTACCGTTGTTGCTCGGCGGATTGGGCGGTGTTTTGGGGTTTGCCCAGGCCGCGGAGAAGACGCTGCACACCTTTCGCAAGATCCAGCTTACGCCGGAGTTTTGGGCCGAGGGCCCGCACGTGGGGGACTTGAACCGGGACGGCCACTTGGACGTGGTTTACGGGCCGTACTGGTGGGCCGGGCCGGATTTCACCAGCCGGCATGAGTATCGGCCGGCGACCAACCGGTTTGAGGTCAAGCTGGCCGACGGAACCACGCGGTGGTTGCCCGGGTTTGAAGGCGCGCTGGGCAACAAAAACGCCTACTCGGATTGCTTTTTCACTTGGACCGGGGATTTCAACGGCGACGACTGGGCGGACATCCTGATTGTGGGCATTCCCGGCGAGCAGGCATGGTGGTTTGAAAACCCGCGGGGCAAGTCGGGCCACTGGGAGCGACACCTGGCGTTCGACGTCGTGGACAACGAGTCGCCCACGTTGACGGACTTGACCGGCGATGGGCGGCCGGAGCTGGTCTGCAATTCCAAGGGGTATTTCGGCTATGCGGTTCCGGATCGTGCGGACCCCACCCGTCCATGGAAATTCCATCCCATTTCGCCCAACAAGAATTACCACCGGTTCACCCACGGGTTGGGGGTGGGGGACGTCAATGGGGATGGTCGGGCCGACCTGCTTGAATCCAATGGTTGGTGGGAGCAACCGACATCGCTGGCGGATGACCCGGTGTGGACGTTTCACCCGTTTACTTTTTGCCCGTCGGATCCCGGAGTACCTGCGGGCGGGGCGCAGTTGTTTGCCTACGATGTGAATGGCGACGGTCTAAATGACGTGATCACCTGCCTGGCGGCCCACGGGTACGGATTGGCCTGGTACGAGCAGGTTCACAACGGCGGGGAAATCTCCTTCAAGTCCCATGTCTTCATGAACAAACGGCCCGAGGACAATCCCTACGGGGTGAAATTCACCCAACCGCACGCGCTGGACCTGGTGGACATGGACGGCGACGGATTGAAGGACCTTGTCACCGGCAAACGTTTCTGGGCGCACGGGCCGGATGGTGACCCGGAACCCGACGCCCCCGCGGTATTGTATTGGTTCAAACTGGTCCGCGGGGTGGGCGGTGTTGTGGACTGGGTTCCGTACTTGGTGGACGGCAATTCCGGGGTCGGCACGCAAGTGCTGGCGATGGATGTCAACGGGGATGGGCGTCCCGACATCGTTGTGGGCAATAAAAAGGGCGGACATGTGTTTATTCAGGAAATTTGTCGTGTTGGTGTTGCTGAATGGCAATCCGCGCAGCCGCGGCAAATCCGTGCCGGAAAATGATTTTTCGCAGTTCACCCTCGGAAATGTAGTTCAAACCAAATCCCAAAACACGCTTCACCATGAAACTTGGATTCGTTTCCGCCATCTTGCCCGACCTTTCCTTGAACGAGGTGCTCCAATTCGCCAAGGCTGAGCGATTTGCTTGCGTGGAATTGATGTGCTGGCCGGTCGGCAAGGCCGAACGCAAATTTGCCGGCGTCACGCACGTGGACGTAGTGGGCTTTACCAAGACGCGTGCTCATGAGGTGCTTGGACGAGCGCAGGAAGCCGGAATAACCATCAGCGCCTTGGGGTATTACCCAAACCCCTTGGACCCGGACCCGGAAGTATCCCGGCGCGCTGTCGAGCACTTGAAGAAGGTCATTGTCGCTGCCGAGATGTTGGGGCTCAAAAATGTCAACACCTTTGTTGGGCGCGACTGGACCAGGACTGTGGATGACAATTGGCCTCGTTTTTTGAAAGTTTGGAAACCCCTGATCCGATTTGCCGAGGACCACGACATTAAAATTGGTATAGAAAACTGCCCAATGTCATTCACCCGTGACGAGTGGCCGGGAGGAAAAAACTTGATGACCACACCGATCATTTGGCGGCGCGCCTTTGCAGATATCCCCAGCAAGCATTTTGGCCTGAATTACGATCCATCCCACTTCATTTTCCAGTTTATGGATCCAACGGCGCCGTTGGTGGAATTCAAAGACAAATTGTTCCACCTCCACGCCAAGGATGTACGAATTCGTTGGGACCGGCTGAACGAAGTGGGAATTTTCGCTTACCCCTTGGAATGGCATCAGCCTCGAATCCCAGGTTACGGAGACATTGATTGGGCGCACTTCATGTCTGTGCTGCAAGGCATTGGATACCAAGGATCTGTTTGCATCGAAGTCGAGGACGGCACCTTTGGTAACACCTTGCCGGACAGACAACGAGCACTCAGGGTAGCTAGAAACGTTCTTTTGCCCTATTTTGACTGAGCGATTAATGCTTGCGCTCGGAGCTTTAGGTGTGCACGAGTGACTTGCAATCAATTTGCTATCAGACAGTTGCGTTTTGATCTCGGTTGGAATAATTGTTTTAGACCTCAAACAGCAGTAACAATCGATCTTGCCATAACTTATTCATAACAAATGACTTGTATCGCAAAAACGCGATTTGTGGCCTGCAAAGCAGTAAAGGCTGCACCTACGCAGCAATCCAGTGTAGTTCAATGGTAAAATCCATTGCTGAATTACGCAACTGTTTTATTTGTAATTGGATACGAGGATTTTTTTTTTTTTTGAAAATCGTTGACTGAACCTGTGGTGTGATTATCTTTTGCCCCGCTTTGCGAGGTCAAAGCCCACGGCAAGCCAGAGAAGATAGCCGTGGTTGGGTTCTTTGAAATTTGAGTTGTGCAACAAGTTGGGTTGGTGCTGAACAAGCACCGTCCGCAGTAAATCGGCCCAAATCTCGGTGGTTTACCATCGGGTATTAATTTCGGAGAGTTTGATTCTGGCTCAGAACGAACGCTGGCGGCGTGGATAAGACATGCAAGTCGTACGCTGGTGATTGGATAGCAATATTCAGTCACTGGAGTGGCGCAAGGGTGAGTAACACGTGGGAAATGTACCGTGAAGACTGGAATAACCCCGAGAAATCGGGGCTAATGCCGGATGTGGTTTGAATAGGGCATCCTGCTCAAACCAAAGCCGGGGACCACAAGGCCTGGCGCTTCATGATCATCCCGCGGCCTATCAGCTAGTTGGCGGGGTAATGGCCCACCAAGGCTAAGACGGGTAGCTGGTCTGAGAGGACGACCAGCCACACTGGAACTGAGACACGGTCCAGACTCCTACGGGAGGCAGCAGTGAG
>JBBIJZ010000107.1:12507-14530 GCA_037445715.1 Verrucomicrobiales bacterium | reverse complement strand
CGCCTGGCCGCCTGGAGCCGGGCGTTGCAGGTCGAGCCGCCCCGCGACCGGATGTTGTCCTGGGCCGACGTGGCGGCGCTGCACGCGGCCGGCATCGAGTTCGGCGCGCACACGGTGTCGCATCCCTGGCTGGCGGAAATGCCGTTCGCCGAGGCGCGGGAGGAGATGGAGCGGTCGCGGGAGGCGTTGCGCGAGCATCTGGGGCTGGCGCGGCCGCCGTTCTGCTTTCCGGCCGGCAGTTGCAATGCGCCGCTGCGTCGGCTGGCGCAGGAGCTGGGTTTTCGCAGCGCCTTCCTGCCCAACCCGCCCCACCGCGTGAACACGCTCGAAAACAGTCACCCCTTTGCGCTGGGGCGCATGGGCCTGCCCAACGCGCCGGCCCGGCATCTGGAGGCCGAGCTGGATGGTCCGTTGCCGGTGGTGCGGGGATGGCTGCACGCCCTGACCCGGCGCCCGCGCGCGGGCGACCGTTCCGGGGCGGGCCCGAAGCAAGCTGAGGTTGCCCAGGCGCCTCTCCAGTGATCGTCGGGGCTGTAGCGCAGGTTTCCAACCTGCCGGATCGCCGATTTCCCAATCGGCACCGCCGGCGAGCGTGCGAGAGCGGCAGGTTTGGAAACCCGCGATCCGGCAGACCGGGACGCCTGCGCTACGGTCAACCCGGCCGCAGCAAGTAACCAATAAGCGTCACGGTTGCCGGGCCGCGCCAGCCGGTCATTGACGCGGGGACGGCGGGGCGGCAAGGTGGAGGAGCGTGATCAACACCTTGCGCATCTTCGAGGAACTGAGTCAGGCGCTGGAGCCCAAGGCGGCCCAGAAGCTCGCCGCGGTGCTGGGGAGCTTTTACGAAGACCTCCAGCAGACGGTGACCAAGGCCGAATTCACCGAGCTGCGGGAGGTCGTCCGCGATCTGGCCGAGGCGCAGAAGCGCACCGAGCAGCGGCTCGATCAACTTACCGCACGCGTCAGTGACCTGGCCGAGGCCCAAAAGCGCACCGAGCAACGCCTCGATCAACTGACCGCCCGCATGGACCAACTGACGGTCCGCATGGACCAACTGACGGTCCGCATGGACCAACTGGCTGTGCGGATGGAGGAGTTGGCCGCCGCCCAGGCGCGCACCGATCAGGCCCTGGCCCGGCTCACCGAGCGGGTGGAACAACTGACCGTCCGGATGGAGGAACAGACGCGCCGACTCGACGAAACCAATCGGCAGTTGGGCGGTCTTTCGGCCACGGTGGGCTACACCCTCGAAAATGCGGCCTATGACACCCTGCCCGTTCTGCTGGCCCGGGATTTTGGCCTGGTCCTGGACGAGCCACTGCGTCGCGATTGGCTGGCCGATGCCGAAGGACGGGACCTGGAAGTCAACATCCTCGGGCGCGGTCGTCGCGGCGGGGAGCCGGTGTGGGTGATCGGGGAAAGCAAGGTCCAGTTGTCGGCCCGCGACGTGGACCGGTTTCTGCGCCGGCGGGTCGAGCCGCTGCGGCCCGTGTGCGGGACCATCTTCCCGGTCCTGGTCGCCCACATGGTCACGGCCCGTGACGTGCCGGCCTACGCACGGGAAAAGGACGTGGCGCTGTACCTTTCCTACCAGCTCCAACGCGTCCGACCCGAGCCCCAGGCCGCCTGACTGACGGCAGGCCCGCGGCGTGCCATTGGCGTCCTTTCCCTGACCGTGCGCCCACGCGCCGGCGTCGCGCCGCGCGATCTTGTCCCCCTGACCGAGTCCTTTGTCATGAACCTGCGAAACCTGGTTGCCGACACGCTGGCGGCCGCGATGCGGGAGAACGGGTTGACCCCGCCGGCGGACTTCCACAAGGACCAGCCCTTGCTGCAAACGGGACTGGACTCGCTGGGCTACGCCATCGTGGTGGCCCGGCTCGAGCAGGCGCTGGGGTACGACCCCTTTGTGTTGATGGAGGAGCCGGTGTACCCGCGCACGTTTGGTGAACTGGTGGCCATTTACGAGCGCTTCCAGGACCGGGCGAAGCGGGGATGAGGAGGGAGAACGGAGGAGCGAGAA
>JBBIJZ010000107.1:0-12407 GCA_037445715.1 Verrucomicrobiales bacterium | reverse complement strand
TGGAACGGGCAACCTGCCCGTTCCGCCGGGCTACCAGCCCGGCGGTGGGGGTAAGCGGCAAGGAGCCAGGAGTCAGAAGTCAGGAGCCAGAATTGCCCGGCCGCGCCGGGACGTGCTTCTCGATGCGCGATGCTCACTCCGCACTTCTCGGTCCTCGATTCCCGCTCCTCGATGCTCACTCCTCACTCCTCAATTCTCCCTCCCCCTGATCGGACCTGATGTCCCCGGTTTCTTCCACGGCGGCTGACCCGCTCCCGGCGGTCGCCCCGCTGCGCGCCTGGCTGGAGCGGTTCGGCCCGGACGACACGGTCTGGACCGACGGCGTCCGTCGCTGGTCGGCCGCGGGACTGCACGAACGGCTGGCCGCGTCGGCGGCCGTGGCCACAAGCTTCCAGGACCGCGTGGTGGCCCTGGCCGTGCGGTCGGCGCCCACCCTTGCCCGGCTCCTGTTGACGCTCGACGGCCGCGCGCAGGCGTTGCTCCTGGTCCCGGCGGGCATGCCGGATGACCTCCGCGCCGGGTTTTTCCGTGCGGCGGGGGTGCAGGTGCTTGTGGCCGACGCCCCGCCGCCCGCGAGCGGGGGGATCGAGGGCGTCCCGGCGTTGGCGGTGTTGGAGCCGGGGCCGCGGCCGCCGGCGCCCACCGCCGGGCCGGCGCGGGAAACCCGCGTGATCCTGCCCACCTCCGGCACGACCGGTACCCCCAAGCTGGTGAGTCATTCCTGGGCCACGCTGGCGCGCACGGTGCGGGCAGCGGAGGAGGGGAGCCCGCGGCGCTGGGGGTTGTTATACGAATTGAGCCGGTTCGCCGGACTCCAGGTGTTCCTGCAGGCGCTGGCCTCGCCCGCCACCTTGATTTTCACCGACCACCTGCCGGACCTGGAAGCCCGGCTGGCGTTCCTGGCGGCGGAAGGTTGCGACGCGTTGTCCGCCACGCCCACGTTGTGGCGGAAAATCCTGATGACCGTCGCGGGCCGGCGGCTCCCGTTGCGGCAGGTCACTTTGGGCGGGGAAATCGCCGACGACCTGGTGCTCGCCGCCCTGGCGCGCGCCTACCCGCGGGCGCGCATCACCCACATCTACGCCTCGACCGAGGCCGGGGTGGGGTTTTCGGTCAGGGACGGTCGCGCCGGCTTTCCGGTGCGGTACCTGAGCGAGCCGCCGGGCGGGGTCGAGTTGAAGGTGGATGCCGCGGGGCGGCTGTGGCTGCGGCCGCCGGTCCGCGGGCAGTTTCTGATCGGCGGCGGCGCGCTGGAAGATGCCGAGGGCTGGGTGGACTCGGGCGATCTGGTCGAGCGGCGCGGCGACCGCTTTTACTTTCTGGGCCGGGCCAGCGGCGCCATCAACGTGGGCGGGGACAAGGTGTTTCCGGAGGAGGTCGAGCGGGTGATCCTCGAGCTGCCGGACATTGCGTTGGCGCGGGTGAGCGGGCGCCGCAACCCCATCACCGGGGCGCTGGTCGAGGCGGTGGTGGCGCCGGTGGGGCCGGTGGCCGACCCCGTGGCCCTGGCGCGGCGGGTGCGGGAGCACTGCGCCGCCCGTTTGCCCCGACACAAGGTGCCGGCGGTGGTCCAGGTGGTGGACGCCCTCGAGGTGGAAGGCACCGGGAAGCTGGCGAGGAGGGGGAAGTGAGGAATGAGAATTGAGGAGTGGGAAGCGAGAAGTGGGAAGTCAGGAGTCAGAAGTCAGAAGTCAGGAGCCGGAAGACAGTTGGCCCGGGGTGGAACGGGCAACTTGCCCGTTCCGCCGGGCTACCAGCCCGGCGTGTGGGGCGAAGAGCAGAAGTCAGGAGCCAGAACAGCCCGGCCGCATCGAGACCTGCTCCTCGATGCTCACTTCGCGCTCCTCAATTCTCGTCCTGCCCATTCACCTTTCACCCCTTTACCCCCCAATCACGCAGTCGAGATGAACCACCAAGGCACCAAGGCACAAAGATCAGCGAGACAGGATGGGAACGATTCCCTGCCCCGCCGAGGGAACTTTGTGGAACGCTCCACTCGCGAAAACCCATTGGCTCATGATTTCGAGTCTTCGTGTCTTCGTGGTCGTACTGCGGTTTCCAAGTTTAACCCTTTCACCAGCCTGCTGCCGCAGCCATTGCGGCGTCGGGGCGGGTGATCGCGCTTCATGGAACGGCAAACCATCATGGTGACCGGCGGCACGCGGGGCCTGGGACTGGCCATTGCCCGCCGGTTGGCGCGGGACGGCTTCCGCGTGGTGGCCACCGGCCGCCGCCTTTCCCCGGCCCTGGAAGAGGCCATGCAGGCCGCCACCGCCGCCGGACAGGAAATCCACTTCCGCCCCCTGGATCTGACCGAGCGAGCCGGGCTGCACGATTTCGTGCAGGAGCTGGCCGGCACGTTCGGCGGGTTGTACGGGCTGGTTAACAACGCCGCCGTGGCCCACGAGGGGGTGCTGGCCACGATGCACGAAAGCCAGATCGCCGGGCTGATCACCGTCAACGTGACCCACACCCTCGTGCTCACCAAGTACGCCCTGCGGCCGATGCTGCTGGCCCGCGCGGGCCGGGTGGTCAACATCGCCTCGATCATCGGCTTCACCGGCTTCAACGGCCTGTCGGTGTACGGCGCCAGCAAGGCGGCGTTGATCGGGTTCACGCGCAGCCTGGCCCGCGAGGTGGGCCGGGCCGGTATCACCGTCAACGCCGTGGCGCCCGGGTATCTGGCCACCGAGATGTCGGCCGGGCTGGACGAGGCGCAGCGCGCGGCCATCCAGCGGCGGACGCCGTTGGGGCGGTGGGTGACGGTGGACGAGGTGGCGGGGGCGGTGGCGTTTCTGTGCGGACCGGACGCCGCGGCCATCACCGGCGCCGTCCTGCCGGTGGACGGCGGGAGCACGGCGTAGGCGACGGGTTTGTGGTGCGGAACTCGGGCCTGCGTTTGCGGGGGTTCGGGCTTCTGGCCGGCAGGGCTTGCAGCCGAGACGGCTGCACCACAGTGACTGGCGGGACGGCTGCCGTGCAGCAGGATTGAACAGCCCGGGCCACCCTCCAAGCCATGCCCCGCGTTCAAATCCTCCCTGCCCGGCCTGAAGACGCGGAGGCGGTGGCGGCGTTCAATGAACGATTTCGCGCCGCCGGGGCCGAGCACCGGCTCTCCGCCGAGCGGCCGTTTCGGGATTACGTCCTGCACCCGGACAGCCCGGTCCGGCTGGAGCGTTATCTGGCCTGGGTGGACAGCGAACTGCGGGGGGGCGTCGTGGTCAAGTGCCTGCCGTTCTGGCTCGCCGGCCACGGTCTGACGGAGGTGGCGTTTTACGGCCACCCGGTGTCGGAAGGGGTGATCAACCCGGAGTTCGGTTTCCTGGGGTTGATGCTGCAGAAGTTTGTGACCGCCCGCTACCCGCTGGTGTACGGCCTGGGCACGGGCAGTCTGGACATGCCGGTGGCGCGGCTGATGCGGGCCGGCGGTTGGCAGGCCGCGCCGGTGCCGTTCCGCTTCCGGGTCTTCCGGGCCGGGCCGTTTCTGCGCGAACTGCAGTTCCTGCGTTGCCGGCACGCACTGGTGCGGGCTCTGGCCGACGTGGCGGCGGTCACCGGCCCGGGCGCGCTGGGCTTGTGGCTGCTGCACGGTGCCCTGGCACTGGCGGGACGGCGTCCCCGCACGGCCGGATTTCGCGCCGAGCCGCTGACCGGCTGGGGCCCCTGGGCCGATGAACTCTGGCAACGCGCGCGCGAGCCGTACGCGCTGATCGGCGACCGCTCCGCCGCCACGCTGGCCACGTTGTACCCGGACGGCCATCCCCATCTGCGCCGGCTGCGGGTGGTCAACGCTGCGGGCGAGCCGGTGGGCTGGGCGGTGTACGTAGTGGCCCGGCAGCGGGGGAGCCGTTACTTCGGCAACCTGTGCCTGGGCACACTGGTGGATTGCCTGGCCCTGCCCGGCGCCGAAGGGGCGGTGGTGGGGCAGGTGCTGGCAGAAATGCGCCGCCTGGGGGCGGACCTGGCGGTGACCAATCATTCCGCCGCGCCGGTTTTGCGGGCGTGCGACCGGGCCGGAATGTTGCCGGGGCCGAGCAATTACTTCCTGTTCCTGTCGCCGGCGCTGGCGGGCAAGGTGCAACCGGCCGTGGCTGCGGGTCGTTCGACCTACTTCACCCGCGGCGATGGGGACGGACCGATTCATCTGTGGTGAGGGGACAGACTCCCGATGCAGGCGGCGCCTTTTGTTTGCCTCATGTATCACGACCTGGGGGAGTCGGCGCGGGACAACTACACCCTGTCCTGGCCGGTGTTTCTCGGGCAACTGGAGGAGTTGCGCCGCGGAGGGTACGTGGTCGAGGGATTCGGCGGTCTCGAGGCGCGTCTGGCCGGCGGGCCCTGGCCGGAACGGTACGCGGTGCTGACCTTCGATGACGGCTACCGGGCGTTCCTCCAAGTGGCCGAACAGCTCGCTCAACGGAACATGCGGGCCACGTTTTTCCTGACCCGGGAGTTCTGCCTCCACCGGGAAGGGTTCCTGCGGGACGCGGAAATCCGCGAGCTGGCCGGCATGGCCGAGTTGGGCACGCATGGACACCACCACGAGCCGGTCACGGAGTTGGCTCCCGCCCTCGCCCGTGCCGCGCTGTCCGACAGCAAGCGCTGGCTGGAAGACCTGATTGGCCGGGAGGTGCGGTACATGTCCGCCCCGGGCGGCTACTGGAACCGCGCCTGCCAGCGGCTGGCGCGGGAGTTGGGCTACACCCTGGTGGGCGACTCGGTCCAGTGGTGGAACCGGCCGCCAGCGGTGGCGCGCACCGGCCGGGTGCACCGCGTGGCGTTGCGGGCGCAATTCGGCCCCGCGGTCTTCCAGCGTATCCTCGGCCGGGACCTGCGGTTTTTCGGCGTGCGACGGCTGCGCTCGTGGTTGCTGGCGCTGCCCAACGCCGTTCGCGGTCGCTGGGAAATCCGGCGTCGCCGCGCCGCCGGGGCGTAGCCGGGCCAGTGGGGAAATCCGAAGTTTGAAGTCCGAAGTCCGAAAAAAAGTGGGGATCAAAGCATTTGGAACTCAGGAACGCAGGAAGGACGCAGGGCCGGAGGACGGAGGCCAGATGCCAGATACCAGATGCCGTAGGCCAGCGGCCGGCGGACAGCGATGGGTGGAACGGGCAACCTGCCCGTTCCGCCGGGCTACCAGCCCGGCGGTGTGGTGCGGCCGTCCCGGCTGCGTTGGAAAAATGTGGTGCAGGCGTCCCGCCTGCAGGCTTTGCAGGCCAGAGGCCTGCACCACAAGGTCGAAGGTCGAAAGTCGAAGGTCGAAGTCTGAGTCGGAAGTCAGGTAGATGGGTAGCGCAGGCTGGCAGCCTGTCGGACCGCCGATTGGTAATCGGCGCCGCGTCAGTGCGGCGGTTGAGTGCGCGGCATCGGGCTTTTATCCTGAGACCATGCGTCTGAGCTCGCAGGAGATCGAGTGGATCCGCCAGCAGGTGCGCCAGGCCGACGCGGCGGCGGAGGTTTATTTGTTCGGCTCGCGCGCGGACCCGGCGCGGCGGGGCGGAGACATTGACTTGCTGGTGATTTCCGACCGTTTGGGGTTTCGGGAGGTGCTGCGCTTGCGCCGGGAGATTCTGGACCGGTTGGGCGGGCAGCAACTGGACCTGGTGGTTCGCCGTCGGGACCAAATGGACGAACCGTTGACCGCCCTGGCCCGGGCGCAGGGGGTGAAGTTGTGAAGCCCGATGCGGCGCGGCAGCTCCTGGAGCAGGCCCTGGCCGAACTGGTCCGGGCCCGACGGCACCTCGACTTTTCCTACCACCGGGTGGCGGCCCTGCCGGGGGAACTCGAAGCAGCTTCCCCCGAGGCGCTCGAAAGTGCCGAGGCTTTTGCCGGCCGCTTTGCCCGGACGGTGGATTTGCTGGTCAACAAGGTCCTCCGCAGTCTGGACCGCGTGGAACTGTTTCCGCCGGGGACCCTCCTGGACACTGTCAACCGGGCGGAGCAACGCGGTCTGGTCCCTCAGGCGGCCGCGCTGCGGGAGATGAAGGACGTCCGCAACGTCATCGCCCACGACTACGCCGGCGCGCAATTGGCGGAGATCCTGAGGTATTGCCGGGAGCAGAAACCGGTTTTGGATGCCATCTGCGATCGGGTTGAGGCGTATGCGGGGCGTTTGCTGGGAGCGCGGCGATGAGCTCCCGGGTTTTGAGATTTGGAACTCAGGAACGCAGGAAGGACGCAGGGCCGGAGGACGGAGGCCAGATGCCAGATACCAGATGCCGTAGGCCAGCGGCCGGCGGACAGCGATGGGTGGAACGGGCAACCTGCCCGTTCCGCCGGGCTACCAGCCCGGCGGTGTGGTGCGGCCGTCCCGGCTGCGTTGGAAAAATGTGGTGCAGGCGTCCCGCCTGCAGGCTTTGCAGGCCAGAGGCCTGCACCACAAGGTCGAAGGTCGAAAGTCGAAGGTCGAAGGCCAGAGGTCGGATGCCGGTGCAGACGCGCGGTGCGGAGAGTGAGGCGCGGGAGGCCGGAAGCGTGGAGCGAGAATTGAGCATCGGGAAGCACGGTCGCGACGCGGCGCCTTTTCGGGCTTCCCGCTCCTGACTTCTGACTCCTGACTTCTGGCTCCCGGCTCCGCAATTCTCACTGCTCGCTTCTCAATTCACCCGCCATTCCACGCCCCACCCTGACCCCGTGAAGGTCTGGTACGTCTTTTCCCAGTTTCCCGCCCCCAGCGAAACATTCGCCGGGACGGACGTGCGGGTCCTGCGCCGGCTGGGCGTGGACGTACGGGCCGTGAACTTGCGGCCCAGCCACCCGCGGGCGGCTGAGTTGTTGCAGGAATGGGACCTCGCCGACCTCGAGGTGGACGCCGTCCGCCCCGGCAAGCTCGCGACCGGCCTAGCCGTCATGGCGTGGCGTCCGGCCGCCCTGGCGTGGTTGATGGCGACGATCCTGCGGGACAACTGGCGGCAGCCGGTGCACGTGCTCAAGAGCCTGCTGGCCCTGCCGCGGGTGTTCCAACTTCACCGGGCGCTGGCGGCGGACCCACCGGACGTGGTGCATTTGTTCTGGGGGCATTATGCCTCCCTGCTGGGTCTGCTGGTGCGCCACACCTGCCCGGAAGTGGGGGTGACGGTGTTTCTGGGGGCCTACGACTTGCGGACCCGTTACGCCACCAGCACCACCCTGGCGCGGGCCGCCCACGCGGTGTTCACCCACGCCCGGGCCAACCTGCCGTTGCTGGTCGAGGCAGGCGTGCCGGCGGACAAGGTGCAGGTGGTGTGGCGGGGTGTGGACTTCGCGCGCTTGCTGGCACCCGGCGTGGCGCGCCGGCCTTTCCGCATCGCCACCGCCGGCCGGCTCACGCCGGAGAAGGGCATGGCCGAGGTGGTCGAGGCGTTTGCCCGAATACAGACGGACTGGCCCGAAGCCAGCCTGTGCGTGATGGGCGAGGGCCCCCAGCGGGCGGCCCTCGAGCGCCGGGTGCAGGAGCGGGGCCTGCGGGGTGTGGAATTCACCGGTCACCTGGCCCACAGCGAGGTCTTCCGTCGGCTGGCCGAGGCCGAGGTGTTCCTGTTCTTGTCGCGCGAAGAACATCTGCCCAACGCAGTCAAGGAAGCGATGGCCGCCGGCTGCGCCTGTGTGGTGTCGCGGACCTGGGGCATCGAGGAACTGGTGCAGGACGGGGAGACCGGCTGCGTGGTGGCGGTGGGGGATGTGGTCGGGGCGGCGGCGGCGGTGGGGCGGTTGTGGCGCGAGCCGGCCTGGCGGGCGCGACTGGTCGCCCGGGCCCGCGCGCACCTGGAACGGCACTTCGACGCGGCCCGGAGCATGCGCCGGTACGTTGAGGTGTGGGAAAGTTATTTGCGTGGGCAAGGGCAAGACCGGCCGGCCGCCTTCCCGCACGGCCGGGGGATTGAGGTAACCGCCCAAGGCCGGTTATCTTGAGATGGATTTGACCATCCCATTGCGGGTGCCCCAGGATGTACCTGACGACATGCTGACGGAATATATCCAAACCGCCATGGAACGAGCGCGGTACGAGCTCATCGAGGACGCCGAGCCGTACTACGGCGAGATTCCCGGCTTGGAGGGAGTGTGGGCCACTGGCATTACCTTGGAAGAGTGTCGTCGGCACCAGGCAAGTGCCTTGGAGGACTGGTTGCTGTTCAGCATTACCCGGGGCCTGCCCATCCCGCCACTGGGCAGGGTGCGCATCAAATTGCCGGCTGCGCCGGCCCGCTGATGCCGCGCCTGGTGTCGGTCAGTTGGGGGTAAGCGAGGAGGGAGAATTGAGGCGGGGGAGTGGGCAGCTAGAAGCCAGAAGTCAGTCGGCCCGGGTGGAACGGGCAACCTGCCCGTCCCGTCGGGCTACCAGCCCGACGGGGTGGTGCAGCCGTCCCGGCTGCCCAAGAACAGCAGGCGAACAGCAGGCGAGACGCCTGCACCACCGTAAATGCAGGCCAGAGGCCTGCACCACACAGATGTTCCCGCTGCGGTGATTGCTGAATCTCAAACCTGACCCCGCATGGCTGGTTTTCTTGGATGGTTGCGCCGGGATGGCGGCGAGGCAGACGTGGCCGGCGCCCTGACCTGTCTGCGACATCACCCCTCGTTTCGGGCCGAGGTGTTGACCGGGGACGGCCGCCAGGGCCTGGCCGTGGTGTACCGGCCCGGCAACCCGCCGGAGGTGTTCACCCTGCCGGAGCGCGGTTTGTTGGTGGCGCTCCTGGGCGCCGCGCTGGAATACCGCGGCAACGGTCGCTGGCATCGCTTCACCACGCAGGAACTGGCACAACGGTACCTCGATCAGGGGCTGCCCGCGGTTTCCGGGCTGGACGGTGCCTACCAACTGGTCATCCGGGATGAGCCGGCGGGGCGGCTGCATTTTTTCAACGACCGCATCGGCAGCCTGTACATGCAGTACGCCTGCACGGAAGAGGGCGTGGCCTTTGCGCCGGAAGCCAAGGCCCTGTTCCGCCTGCTGCCGCTCAGGCCCCGGATGGACTTCGCTGGCATGGTGAGCTTTTTGAACCTGGGTTATCCGGTCGGCACGCTCACGTTGTTCGAGGGCGTCCGCCTGCTGGCCCCGGCGCACCGCTGGACGCTGGACCTGCGGACCGGCGCGGTCGAACAGACGCGCACCTGGGTGCAACGGTTCGAACCCGACCGGCGGCTCACCCTGCGCGCCGCGGCGGACCTGTTGTACGAGGCGCTCGTGGCGGCGGTCCAGGCCCCGCTGGCCCGGCCGGCCGGGCGGGCGCAGATCGCCCTGACCGGCGGGTACGACTCGCGCCTGGTGCTCGGGTTGTTGCAACGGCTTGATGCCCTGCCCGCCGAAGCCCTGACCTGGGGCGCCACCGACGAGGTCCCCGCTTCGGACGTGACCGTGGCGCGGGAGCTGGCCGCGCTGGCCGGCGTTCCGCATCGCTTTTTACGCTACGGCCCCGAGCGGGTGCCCCACCAGGCGCGCGCCTGGTGCGTGATCTCGGAACTGGCCAGCGACAACCTCGGCTTCTTCGCGGCGGGGCCGGGTTTTCTGGCCGAACACACCGTGCCGGCGGACAGCATGTTTCTGGGCGAGCATGTGATCGGCATGAGCGGCCTGCCGTCCACGGTGGACGAGGCCATCGAGACGGTCACGCGCCTGCCGCGCAACGGCTTGCAGCCCACCCTGGCCGCGGTCCTGACTCCGGCCGGCCGCGAGCGGGTGAGCACGCTGCTGCGGCGCGAACTCGAGGCCCTGGTCGCCGAATGCCCCAGCCCCCGGCCCAAGGACGTCCAGGACCACCTCTACCTGCGGATGGACACCTTTCGCTGGCTCTGTTCGCCGGCCTTTTACAAGGAGCCGGTGCTCACGCCGCGCCGCCCGCTGTTTCTGGAACCGGTGATGGCGGTGACGTCGCGCCTGCCGGAGGCGTTGCGGGTGGACAAGAAGGTGCTGGTCAAGGTGCTCGAGCGCCATCTGCCGGCCTACTTGCGGCCGCCGCTCACACAGGCCGACAGCCTGCCGGACTGGAACTACGCCAGCCGGCGGGTGGATAGTTTCCGGGCCTTCTTTGAAAGCCGCACCCGGCGCGACGCCCTGGCGGCGCTGCCGTGGGACGGTCTGCTGGAACTGGAGGCGGCCGAGGCGCTGGTGCGGGACTTTTTTCAGGCCGACCCCCGGCCGCTGGATCGTCGCCCGGACTCTTCCCGCCACTGGGCGCGCTGGCGCGGCCGGTTGCTCGGGGTGCCGGGCGTGGGGCCGGTCCTTCAGCACCTGCAACCTGCCTTGCGGCGCTGGAAGAGCCCACGGGTCAGGGCCGCGTTCCGTCCGCTGCGGCTCATCACGCGCCTGGCCCAGCTCCGCCTGTTCCAGGAATGTCTCGAGGCCGGCGAGTTTGGCGGCCGCCCGCGAACTACCGAGCCGCGGGCGCATCCGCCGGCATCCCAGCCGACCCCTTGAAGCTCCTTTACCTGCATCAGTACTTCGTGGCGCGCAGCGGCACGGCGGGCTGGCGTTCGTACGCCTTTGCCCGGCATCTGGTCCGCCAGGGCCACACGGTGACGGTGGTCTCCGGGCAGTCCGAGTGGTCGGGGCTGGCGTTGCCGGCGGGGCAGAAGCGCGCGGTGCTGGACGTGGACGGCATCGAGGTGCGGTTGCTGGGCGTGCCGTACAGTCAACGGCTGGGGGTGGGGTCGCGGCTGCGCGCCTTTGCGCGGTTCATGATCGCGGCGTCGCGGGAAAGCACCCGGGTGCCCGGGGTGGACGTCGTGTTCGCCACTTCCACGCCGCTGACCATTGCCGTGCCGGGGCTGTGGGCGGCGCGGCGGCACCGGTGCCCGTTTGTCTTCGAGGTGCGCGACCTCTGGCCGGCAGCGCCCATCGAGCTGGGGGTGCTGAAAAATCCCCTGCTGATCGCTCTGGCGCGGGCGCTCGAGCGGACGGCCTACCGGCGCGCGGCCCACATCGTGGCGCTGTCTCCCGGCATGAGGGACGGCATTGTGGCCGCGGGGATGCCGCCGGAAAAAGTGACGGTGATCCCCAACGCCAGTGACGTCGAGTTGTTCCGCGTGCCGGCGTCGGAAGGGCAGGCGTATCGGGCGGGGCAGGGGGAATTGGGCCGGCGGCCGTGGGTGGTGTACACCGGCACCTTTGGGCGGGTGAACCGCGTGGACTGGGCGGTGCGCCTGGCCGTCCACGTGGCCCGCCTGGCGCCGGAGGTGGCGTTTTTGTTCTACGGCTCGGGCAGCGAAAAGGAGTCCACCGAGGCGCTGGCGCGCGAGTTGGGTCTGTTGGGCCGGACGGTGTTTTTTTACGCGCCGCTGCCGCGGGCGGAACTGCCGCGGGTGTTGTCCGCCGCCACGGTGCTCACTTCATTTGCCCAGGACCTGCCGGTGATGCGGACCAACTCGGCGAACAAGTTTTTTGACGCCTTTGCGGCCGGCAAGCCGGTGGTGATCAATTACGGCGGCTGGCAGGCCGAGATTCTCGAGCGGGAAGGGGCCGGGCTGGCGCTGGACCATCACCACCTCGACGGCGCGGCGCGCCGGCTGGTGGCCGCGCTGCTTGATCCGGACTGGCTGGCGCGGGCCGCGGCGGCGTCTGCGCGGCTGGGGGACACCGAGTTCAACCGGACCCGGCTCGCGGAGAAACTGGAGGCGGTCTTGCGGCAAGCGGCGGGGCACGAGAAGTGAGAAGCGAGAAGTGAGGAGTGAGGAGCTAGTAGTGAGAAGTGAGAATCGAGCATTGCGAAACGGGACCGTGTCGCGACGGCCTTCACGGGCTTCTTACTGCTGACCTCTGACTCCTGACTCCTCACTCCCCAATTCTCGCTCCTCGATTCTCGCTCCTCGATTCTCGCTTCCCCCTCAATCCGACCGGTGAACGATTCGTGGACAGGTTCGGCGCCGCCCGCACGCCCCCGTGGCTATCCGGGCAAGCGGCTGTTGGATGTGGGGCTGGCCGGGCTGGCGCTGATCGTCCTGGCGCCGCTGCTGATCGTCCTGGCGCTGGCCGTCTGGTGGAGCCTGGGGCGACCGGTGTTCTTCCGCCAGGAACGACCCGGCTTCCAGGGGCGTCCCTTCCGCCTGGTGAAGTTCCGCACCATGACCGATGCCCGGGACGCCCAGGGCAACCCCCTGCCCGACGGCCAACGGCTGACGCGGCTGGGCCGCTTCCTGCGGCGCTCCAGCCTGGACGAGCTGCCCGAGCTGTGGAACGTGCTGCACGGGGACATGAGCCTGGTGGGGCCGCGCCCGCTGTTGATGCGGTACCTGCCGTACTTTCGGCCGCGGGAACGGCTGCGGTTCGAGGTCCGGCCCGGCATCACCGGCCTGGCCCAGGTGTCCGGGCGCAACTGCCTGGGCTGGGACCAGCGCTTGGAGCTGGACGCGCGCTACGTGGAAAATCTTTCCCTGCGACAGGATTTGGGCATTTTGGGGCGAACCCTCCGGGCCGTGTGGAAACGGGAAGGTGCCGCCGC